>JACPRC010000029.1 GCA_016190175.1 Planctomycetota bacterium
GTCGTAGACTAACCCGGCTTGTTCACGGAGGTTCTCGGCCGCAGGCCGAGAACTCGTGAACAAGCCGCCCGCGGCGCCACCTTGACGGGAATAGTGCGCCGCGGGCCGCCCGTCGCGCGAGACACGGAGTGTCGAGCGCGATGGAGCGGGGTTGTCCAGTGGAATCGGCCCGCAGGGCCGATGGAACTGCCCGAAGGGCGCTTTGTTCATGAGGGCGGCGAAGCCCTCATGAATAAAGCGGGCTCGGGGCGCCGGAGCCCGAACGGCGCGAGCACCTCGATCGGCTGGTGGAACCGGAGTTCGCGGAGATTCTCAGGGGATGAAGAAGCCTCCCGATCCCGAGTCGGTGGAACCGGTCCGGGGATTCCCCCGCGAGGAGGCGCCCGACGACCCTCTGGGGGCGCGCGTCGGCGAGATGGCGGTCGCCCGAGGGCTGGTCACGCGGGAAGCCGTAGAGGAGTGTCTGGCGGAGCAGCGGCGCGATGTCCAAGGCCGGAATCCTCACCTGCTTCTGGGACAGATTCTATTGCGGCGCGGGCTGATCACCGTGTCCCAGCTCATGGAGATCGTCAAGGAACAGCAGGGGTGCCGCCGATCCGCCGTCGGACCGCTCCCCGAGGGCGAAACGGACATCGCGATCGCCCCAAAGGCGGCACCGAAGGAGAATCGGACGATCGGCCGGTACCGGATCCTGCGCGAAATCGCCCGCGGCGGGATGGGCGTGGTGTACGAGGCGGAGGATCCCGACCTCAAGCGCCGTGTGGCTCTCAAGATGCTCCGTCACATGGACGGTGGGACGGAACAAGACGTGATCCGCCTGCGGCGGGAGGCGACGCTCGCGGCGCGCCTCTCTCACCCGGGCATCATCGACATCTACGAGATCGGCACGGTTCCGAGAGAAGAAGATGAGTCTCCGCTGCACTACATCGCGATGCAGTTCGTGGAAGGAGTCACGTTCGCGCAGGCGATGCAACGGCTTTCCGTCCCGGATCGCCTGAGGATCCTCGAAGCCGTCGCGGACGCCGTCGGAACCGCCCATCGCCAGGGCGTCGTTCACCGCGACCTGAAGCCGGGGAACATCCTCATCGCCTCCGATGGACATCCGGTCGTGACGGACTTCGGCTTGGCCCGCGAGGCGAGAGGACGGTCCCAACACACGATGTCCGGCGAGATCCTGGGAACGCCGCAGTACATGTCGCCCGAACAGGTCAACGGAGAGGTCGACCGTGTCGGCGTCCGGTCCGACGTGTGGGCGTTGGGCGTGATCCTCTATGAGGCGCTTACGAACCGAGCCCCGTTTCAAGGCGGTTCGGTCGCGGAGATCTACGTGACGATTCTGGGGCAGAATCCGGAACCTCCGACGCGCATGGCCCGTGGGGTCCCGCCCGAACTGGAGACGATCTGCCTCAAGGCGCTGGAGAAGGATCCGGAGCGGCGCTACCCCGGCGCGGCGGAGTTCGCGGCGGACCTGCGCCGGTTCAGGGAGGGCCGCCCCATTCTCGCGCGCAGGCCGACCGTGCGATACCGCACGGCCAAGTGGCTTCGGCGCCATCGAAGCCTGGTCGGCGCTCTGGCCGCGCTCGTGGTCCTCGTCGTCCTGACGTGGAGCGGCACGAGGCTCGCGGCGCGCGAGAGTACCTTCCGAAAAGCGCGGGCCGAGGCGGAGTCGGCGGCGAAGGCGGGGGACTGGCCCCGCGGCGTCGTCAAGGCCGAGCAGGCCCTGGAGATCCGCTGGGACCGGGACCTCGCCGGACTCAGGGATCTTTGTCGCCGGCGCATCGCGGAGGCCGATGCCCGCGCGGCGCAAGAGAGTCGCGCGCGCGCCTTGGAAGACCGGCTTCGGAGCGCCCAGGAACGGATCCGCGACGTCGAGGAGGCTTTCTATGCTCAGAACATCGACATTCGGGAGAGACTGAACGCGGGCGAGGCGACCGTCAAGGACCTGGAGAGCCTCGCCGCGGATCCCGTCCACGCCGGCAGCGCCCGGCTCTGGTACCTCCTTGGGCTGGCGAGCCATCACGTCGGCCTGTGGGATCAGGCGGAATCGGCGCTGTCGAAGGCGAAGGAACTGGACCCTTCCGACGAACAGACGCTTCTCTCCTTCGCACGGCTCTGCCTGGATCGCGGATTTCAGGCCATGGTGAATACCCCTGGAGAAGATCCCCGAGCTGCGGTCGATCGGGCTCGACAATGGTCGACGAGAGCGATTGAGGCGCTCACGCGCCCGGGGAAGGAGTGGGAGGGCGCCGCGGCCGTCTATCGCGAAATCGCGCGCGTCACGCTGCTCCTGTACGATGATCCGCACGGGGAGGGAGGACGCCTGCTGATGGAACTCCACAACCGCGGACAGGTCCGCGGAATAGAGTATTGTTGCCTTCTCATGCCTCTGTTCAAGAAGGCGTCCACTCCCGGGATGTTCAACTGTTCGCTGATGCATCGGCCGAATTTTACCTGGGGCTTTTTTTTCCGCGGGAGGGCGTGGGAGGCTCGGGGGGACCGGGAGAAGGCGATCGCGGACTTCGGAAAGGCGATCGCGTGCAATCCGAGATTCTTCGAAGCCTGGTTCCATCGCGGAATCGGTCGGTACTTGAACAACGACTGCGACGGCGCGATCTCGGACTTCGAGGAGGTTATCCGCCTGAAGCCTCGCCTGGCCGTCGCGCACTACTATCGAGGGCGAGTCTGGCACAAGAAGAAGGAGGTCGACCGGGCCTTCGCCGACTACCAGACGGCGTTCGACCTTGGTCCCGTTGTCCATTCCTTCTACTCCGCCCGTGGGCATGCCTATAGCGACAAGGGCGATTTCGCGCGCGCGGTCGCGGATTTCGAGCAGGCCCTGAGGATGGCGCCCCGCGACTGGAAGCACCGGACGGAAGTCGAAACGGCCCTCCGCGAGGCCAAGGAGAAGCTGCCGGCCTCGAAATAGGCGCGCCCGGACCGAATCGCCCCATGCGTCACGCGCCCCCGAACCCCCGCAGTCGTAGCGAGTTCAGCACCACCGTGATCGAGCTCAGCGCCATCGCGCCCGATGCCACCATCGGATCGACGTAGAGGCCGACCCCGCGCAGGACGCCCGCGGCCAGCGGTATGAGCAGGGCGTTGTAGCCGAACGCCCACGCGAAGTTCTGGTTCATGATCGCGCGCGCCCGGCGGCTGAGCGCGATCGCCGCGGGCACGGCGCGCAGGTCGTCGCGCAGGAGCACGAGATCCGCCGACTCGATCGCCACGTCCGTGCCGCGCGCGACGGCGATCCCCACGTCCGCCTGCGCGAGCGCCGGGGCGTCGTTGACGCCGTCTCCGACCATCGCGATCCTCTCGCCCGTGCCCTGAAGTTGTCGGATGAGCCCCGCCTTGCCGTCCGGCAGGACCTCGCCGTGGGCGTCCGTGAATCCGAGTTCGCCCGCGATCGATCCCGTCGTCGTCGCGTCGTCGCCGCTGATCATGCCGACGCGCAGCCCCAGCGCGCGGATCCGCGCGAGCGCCTCCGCCGCCTCCGGCCGCGGGCGGTCGGCGAGCGTGACGAGACCGATGAGAGACTCGCCGTGAGCGACGAGGACGGGCGTGCGTCCCGCCGCCGCCGCGTGAGAAATCTCATGGGTGATCGGTTTGATGTCGATCCCGCAGTAGCTCATGAGGCTCCGGTTTCCGACGACGAGGTCGCGGCCGTCCAGCTTCGCGACGGCGCCCAGACCCGGACGGGCTTCGAACTCCGCGACCTCGGGGACGTCGGGGGGCGCCGCCTCGCGGATCGCGCGCGCGATCGGATGCTCGGAGTTCTTCTCGACCGCGGCCGCGAGTCGGAGCACCTCCTCGCGGGTCCGCCCCGCGGCGGGGACCACGTCGCGCACCGCGAGCCGGCCCTCCGTGACCGTGCCCGTCTTGTCCATCATGACCTGGGTGAGCCCCGCGGCCGCCTCGAGCGACTCCGCGTCCTTGACCAGGATGCCGAGCTGCGCGGCGCGGCCGGTCGCGACCATCACCGCCGTGGGAGTCGCCAGCCCGAGCGCGCAGGGACACGCGACGAGCAGCACGGCCATCGTGGAGACGAGCCCGTCGATCGGGCGGCCGAGCGCGAGCCAGACGCCGAACGTCGCGGCGGCGACCGCGATCACGCCGGGGACGAAGCGGCGCGCCCACGCGTCGGCGAGACGCTGGACCCGCGCCTTCGAGCCCTGCGCCTGCTCCACGAGACGGACGATCTGCGCGAGCACCGTGTCCTTCCCCGTTCGGTCCACCTCGACCACGAGCGCGCCATGTCCGTTCAGCGTCCCTCCGATGACGCGGGCGCCGGGGGACTTCTCCACGCCGCGGCTCTCGCCCGTCAGCATCGCCTCGGAGGCCGTGCTCGTCCCCTCGCGCACCACGCCGTCCGCGGCGACCGTCTCCCCGGGGCGCACGCGGAGGAGGTCGCCGACGCGGACGTCCGCGACCGCCACCTCGGCGGGCGTGCCGTCGCGCACGACCTCGGCGGTCCGCGGCGTCAGGTGGAGCAGCTTCTCCACGGCGTCGCGCGTGCCGCGTCTCGCGCGCAGCTCGAGGGCGCGGCCCAGGAGCAGGATCGCCACGATGGAAACGGCGGTGTCGAAGTAGGTCGGCCGTACGGCGAGGACGGCCCACGCGCTGTAGAGGACCGCGGCGTTCGTGCTGACGGAGACGAGCGTGTTCATGTCCGCGGCGAGGCGGCGCAGGCCGCGGAGCATCCCGAGGTGGAACGCGGCGCCGCAACCGTAGACGACAGGCAGCGCGATCGCGAGTTGGATCCATTCTGCGGCTCGGTGGGGCACGAGGTGGCGCCCGAAGATCATGTGCTGCATCGAAAGGAACATCACTGCGACGGCGGCGGGGATCGCCGCGGCCAGCCGGATGCGGAGCGAGCGCATCTCGTCGTCCGTTTGCGCCGCGGCCTGCGACTCCGGCTTCGCGGCGAACCCGGCCTTGCGGATCGCCGCGGCCAGGGATTCCGGGTCCGCCGACCCCGGGAGATACTCGACCTCGCCGCGGCCGGCGCCGAAGTTGACGGACGCGTCCACGACCCCCGGCACCGCGCGAAGCGCCTCCTCGAGCGGTTGCACGCACGACGGGCAGTCCATTCCGTCGATCCGGAAGGCGACGCGGGCCGTGGCGGGGCGATAGCCGTGGTCGCGCAGCGAGCGCACGAGGACCGGCGCGCGGAAGTCCCGCGGATGGACGGCGAGGCGGGCGCGCTCCGCGGCGAAGTTGACGGTCGCCTCGACCACGCCGGGCACCTTCGCGCACTCCTCCTCGATCGTCTTGACGCACCCGGCGCAGCGCATCCCGCGGATCGGCACGTCCAGGAAGAGGGTGGACATCGACCTGATTCTAGTGCACGATCTAGCCATTAGCCATTAGCTATTGGCCCTTAGCCAGACCCGCGTCTTCCGGCTAATGGCTAAGGGCTATGGGCCAAGGGCTGTTCGAATGAACCTCGTTCTCGAGTGTCCGAACTGCTCGGCGCGCTTCCCGCTGAAGCGCCACGAGCCGGATCGCCGCGTCCGGTGCCGGAAGTGCCGCGCGACGATGATCGTGCCTCCGCTCCCGTGGGACGCGCCGTCCGCGCCGGCGGCGCCCGCGGAACTGCCGCCGGAGGTTCGCGAGAAGCTGAAGAGGGCGTATCCCATCCGCGCTCGGCTCGCTGTCTCCGCCGCGCTCGTCCTCGCCGTCGCCGTCGGCGTCTTCATCCTCGTCCGCCGGATCGAACGTCGTCCCGTCGCGGCCCCCGTCGCGGAGCCGGAGCCGCCGATGTCCTTCTCGAAGGTTTTCGAGGAGAACCGGAAGTCCGCCTTCCCGCTGAAGCTCGGATTCGAGTGGAGCTACGCGGCCGGATCCCTGGTCGACGAGCGCCGGGTCATCGCGTCGCATCTCGGCCCGGGCAACGAGCCGCAGTTCGAGATCGCCGTGACTCGACCGTCGGGCGCTTTCCGCCGGCTCGTCCGCTGTACGAACGACGGGCCGCTGCTCGTGGAGGAAACGACGGCGGCGGGCGGGAAGCGCGTCTTCCGCCCGCCGATGCCGCTCCTCCCGAGGCCGCTGCACACGGACAGCCTGTGGTCGTGGCGCGGCACGGTGGAGGAGGAGGGCGCGGCGACCGAGTGGTCGCTGGAGTTCCGGGTGACCACCGTCGAATCGCTCACGACGCCGGCCGGGACGTTCAGTAGCTTTCGCGTCGAGGCGGCGGGGACGCGCGGCTCCGCGCCGGTGCGCGAGGTCGAGTGGTACGCCCTCGGCGTCGGGCTCGTGAAGCGCGATGCCGGCGGCGAGTCCTGGATCCTCCGGAAACACGCGCGGCCGCCGGAGTAGGATCACGCCCTCGGATGGAATCTCCGGTGGATCTGCCGCAGCCGCTCGTGGTCCACGTGCGTGTAGATCTGCGTCGTCGAGATCTTCGAGTGGCCGAGCATCTCCTGGACGTACCGCAGGTCCGCGCCGTTCTGGACGAGGTGCGTCGCGAACGAGTGGCGGAGCGTGTGCGGGTGGGGGACGTCCTTCAGTCCCGCCCTTCTCGCCGCCCGCCGCACGACCCTCCAGAGCGTCTCCCGTCGGATCGGGAAGAGGAACTCGCCCGCGGGGACGTATTCGCGCAGCCGCCGGACCGCGCCGCCGCCGATCGGGACGACCCGTTCCTTGCCGCCCTTGCCGTGACATCGCACGAAGCCGACGTCGAGATTCACGTCGGAGACGCGCAGGTGGGTCAGCTCCGACGCGCGGATCCCGGACGCATAGAGGAGCTCCAGCATCGCGCGGTCGCGCAGGCTCAGACCGGGCGCCTCCAGAAGGGCGTGGACGTCGCGGACGTTGAGCGGATGCGGGAGCGAGGCCGGGATGCGCGGGGCCGAGACGTGGCGCCTCAGGTCCTCCCGCAGTTCGCCCTCCGCGAGGAGGAAACGCAGGAGGGACCGGAGCGACGCGACGTGGCGCGCGACGCTCGACGGCGCCAGCCCCAGGCTCGTCAGGGCGGCGGCGAAGTCGCGGACCGACGCGACCGAAAGGCGCCCGCCCGAGAGGTCCCGGAACCGCGCGAGGTCCCGCCGGTACGCCTCCACCGTGTGGCGCGAGAAGCCGCACTCGACCTGGAGGTAGGTCAGGAACCGGTCGATCGGATCGTCCACCGAAGGAACTATCGGCCGGACGGCATAGGAGGAAGATGGGGAGATAGGGAGATAGGGAGATAGGGAGATAGGGAGATAGGGAGATAGGGAGATAGGGAGATAGGGAGACGGGGAGA
>JACPRC010000226.1 GCA_016190175.1 Planctomycetota bacterium
GATGGGGAGATGGGGAGATGGGGAGATGGGGAGATGAGGAGATGGGGAGATGGGGAGATGAAGAGATGCAGGATCATGGAACAAGAGGCAAGGGCTCTTCCGCATCCCCATGTCTTCCCGTCCCGGCATCCGCTTTCGAGAGGGCTTCAACCAGGAGGAGCTGCACGCAAATGAAGAGGATCGCGCTGTCTCTCGCCGGCTGTCTCGCTTTCCCCGCGCTCGCCTGGGGCCAGCAACAACCGGGCGGGCGCATCCAGTGGCGGGGCGGGGAGGAGTACGACGCGGCGATGGCGGAGGCGAAGAAGTACGGCCGGCCGATCCTCCTCTACTTCTGGGCCGAGTGGGCGGCGCCCTGCCACCAGCATGACCGCGGGGTCTTCTCCGACGATGCGGTCGTCAAGGCCTCGGAGAAATTCGTCCGCATCCTCGTCGACTATAAGAAGCACCCGAAGATCATGACGGAGACTTGGAAGATCAACGGAATACCGACCTTCTTCTTCCTCGATCCGGACGGGAACAAGGTGGACGGGAGGGAAGGGGTCATGCCCTCCGACAATCCGGACACGCTGGTGAGTCACTTCAACTCGATCCTGGAGAAGCACGGACGTTTCCCGAGATGGGCGGACACGCTGGAGGCCGCGCTGGAAAAGGGCCGGCGCGACCGGATGCCGGTGATCCTTTTCTGGACGGACGGGAAGGAGGCGTCGGAGGAGTACGCGAGGAGTTTCGGGAGCGCGGCGCTGAAGGACCTCCTTCGGAGATTCGTCTGGGTCCGCCTCAAGCTCGTCAAGAAGGGGAATCCCGCGGTCGCGAGATACGCCGTCAAGGGCGCGCCGCTCCTGCTCGTGATCGATCCGCGCGACGACGCGCCGCTCGTGCGATGCGAGGGGGTGCGGGAGCCCGAGGCGCTGCGGGCCGAACTCGATGCCGCGCTTGGAAAGGTACGGCGGTAGGCGGGAGGCGCCGAATCACCCCGCGTTTGACTCCGGCGCCCCGCGAAACTAAGCTGTCCGCCTATGACGAACCCTAACGCATCGTTCCTCTTCGACGACGAACCCATCGACGCCGACGTCCGGCGCTTCATCGAGCTCGAGGAGCAGCGCCAGGCGCGCAAGCTCCAGATGATCCCGTCGGAATCGATCTGCCCGAAGCCGGTCCTGGCCGCGCTCGGGAGCGCCTTCTCGAACAAGTATGCCGAAGGCTACCCTTCGCCGCGCATGACGCGCAGGGAGCGCGACCGCATCCCGGACGTGGAGCGCCACCTCGCCTTCTTCCGGCGCTATTCCGACAAGCGGTACTACAAGGGCACCGAGTTCGTCGATTTCGTCGAGGCGCTGGCGCAGCAGCGCTGCGCGGAGCTCTTCGCCGCGAACGGCGTGCGGGCCGCGGACATCTTCGTCAATGTCCAGCCGCTCTCCGGCGCGCCCGCGAACAACGCGGTCTACGAGGCGCTGTGCCGCCCCGGCGACGTCGTCATGGGGATGCACCTCTCGCACGGCGGCCACCTCACGCACGGCAGCCCCTTCAACCGCTCGGGGCGGAACTACAAGGTGACCGCGTACGTCGTGAACGAGGAGACGGGCAAGCTCGACTACGACGTCATCCGCTCGCAGGCGCGCGAGGTCCGGCCGAAGATGGTCGTCGCGGGCGCGAGCGCCTACCCGTGGACGATCGACTGGAGGGCGCTGCGCGCGATATGCGACGAAGTCGGCGCGCGGCTCCTCGCCGACATCTCGCACCCGGCCGGTCTGGTCGTGGCCGGGCTCTTCCCGAATCCCGTGGGCGTCGCGGACGTGACGATGTTCACGACGCACAAGACGATGTGCGGCCCGCGCGGGGCGGTCCTGATGTCCACGGACCGCGAAGTCGCGCGGCGGATCGACTCCGCGGTCTTCCCGGGCGAGCAGGGCGGCCCGCACGCGAACTCGATCGCGGCGAAGGCGGTCGCCTTCAAGCTCGCCGCGACGGAGAAGTTCCGCGCGCTCCAGAAGCGGGTCGTCGAGAACTGCGCGGCGCTGTCGGACGGCTTCGCGCGCCGCGGGTTGCCGCTCGCGTTCGGCGGCACGAACACGCACCTGTGCGTCGTGGATCTTCGGGAGATGGAATGGCCCGGCGGCGTACGGCTCACCGCGGACGTCGGCTCGAACATCCTCGACCTTGCCGGGATCACCGCGAACAAGAACGCGCTCCCGGGTGACGCGACGGGCGTGCGCCCGAGCGGCATCCGCTTCGGGAGCGTCATCCTCTCGCAGCGCGGCATGGGCCCGAAGGAGATGGACCAGATCGCGGAGCACGTGGCGCGCACGCTCAGGGGGATCCAGACCTTCCGCGTCCGCTCGCTCTCGGGCCGGATCGTCCGCGGCAAGATCGACTACGACCTCTTGCGCGACGTGCGCTCGAAGGTCGCGGAGCTGACGTCGAAGTTCGCGCCGTTCCCGAAGCCCGAATCGCCGAACGGGACGTTCCTCGTTCGCGGCGAGCGGGCGCGGCCGTTCCTGGACCAGGCGGCGGCGGGCAACGTCGCCGCGATGGAGGTCGGCGCCTGCGCCGCGATGGAGTTCCACGACGACAAGGGGCGGCTCATCGAGGCGGCGCGAATCCTGAGGCGCGACGACGGCTACGTCGTCGACGGCTCCCCCGCGCTGCGCGAGTGGCTCTCCTCGCTCTCGGACGGCTACGTCCGCATCTCGCCGGACGACGTCTTCGCGAAGGTGCACGGACCCGTGGCGATCATCGACGCGACGCCGCCGAATCTCAAGACGCCGCTCTGGAAGGCGGACGCGACGAAGACGTTCTACGTCGGCCGCCCGGCGGGCAAGGGCGGCGCGGGGAAGGTCTTCGAATGGAAGCCGGCCGAGGAGCCCGAGAAGAAGACGCCGCTCTGGGCGGCGCACAAGAAGCTCGGCGGGAAGATGGCGCCGTTCGCGGGCTGGTCGATGCCGCTCTGGTACGCCGGCGCGCAGGAGGAGCACAAGGCCGTGCGGACGGCCGCGGGCCTCTTCGACGTCGGTCACATGGGCACGCTCGAGGTCTCCGGGCCGTTCGCATGCGACTTCCTCGACACGGTCACGACGAACTTCGTCCACCGGCTCGAGGTCGGACATTCGCACTACTCGTACGTGCTCGACGTGGACGGCCGCGTCATGGACGACATCATCGTCTACCGCACCGGGGAGGAGCGGTACATGGTCGTGGTCAACGCCTCGAACCAGGACAAGATCTGGGCGTGGTGGAGCGCGGTCAACCGGCGCGAGGCGATCATCGATCGCGAGGCGCCGGAGAAGGTCGCGCCCGGGCCGGTGACGCTGCGGCGCCTCAAGGACCCCGCGTCGGGTGCGGACCAGCGGGTCGACCTTGCGCTCCAGGGGCCGGCGTCGCTCGAGATCCTCCGGAAGCTCGGCGCGAAGGAGGCGGTCGGGCTCGGGAAGTTCCAGCACGTGCCGGCGCGGGTCGGCGAGATCGACGTGCTCGCATCGAGAACGGGCTATACCGGCGCGGAGATGGGCTTCGAGCTCTTCGTCCATCCGGACCGCGCGGAGGGGCTGTGGGATCTTCTCCTCGCGCAGCCGGGCGTGGCGCCGTGCGGCCTCGGCGCGCGGGATTCGACGCGCACGGAGGCGGGGTTCCCGCTCTACGGCCACGAACTCGCGGGGCGGCACGACCTCGGTCCGAGCGAGGCGGGCTACGGCGCGTTCGTCCGGCGCCACAAGCCGTTCTTCGTGGGGAAGAAGGCGCTCCTGGCGAAGGAGGCGGCGCAGACGCGGCAGGTCGCGCGCTTCACGATGAAGCGGAAGGGCATCAAGATGGCGCGGCCCGACGATCCGGTCGTCAATCGCAGGGGCGAGTGCGTCGGGTTCGTGACGAGCTGCGCGATGATCGACAAGACGCAGATCGGGATGGCGATCGTGGAGCACGAGTACGCCGCGGTGGAGAAGGAGCTGGGGGTTTTCATCCTGCCGCACAAGGAGCGGGACGTCGCGGAGAAGGCGAAGTCGAAGCTGGAGTTCGGCGACCGGGTGGCGGTGCCCGAGGAGGCGGTGGTGATCGCGAGGTTCGCGACGTTCGGGTAGTCGTCGCACGGCGGAGTTCACCGCGGAACGCGCGGAATCGGACCGGGGGATGCCGCGGGCGACCGGCACACTCGCGAAGCCGACGGGCGTGAGCCCACGCTGGAACGTGAACCGCGCGCGTTTCCCCCGTGAGGTCTCAATAGACGCAGACCTTCTTCGGGTCCCGCATGCGTGCGACGAAGGGGATTTCGCGGGGGGCGATCTTGCGCGCCAGATCGAGCAGCTTCCGCAGGTTGCGTCCCGCGCCGACGAGGTGACCGGCGACGATCACGACGTACTTGCCCGCATACTTGCCGGCGTCGAGGGTCAGGTACCTCTGCCAGTTGGCGTCCCGTTTCACGGGCGCATTCTATCACGACGTTTCGCGGGACGCGAGGGTCGGTCCGCGCCTTCTCGCATTCCCATTCGGACATGTACGGGCACTGCTTTTGACCGGGGGAGTCCTCTTCCCTTCCCTCTCTCGGAGACCCGCGCTAGAATCCAAGGCCGTCGCATGATCTTCCGGATGCGCTTCCGAATCCGTGTGCTGTCCGGCCCGCTTGCCGTCCTCGTCCTCGCCGCCGGGTGCGGGAAGAAGCAGGAGCCCGCGCCGTCGAATCCGGCGCCGACGCCGGCCGGGCCCCGCGCCTCCACGCCCCGCGAGTGCTTCGAGTCGTACTGCGCCGCGATGCGGACGAGGGACGCCCGCGCGATCTGGGCCCTCTCGAGCCGCAAGACGCGCGAAAATGCCCTCGCGAAGTGCCGCGAGTGGGGAGCTCGGGCCAAGGCCGATCCCGAATTCGCGAAATCGCTCCGGGAGCGGATACGCCTGAACGGGGACCCCGCGTCGATGTCGCCGGAAGAGATGGCGCTCGACCTCACGCGCGCGGGCATCGAGCGCGACGAGTGGTCTCCCGGCGTCCTCCTCGAGACGAAGGAGCGGGGCGAGGAGGCGGATCTCGTCTTCGAGGAGACCGACCGCGCGGGCACGAAGCGCCGGCGCGACATGCGCCTCGTACGCGAGGACGGCGCCTGGCGCGTGGACTGAGCCGGCGCAGGAAGCGGTTCATGAGAGTCACCGTGCGCGCTCCTTCGGCGCGGGATCAGGAGGAGTTTCTCGCCCGCGTCCGCGCGAGCCGGCGGCTGCACCATCCCTGGGTTTCGCCCCCCGACACGCCCGCGAAGTTCCGGCGGTACATGCGCCGGACCCGCCGGGACGATTTCAGGTCCTTCCTCGTCTTCCGCAGGGAGGACGACGCGCTCGTGGGGGTCTTCAACCTGAGCCAGATCTTCCTCGGCGTCCTCCGCAGCGCGTATCTCGGCTACGAAGCCTTCGCGCCGTTCGCGGGACAGGGTTACATGACGGAGGGGATGCGGCTCGTGCTCCGGCGGGCCTTCACGCGCTTGGGGCTGCATCGCGTGGAGGCCAACATCCAGCCGGGGAATCTCGCCTCCAAGCGTCTCGTGCGGCGGCTCGGGTTCCGGAAGGAAGGCTATTCGCCGCGGTACGTCAGGATCGGCGGGCGATGGCGGGATCACGAGCGCTGGGCGATCTTGAAGGAGGAGTTCCTCCGCACCGTCCCGGCCCTCCGCCACTCGCGCACGAAGACGTCGATCGAGCCGGGCGCGAACCCCGCGTAGCGGTTGTTCGCGAACGCGAAGATGATCCGGCCCGTGTCGAGGAAACGCCGTACCGCCTACTTCAGGACGTTGCCCCGCGCGCGCACGAAGAGGACGAGGTCCTCCACCTCGTTGCCCGCGCGGCGGCTCTGCACCGCCGCGACGCTGTAGCGGTCCTTCACGCACGTCACGCGCGCGTTCCACCGCATCCCGGCGAGCCGCGGGACCTGCAGCAGGCCGATCCCCGTCGACGGCTCCTCGATCTCCGTCATGTCGCGGGACGCGTGGGCGGACCGCAGGTCGAGGGCGATCCGGTCCGCCCCCGAGACGAAGTGGGGCCGCACGTCGAAGACGAATCCGGTGGTCAGGATCGAGACCCTCGGGTCCCGGCACGCCGCCAACGTGCTGATCTGGGAATCGTAGTCCGCGACGAAGGTCTCCTCCCGGAGATGGGCCACGTGCACGCGCTCCTGCGGGAAGCCCGTGACCTCGGCGCGGTCGATGAGCCGCACGCTCCCGCCCTTGGCCGCCTCCGCGAGGAGCCGCTCCACCTTCTCGGGCTCGACGAAATAGCCGCCGGCCCCGAGCGCGGGGATCTCCTTCTCCCATTCGGACCGCGAGCCCTTGCGGAACCCGACGAGGATCCCCTCCGTCGTGATCATCACGGCGCGCGAGGCGAGCAGGGATCCGAGGAAGCGGTCGATCTCCTGCAGCACCTCGGGCTTCTGGCGGACGACGAGGTGCCCCCGCGGGGAGGCGGCGATGAAGTTCCGCTTGTTGGACCACGTGTCCGGCGCGATGCGGGTGCGGACCAGCTCGACGAGGTCGGCGATGTCGACCCTGACGCCGCCCGGCTCCTCGAGCGTGAAGGTCGCGCCGGTCATCGTCGTCCCCGCGGATGGCATGTCGAGGCGCGGGCCAGGGAAGTCCGCGGTGGCCCGCGTCAGCGGCGAGACGTCGTAGACGCGCAGGAGCCTCCGCTCGTCGAAGACCGGCTCGGGCGCCGGCTTCTCCTCGGGTTGAATGACCGCGGGCGTGAGGAGCAGGACCAGGCTCCGGTCGCCGCGGCGGCCGGCCGCCACGAGGAGCGTCTCCCTCTCGCGGATCGTGACGGTCGTGCGGATCGCCTGCCGCGCGATCTTCGGGAGGTCGATCTTCGCCTCCAGCAGCATCGTGCCCTGGGCCCCCGGCTGGAGGCCCGCCTTCTCGCCTCCCACGTTCGGGACGCCTCCGCCCACGGTCGCCGCGAGCTTGAGTTTCCGCGGGTCCATGGTTTCGAGGTCGGCCACGGTCGCCCGCACCTCGAGGGTCACGGCGCCGCCGAACGGCTCGATGAGCGGCCTCACGTCGAGCGCCGTTCCGGCTGCGAGCACGTCCATGATCGGGTCGAGGGCGACCGCGCCGGTGGCGATCTGCACGTCGTAATCGCGCACGAAGGCCTGCTTGACGGTGTCGGCGAGACTCACGCGCTGCCCGCTGGAGGCGGTGACGCGCATGGTCTGGAGGATCTCCGCCAGGTTGCCCTCGCGCGCGGCGTCGAGGATCTGCTTCGCCTGCGCGGGGGAGATGGCGGCGGGCCGGTCGGTTGCGCCGCCGGCCCGGATCTTCGCCAGGAGCGCCGCGTCGATCCGCACGAAGGAGGCGTCGACGGCGACCAGTTTTCCCGCGACGCCCCGCCAGTAGGCGAGGTAGGCGGCGATCTTCTCGTGCACGGACTTCCGGTTGGTCACGGTGAGGACGCCCTGGGCGAAGGAGATCCGCGCGGCGGCGTCCTCCCACGTGTCTTCCGCGACGTTGCTCCTGATCAGGTGGACGAGGGTGTCCGCGTCGAGGAACCCCTCGGCGGCCTCCTCCTGCACCGCCGGCTGCCCCTGCTCCGGGGTGAGGCCCAGGAACTCGCCGGGCGAGTCCTGGATGGGGATCGTCAGGGACTCCACGTTGTAGACGCGGGTCTCCATCGGGTCGTCCTGCGCGCCGGCCGACAGGCAGGCGCCGCACGCGAGGATCGCGAACAGGCGGGTGGTCACGGCAAGCCCTCCTAACCTGACTTATTCATCCGGGCTCCGCCGCCCGGATGAATAAGTCACCCTCCGGGCAGCTTCATCGGCCCTCCCGGCCGATTCCGC
>JACPRC010000221.1 GCA_016190175.1 Planctomycetota bacterium
CCGCCACACCCGAGACACGCGGTTGCGATCCACCCCCAACTGAGGAGCCGTCCCAATGTTCTCTGCACGGTTCCGCCTCCTTTCAATGGCCACGGCAGAACCGGACGGCAAAGGTCGTGTCGCTCGGGTCGGAACATCCGGGAGACGGGGAGACCCTGCCGCGGCCTGGCCCGCGAAGAACGATCCCGATCGGGCTCTCGCGGACCCGGCGGAGGCGAAGCGGTTCGGTCTCATCGACGACCACTTTCCGGCCGGCGCATTCCGCCTCGCCGCCTCGGATGTCGCCGCCCGGCTTGCGCGGTCGTTCGCGGCATCAAGCTCCAGGGAGGCGGCGTGGCGAAGGCCCGCAGGGCCGGTGTAGCTGCCCGCCTGCGCGGCCGTAGCCACGGCCGCTTCGGCGTGGCGAAGGCCCGAAGGGGGCCGTTTCATGCGGGCGGCGTAGCCCGCATGAATAAGGCTAGGAGCGGTCCCGTCCCCGGCTCCCTGCAGGGGGCCGGGGACGGACCAAGTTCCTACGGCGGCGAATACGTCCCCGTCCGCTGCGCGTCCCGGCCCCACTGGGGCCACCCCGAGTTCCGCGTGTCGCCCGTATCGACGCACACGAGAAGTCCGTCCTGCGTCCCGACGAAGACGCGCCCCGCCTCGACGGTCGGCGCGTAGCGGACGGGATGTCCGATCTCCCAGTCGCGCCGGCGCGAGCCGTCGGCGGGATCGAGCTGGATCAGCCGCCCGTCGAGACCGACGACGAAGAGCGAGCGTCCGGCGGCGACCGGGGGTGCGGCGAGGGAACCCCCGAGCTTCGCGAGGTCGCCCTTGAACGGCACGGACCATCGCTTCTTCCCGTCGCGCGCGCCGTTGCAGACGATCTCGTCGCCCATGCAGGCGACGTTCGAATCTCCATAGCGAAGGATGCGGGATCCCTGGAAACCCTGGAGCGTTGAGACGCTGCCCTGTCCTACGTTGCCGAATGCCGCTCCCGCGTTCGCCTCGGAGGGCGCCCCACCCGAGAAGCCGTTGCCGCTGTCCAGCACCTTCCCGGTCGCCGCATAGGCCGTGGCCGTCTGGACGTGTCCGTCGAGGTACTTGGCGTCCCGCACCTGGTATTGCTTCTCCATCCGGTTCGAGCCGTTGTTCCACAGACAGAGCCCCTCCTGCGGCGAGCCCTGCGTCTCCGCGCGCCGGCTGAAGTGCATCTCCTCGCCGACGACCACCGGCGCCGATGTCGCGCGCGCCTTGAGCACGGAGCGCGCCTCGCCGCTCTCCTGATGGAAACGGAACACGGTGCCGGAGAAGGTCGCGACGACGACCTCGTCGCCGGACGCGACGGGAGCGGAGATCGCGTCGCCGTCGATCCATCGCTGCCAGAGGATCTTCCCGGTCTTGAGTTCGAAGCAGCCGAGGAGATGGCTCGCCTCGCGATGGTGCGCCCGTCCGTTCGCGGGATACGAACTGAAGACGCGGCCCTTCGCGATCGTCGGCGAGGACATCAGCGGATCGCCGAGCCACCATGACCACGCCATCTCTCCGGTGCCGGCGTCGAGCGTGAAGATGGTGCAGGACTCGGTGTTCATGACGACGTAGCCGTCCTCGATCGCGGCGGTGGAGGGGCCGTCGTCGCTGAGGTCGACGCCCCAGAGCTGCTTCCCGGTGGCCGCGTCGAGGCAGAAGTACTGTTTGCTCCCGAAGCCGCCGCTCACGTAGACGCGGCCGCCGTGCACCGCCGGCGTCGGGATCGGATGGGCCGCCGGGAGCCGCATGGAATAGCCCGCGATCTTGGATTCGACGGGCAACACCTTGAGCGCGCTTGCCGCGACCTGTCCCCGCCGATACTCCGTCCCCGGCGCGGCCCTGGCGTAGAGCGCCCTCCACTCGGCGGTGACGTCGATCCCCTCCGTGGGAGGCATCGACGAGGACGCCCCCGGGTCCCGGAGCGCGGTTCTCACGGGGTCCTTGCACGCCTTCAGGATCAGGGGAGCGGCCAATCCGAGCTTCAGGAATTCGCGGCGGTTCATGATCGAGCCTCCAACAGGGCCCATCTCTGTAGACGTACCGATACGCACCGGGGTTGCATGGAGCAATTCCATTGCCCGACGATTCCGGAAGGAAATGCGATGTGCCGTATCTTTTCGGATACGCCCGTCAGGACTGCGGAGACCGCGCCAGCTCGATCGCGACCCCGTGCCGCAGCCCGCGTGCGCTCGCGTGCAGCTCCGCGAAGCCGCCGCGCCGCATCACTTCCGACAGGATGAGGAGTCCGGCCACGATGACGTCCGCACGCGCAGGCTCGAGCCCGCGGACGCCGCGCCTTCGTTCGAGCGGCATCGCGGCGAGGCGATCGCGCAGGGCGTCGATGGCGGCCAGCGAAAGAGCACAGCCGTGGATGGAAGTGCGCTTCCAGTGGATCGCCGCGGCCGAGGTGATCGTGCCGCCGATCCCGACCAGCGCGTGCGGGAGCTTCGCGCGCCGGAGGAGCGCGTCGAGAGGAGGACCGACGCGCGCACGCGCTTCCTCCAGTTCGCGCGGCGACGGCGGGTCGGAGCGGAGGTGCGCCTCGGTCACGACGACCGCGCCGACGTCGGCGCTTCGTCCCAGCCGGAGCCGTCCGCGATCGCCGGCCATGATCTGCGTGCTTCCGCCCCCGACGTCCACGACGGTCGCGGAGCCGAGCCCCTCCGTCGCACCCACGAACCCGAGGCGCGCCTCTTCGGCGCCCGAGAGCACCCGTACGGGCAGATCGAGCTCCGTCCGGCACCGCCGGACGAAGACGCGGGCGTTTTTCGCATCCCGGAAAACGCGGGTGCCGACCGCGGCGATGTCCCAGGCGTGGCGGCGCCGCGCGATCTCGCGGAACCCGACGAGGGCCTCGAGCGTCCGGTCCATCGCCGGCTCGGAGATGAGCCGGTTCCGTTCGAGCCCCTCGCCGAGCCGGGTGATCACGGCGCGCTCCTCGATGGGGCGGAGGCGACCGCCGCGCGCCTCGGCGACGAGGAGTTTCACCGAGTTGGTTCCGAGGTCCATGGCGGCGAGGATCATGGGGTCGGCGGGATGATAGCGTCCGGGGAATTTGGTTGTCAACGCGCGGGAGGGGGATACAATCCGTGGAAATGGCGCTCCTGCTCGCGCTGTCGGCCGTGGTGGTTGCGGGGATCATCGTGTTCCTGGAGCACGGCGACCGCCGGCTGCCGCCCTGGCTCCGCGGCGGGCTTCCGGCCGTTGGCGCCGCCGCGGCGGTCGCGGCGGTCGTGTCGGCCCGCGGAGCGCCCTCGTTCCCGTACGTTGCCGTGCTCGTGGGGGCGTCCCAGGTTCCTTCGCTCTTTGCCCTCGTACGGTGGTTCGCCCCGGGGTTGCTTGCGGCCGTGAAGGTGGGGCTGGTCCTGCTCATGCTCGCCGGGCTGGCGGCCGTCACGGCCGCCACCGTGCGGGCCTCCCGAGGGCGGGCGCAGCTCACCCACTGCCGGAACAACCTCCGGATGATCGGCGGCGTGGGGGCCACGATGCTGTACGCCGACGGGGCGTTCGACATCGAGAAGACGGGGCGGAACTTCTGGCACGAGGTGAGGATCGTGAGCTTCCGTCGATCGAGACCGCTCGGCCCGACGAAGGTGCCTGCCGTCGACTGCCGGGAGACGCCCTGCCGGGACCCCCAGCACTGGCACCAGTGGGCCAGGATGGACCCCGATCCCTTCCTGTGCCCCGTGTGGGGCAAGACGCGGAGCCATCCCGACGATCCCGCGGCCATCGACTACCGCGGTCCGAAGGAGCTGTCCGAAACGAGGCCCGCCCGCTTCGTCATCGGGGGCGACCGGGACGGGTATCATCCGGACGGCGGCGGCTTCATCCTGTTCGCGGACCAATCGATCAAGGAGCGGCAGAGCGAGGTCGAGTTCTCCGTTCCCGCGTCCGTGCTCTGGAAGCAGGCCGCCGCGGCCCTGGTCGACTGAGCCTGCGCCGGATCGGGCTTCCCGCAACGGTCGGCGACCCGGAGGGTCAGGGCGTGCATCCCGGCGGCGGCACGTAACGCGGGAACGCATCGTCGAAGTCGTAGACGTCGCGGAAGTCGTCCTTGGAGTCCCGGTCGGTCTTCCCCATGAGCCCGACGCCCACGAGGTTGAAGACGATCTCGCCGAAGTCCCCGGTCCCGCGGACGTTCCAGCCGTCGAAGACCATGCGCGCGAGTCCCCCGAACTGGTCCAGTGCGAGCTTCCGGAGCCCGCCGAGCAGCTCGCGTCCCGTGACGTGGCGCCGTTCGCCGATCTCGCGCACGGTGTGGTCGAGCGCCTCGAACACGAAGCGGTAGGCCTCGAACGGGTACCGGGGGTCCCTCGCGACGAGGTCGCGGATGCCGCGCTCGAGGCTCTCGTTCACGCGAACTCCTCCGCCTCGGGCACCTTGTCCAACCGCGGGAACAGGGGCGCCGCGCGGCGCACCCGGGTTCCGCCCGGCACGCCGCCCCACGCCCTCACCGTTTCCAGCCGCGCGGTGGACAGCGGGCCGATCCCGATCTGTTCGCCGATCCGGTCCGCCGTCGCGGGGATGACGGGAGAGGCGAGCACGGCGATGATCCGCAGCGCCTCCGCCGCGTTGTAGAGCGACGCCGCTACCGCGTCCCTCCGCCCTTCCTTCGCCGCCGTCCAGGGCCTCGTCTCGTCGAGATAGCGGTTGGCCTGCCGCACGGCGTCCCAGATCTGCGCGAGGGCGAAGTGGAACTCGAAGCGGTCGTAATGGGGCGCCACGCGGTCCGCGAGCCCCAGCAGCTTCTCGCGCAGCGCGGCGTCCTGGGGCAGCGGCGCCGGGGGCTTCTCGAAGACGCCGCCGAGGTTCTTCTCCGCCATGTTCACCACGCGGTTGAGGAGGTTCCCCAGTTCGTTCGCCAGTTCGCCGTTGTACCGCTCGACGAACTTCTCCCACGTGAAGTCGCCGTCGTTGTCGAAGGCGATCTCGCGCAGGAGGAAGTAGCGCAGCGGGTCGCCGCCGAAACGGTCCGCCGCCTTCGCCGGGTCGAGGCGCTTCCCGGACTTCGAGATCTTCTCGCCGGAGAGATAGACGAACCCGTGGGCGAAGACCTTCTTCGGGAGCGGGAGGTCCGCGCCCAGGAGCATCGCGGGCCAGATGATGCAGTGGAACCGCGTGATGTCCTTGCCGATGACGTGGACGTCGCACGGCCACCAGCGGCCGAAGTCGGGACCGTCCGGAAAGCCGACGCCCGTGATGTAGTTGACGAGGGCATCGAACCAGACGTAGATCACGTGGTCGGGATCGTCCGGCACCGGCACGCCCCACTTCGTCTTCGCGCGGGAGATGCTGATGTCCTCGAGGCCCTCCTCCAGGACCCCCAGCACTTCGTTCCGCCGGATCCCGGGCTCGACGAAATCCGTGTTCTTCACGACTTCGCGGATGCGGTCGCGATAGGCCGTGAGCCGGAAGAACCAGTTCTCCTCCTCGACCCACTCGAGGTCCCGGTTCGGGTGGTTCGCGCACTTCCCGTTCACGAGGTCTTTGTCGGTCTTGCGCGATTCGCAGCCCACGCAATACCAGCTCTTGTACATCCCGCGGTAGACGTCGCCGCGCTTCAGGAGTCGGCGGAAGATCTCCCGTGCGCCGCGGTGGTGCGCGGCTTCGGTCGTGCGGATGAATCGGTCGAAGGAGAGCGAGAGCCTCGACCAGGCCTGGCGGAACTTGCGCTCCATCTCGTCGCAATAGGCGAGAGGGTCCAGCCCCAGCTCCTGGGCCTTCTCGGCGACCTTCTGGCTGTTCTCGTCGTTGCCCATGAGGAAGTAGACGTCGTCGCCGCACAGCCGGCGCCAGCGGGCCCGCGCGTCCGCGCCGATCTTCTCGTAGGCGGTCCCGATGTGGGGGCTCGCGTTGGGGTAGTCGATGGCGGTGGTGATGTAGAACTTGGTCATCTGCTCCTCATGGAGATGCGGCCGGACCGGGCGTATCTCCCCTTCTCCCTATCTCCCCATCTCCCCATCTCCCCATC
>JACPRC010000230.1 GCA_016190175.1 Planctomycetota bacterium
GTACTTCTCCACCGCCTTAATCAGCCCCGTGTTCCCCTCCTGGATCAGGTCCAGGAACGAGAGGCCGCGGTTGCGGTACTTCTTGCCGATGGAGACGACGAGCCTCAGGTTGCCGCTGGAGAGCTTCCGCTTCGTCTTCTCGTACTCCTCGAAGCGCTCCCGGATCTCGCGCACATGGGTGCGGAGATCGTCCGGGGACTCGAGCGTCTGCATCTCGAGCTGGTCCAGTTCCTTCTCCAGGGCGTCCTGGCGGACCTTGTTCCCCTTGGCGGCCCGGATCTCCTCGACCTCCCGGACGAGCTCGTCCTTTCGCTGGGAGACCTGCTCGAGTTTCTCCATCATCGGCTTGATCTTCTTCGCCTGGATGTTCATCTCCTCGAGCATCACGACGCACTGCCGCCGGTCCTCCCGGAGCCGCTTCTCCATCCGCGCCCGCTGTTTCGGGGTCAGCTTCTGGTGACGCACCCGGTCGTAGCACTCGTGCGAGTCGAACAGCACCCGGCGCATCCGGTCGATCACGTCCGGCAGGCGGTCCAGGACCTCGGACTTCGAGACGTCGATGGCGCTGTCCGCCTTGAGCGTGCGGTCGAAGGCGAGTTCGCCGTTCTTCACGTCCTCGAGGATCTGAAGCGCCTCCACGACGCTCAACGGGGATTCGAGCACCTTCGTGCGGAAACGCTTGCGCGTGATCTCGATCTTCTTCGCCAGACGCAGCTCATCCTCGCGCGAGAGGAGCGGGATCTCGCCCATCTGCGTCAGGTACATCCGGACGGGGTCGTCGATCTTCTCGCTGGCGCGCTTCCCCTCGATGTCCCCGAGGTCCTCGTACTCGCCGGGTTCGGCGTCGTCGTCCTCGAACGCCTCCTCCTTCGCCTCGGCGGATTCGTCCACCATCTCGATGCCGATCTCGTCGAGCATCTGGAGGATCTGGTCCAGTTTTTCCGGGGAGACCATGTCCTCCGGGAGGACCTTGTTGAGCTCGTCGTAGGTGATGACGCCCTTCTTCTTGCCCTCCTCGATCAGCGCCTTGACTTCGGGGCTGAGTTTCTCCATCCCTAGCGCCCCTCCCTCGACGGTCGGGGGCGGTTCGTCCGCGCCCTGGAGCAGCCGTTCGGTAATGGTCGCATCTCCTTTCCGTCGGTCGCCATGGGTCTGTCCCTCTCTCCTCCCTAGCGTCCCGGCATCAGTCCGTGATCGCTCGGGCGCGCCTTTCGGGCCTCCGCGAGCCGCCTCAACGCCTCGTCGGGATCCCCTCCCGGCGGGCCGCCCTTCCTTTCGTTCAGGAAGCGCCTTCGCTGGAGCGTCTCCAGGCAGCCCTGGATCCGCCGCTCCACCGACTCCTTCTCGAACTCCCGCATCGCCAGGTCGGCCGCCAGCGCGCGCTCGGCGGGAGCCTCCAGCACGGAAACCAGGTCGCCCACGGGGCCGTCCCAGTCATATAGACGCGCGGCGAGGCCGCGCGTGAGTTCGGTCGGGTAGCCGTCCGGCGGGAGAAGCGTCCGGACCGCGGCGACGTGCCCGGGCTCGGCCAGCAGGAGCGCCAGCAGCTCCTCCGCCGCCGCTTCCGCCGGCTCCTTCCGCCCCTTCGCGGCCGCCGGCGCGATGGGCGCCGCGGCACCGGGCTGGAGCCTCCCGCGGAGCACGCCCACGTCGAGCGCGAACCTCCGGGCGAGCTGCTGGAGGAGCACCTCGCGTTTCACGGGGTCCGGCACCTGCGCCAGCCGGTCCAGCGTCTCCTCCACGACGCGCGTCTTTCCCGAAGGCGTGGACAGGTCCACCCGCGCCGATGCGGCCTTGAGCATGAAGTCAAAGATCTCCGTGCGCTTCTCGATGCACTCCCGCGTCCGGTCGGCGCCGAAACGGACGACGCAGTCCGCCGGGTCGTTGCCCTCCGGCAGCTCCGACACGAAGATGTCCACGTTCTCCGAGAGCAGCAGGTCCATCCCGCGGACGTTCGCCTCCTGCCCCGCCTTGTCCCCGTCGAAGACGAGCACCACCTTCTCCACGTCGTACCGTCGGAGCAGTCTCAGGTGGTCGCGCGTCAGGGCGGTGCCGAGCGTCGCGACGAGTCCGCGCAGGCCCGCCTGGAAGGGCAGGATAACGTCAAAGTAACCCTCGACGATGTACAACGTCCGGGATCTCTCGATCTCATCCCGGATCAGGTTGAGGCCGAAAAAGTTGCGCCCCTTGGAGAAGGTCGCCGTCTCGGGGGTGTTCAGGTACTTCGGCTCCTCGTCCTTGAGGGTGCGCGCGCCGAATCCGATGACGCGGCCGCGCGGGTCGCAGATCGGGAGCACGAGCCGGCCGCGGAAGCGATCGTAGTACCCTCCGCCGCTGCTGCGCTCGACGGCGAGTCCGGCCGCGTGGAGGATCTTCTCGCCGATGCCGGATTGCGCCGCGCGTTTGAGCAGGTGGTCCCACGAGTCGGGGGCGAAGCCGATCTGGAACGTCTCGCATGTCTCGTCGTTTACGCCGCGGGAGGCCAGATACTTTCGCGCGGACTCCGCCTCCGGCGCCGTCAGGAAGAGCCGGCGGAAGTGCTTGGCGGCCCACTCGTTGGCCTTCAGGATCTCCTCCTTGCCGATCCCGGGACGCGCGCCGCCCTCGAACTTGAGCTGGATCCCCGCGCGCTGGGCGAGGATCCGCAGCGCCTCGGGGTACTCGACCTTCTCGTGCTCCATCACGAAGTCGATGACGCCGCCGGCCTTGCCGCACCCGAAGCACTTGAACATCTGCCGCTCCGGATGGACATGGAAGGACGGGGTCTTCTCGTCGTGGAAGGGGCAGCACGCCCAGTAGCTGCCCCCCTTCTTCTTGAGCGGGAAGCAGGAGGACACGACCTCGACGATGTCGACCGCCCTCTTCACTTCAAGGACGGATTCCTGGGAGATGAAGGGCAACCGACCCCCTCCAAAGTGGACCTAGAAGTATAGCGTCGGGGACGGAGATCGTCGAGGAAAAATTCGGGCCGCGGTCTGAAACGTGAACCGCCCGAACCTAGTCCCTTCCTTTCAACGTCCCTCTCTTGCCATCCCGACGAGTTCCCCCGGCGGGATCTCCTCGGCCCGCCGGCCGCAGGGGAGTTTCTTCCGGCGCTGCGCGAACAGCTCCCGCAGCGCCGCGGCGACCGCCGGGAACTCCGCCGGCCGCAGGAGGTCGTTGCGGACGAGCCGGAAGAGGGCCGACTCGACATGCGGGCGCGGGAAGAAGAGCGCGGGACGCGCCTTCCGCAGCAGCGCGATGTCGCACGTCGCCTGAAGGAGCGCGGCAAGCGGCCCGTACTCCCTCGATCCCGGCTTCGCACGGAACCTGTCGTAGACGTCGCGCTGCAGCATCAACGTGTAGCCCTCGATCGGATGCCTGCAGGAGAGCAGCCGGATGAGGATCCGCTGGTAGTCCGAGTACGGGAGATTCGAGACGATCTTGAGCCTCCGGTAGATGCCGGGGTCGATATGATCGGCGAATTCCGCGCCGTCGAGGTTCGTCAGCGTCAGGTTCTCGCGCTCCCCGAGCAGCGTGCGCGAGAGGTCGTAGATTTCCGGGTCGATCTCGAAAGCCCACACGTGGCCCGCGCGCGCCGCGAGGCGGTCCGTGAGATGGCCGAGGCCCGAGCCGATCTCCACCACCCCGTCGCCGGCGTCGATCTCCGCGTCGCGGACGATCGCCTCGAGGAAGTTCGGATCGAGCAGGAAGTTCTGGCCGAGGAACTTCTTCGGCTGAAGGCCGTGCTCGCGGAGGAGGCGCGGGACGTCGCGCGGAAACGGCCGGGCGTTCGGTTCCAAGCGGCAGATCTCCCGTCACCTGCGGGCGGCGCGGCCGGAGACCGGCGGCGGAAAACGGCGCAGGACCACCGTCTCGAACGTCTCCACATGGTCCGCCCCGCTCTCGCGCCATTTCACCGTGACCCGGAGGGCGAACGCCGCGTCCGCCAGGGGATCTCCGGCGGTCCCGGGCAACCGCGCGAACTGCGCGTCGTAGCGATATTCCCGGCCGTACTCGACGAACTGCGCGTCCTTGAGGTCCCCGGGATTCGTGCCCGTGAGGTTCTCCTGGATCATCGCGGCGATCCGCGGCGCGATGAGGCTCGTGTGGACCTGGTCGGTCGCGCGCTTGTGACTCTGCGCGCCGACGGCGAACAGCGGGAGGATCGCCACCGCCCCGAGCACGAGGATCACGATCGAGATCAGGACCTCGAGCAGGGTAAACCCGCGCGGGCGCCTCGGACTTCGGATTCTCATCGGATCACCGCGTGCCGGAACGCCGGGATCCTCACCTCCGTCACGAACGTCTCCCCGAAACGCGCGATCGCCCCCGTGTCGTGCGGCTTCGCCTTCGTGCCGCGCGCCCCGCGGCGGCGCGCCCGGATCGAGTCGTACGTCCGCTCGTCGTATTCGATCCACTCGGCGTCGATCTTCACGAAGTTCGGGGCGTCGGGCAGCCCGCGCGTGTCGGTCACCTTGATGAGCGCGTCCTTCTCCCCCAGCGGCCCGTCCAGCTTGAGCCCGCGGACCTCGGAGGCATGCGACTCCAGGACGACCGTGATCTGGACGATCTCGGGGTAGACGAAGTCGGGGTCGAGGCGGTCCTTGCGCTTGCGGTAACGGAAGCCCGCGTCGGAGACCCGGGTCGAATCCCACACGTCGCTGGAGTCCTCCCGCTCCTGCACCACGCGCTCGACCGTGGGCCGGGCGCAGACGGGACAGGTCCCGGGGGCCGAGAGCTGCACGAGGGGGCGGTGCGCCTCGGTCCCGCACGTGTGGACCCGCGTGCCGGCCGGGAACCACGTCTCCGATTCCTGCGTCCAGAAGCGGAACCCGAGGTACAGGATGCCCCGCTCCAGGACCGCGGCGTGGCGCTTGAACCAGTCCGCGCCCGTCCGCTGCACGTCCTCGTCCCGCAGGAGCGTGTAGTCCACCCGCCGGTCGAAGTAGCGGATGGCGCGATACACGAGGTTCTTCGTCGGATCCGAATCCGCGACGTACGCGACCTCCCAGGAATCGCCGTAGTACATCGTCGGGACGCGCTTCGTGATCTGCATCGCGGGCTCGACCCGGATGCGCTCCATGTCGCCTCCGCGGACGAAGCGGAGCCGCTGGGCGCCGTTGGAATCGGTGTCGCACAGGAACGAGGCGGGCATCAGGTCCTTCCGGCCGTCGTTGTAAAACACGTTCTCCGAGACGGCGTTCCGCAGATCGTCGGCGATGGTCCCGAGGACCGCCTGCCCGCGATCGTACACGTCCTTCCGGCTCTCCCCCGTCGTCCACGTCTCGAGTCCGCTGTTCGCCAGGCTCACCAGCGCGCCGATCATGAGGACGAAGATGACGAAGGCGACGAGGACCTCGATCAACGTCATGCCGGAGACGGGCTCCAGGTCTCCTAGTCCCCTTGTCTCCTTGTCTTCCATGTCCTCTATCGATCCTCATGATGCAGCGTACGCGTGGGCCGGACGTACTCGACCCGCACGGACTTCACGCGGGTCGCGCGTTTCCACGAATGCTCCGGCCAGAAGCCTCCCGCGTACTCGAACTGGAAGCGCAGTTCGAGCTGCCCCGCATCGTTCTCGCGGCCGACGCGGTTGATCCCGTTCGCGCCGTTGAACTGCACGAACTCGAAGAGGTCGCGCCCGGGCGCGTCGAACCACTCGCCCTTCCCGTCCACGCGCACGAGCGCGTGCGTCCGGAGATTCGGGTCGTTCGCGGGCACGTCCTCCGTCCACCGGACGGAGCGCCACTGCGCGGACTCCATGCACGTCGCGGCCTCGAACCAGCACATGCGTCCGTCCCACTGTCGCGCCTTGTACGTGTCCCAGAAGCGATACGGAAGGAAGTAGGCCAGCGTGTCCGCGGAATGGTTGAGCGCGGCGGTCCCGAACATCCCCCGGAACATCCCCACCGTGGAGTCTTCGAGCCGCCCCGGCATCGTGAAGACGAGGTCGTTGTTGCGCGCATATACGCCCGTGTACATCAGTACCTCGTACTGGCCGCCGGTTTGGACCGCCATGTACGCATCGGTCCGGTTGACCGCGCCGTTCGCCGAGCCCTGGGTCGTGACGATCGTCCCCGACGTCGCCGGGACCGCGCCCGTGAGGGTCGCGATAGGCAGGAACGACATGTTGAACGCGAGGTCGCCCGCGTCGTGCACCTGCGCGCCGGATCCAAGGTAGCCGCGCACCGCCTGGAGCGTGTTGTTCTGGTTCGAGGTGAACCCGACGATCTCGTCGCCGATCTTGATCGCCCCGCCTGTGGCGGAGATGCCCCCCGTGTTGTTCATCGAGATCACGCGGTCGGACGCCGTGCACGCCGCCGCGACCTGGAAGTTGCCCTTCGGAGAGGCGAAGGCCTTGAGCTCGTCGATCGTCGCGGCCGCGGGACCGATCGTGCAGGAGGGATTCATCGTCTGGAGCCAGTTGAGCCCGAGGATCTCCCCCGACGGGAACTTCAGGACGCGGACGTGGAGGTCGTCCGCGACGTATTCGCGCGGGACGTCGTCGAGAAAGGCCGCCAGTTGCGCCCGCGCCTCCGAGAAGGTCCACCCGTTCCCCTGTGCGCCCGCCCACATGATGCGCTTGTACTCGCTCTGGACGCGGTCGTCCGTGATCGTCACGCGGTCGCCGGTGCCTATGTTGAGCCGCCCGACGCCGAGGTCGCTCTCCCGCGCGGCCCAGACGGGGATGATCCGGTCGCCCGAGACGTGGGAGGACGGGACCGAACCGAACGCCTGCGCGCCGCGCAGGAGCGGACCGGGGATCGCACCATTCACGTGGCCGATCCAGTGGTTGGGATGGTCCGGATCCTTGTACACCGGGCCGAACCACTCGGCGCCGATCTGGATCACCGTCGGCGAGAGGTAGTTCGTCACGTCGGTCGCCGCGATCCCCCACATCCGCACGGGGCGGGGCGTGTTGTGCTGGGCGGCGGCCGTGCCGTGCTGGCCGCGGACGCAGCCGGTGAACGCCGGGCTCGCGCCGGGCGTAATGGCCGTGTAATAGATGACCTCGTCCTCGATCACGATGTGCCCCTGCGGGGGGAACTCGTTGATGTCCGGCGTCGTGACGGGGATGTTCGACTGCGTCGCGTCCACGTAGGTCTGGTTCGTGTTCGGATCGGTCTTGTCGCCGTTCACGGTGGCCGTCGGATTCGTGCCGAACGGCTGTGCGACGCTCCCGCCCCCCATCGTGACGCGGTCGAACGTCATCGTCGCCTGCCCGGCGGCCGGCTTCCCGAACTGCGCGAAGTCGCACGTCACCGTCGTGTTGCGGAGCTTGCTCGAATATCCGAAGATCTGGACCGTCGCCTCCGCCGGATGGGCCTGCGCGGTCGTGCCCCGCATGCCGCGCACGATCTGGTTCGACGACGGATCGAACGCGATCACCTCTCCGCCGACGAGCCAGTACGACCACTCGTTCGTGGGGACCATCGAGTTGTCGGAGAGGGTCCACGTCGTCGCGCCCTGCGTGAGCGCTGCGCGGAGCGTCGTGAGGAGCCGGTTCCCCTCCGGGCTGTAGTGCATGAACTTCGCGCTCGGGCTTGCGAAGCCGTCCACGAGCACCGCCCCGTGGGCATAGCGGGTCCCCTTCCAGTAGGCGCCGACGTGATACCACGTGCGGTCCGCCGCCGCCGCGAACGGGAAGCGGATCTGCGCGACGCCGTTGTCGATGAGGCAGCTCGAAGCCCCGAGCGTCCCGTCCGCCAGCGTCAGCACCAGTTCGGGCACGCCGGTCGAGACGTCGTAGTGGACGCTGATCCGGTTCGTCGTGTCCGACTGGCGGAGATCGAAAAGCGTCGCGAAGGTCGCCGCCGCGTCGAAGCGGATCCAGAACTCGACCCCCCCGGCCGCGGCGTCGGGCATCTGCTCGGGCGGCGTCGCCCCCTGCGGGTACGTCGCGAAGATCTGGGTCCACGGATAGACGAGCGCGGCGGCGCGGAGATCCTGCCCCTCGAGCGTCGAATCGAAGTGCTCCCGCCAGTTGACGATCGACGCGGTGCCGCGGTCGTCCCGCGCGGGCGCGCACTGGAACCACGCATCGCGCGGCGGGGACTGGCGCGGCTTCAGCGTCGTGTCGGAGGGTGTGGGCCGCACGTTGGGGGACGTGAGGATCTTGGAGCCGAAGGGGTAGCCGGAAAACTGCGCGACGTTCGAGACGATCGCCGAGAACGCGGCCGCCACCCCGATCTGGCTTTCGAAGTCGTACTGGCTCTCCAGCTCGTACGCAAGGGTCGTCGGCGGAGCGACCGACACCACCTCCCGGAAGCCGCGGCCCGCGGTCTGCACGCCGCTCGGCGCGTTGACCGAGGAATACGCCTCGATCGTGACGACGTCGAACGACCGGAAGACGAACGGCATCGTGCCCGTCCCGCCGAGGAGCCGGTGCAGCGGGTTGATCGCGTTGATCGCGACCGCAAGCCGCTGGTCCGGCGTGACCTCCGTCGCCGCGATCAGCGCGACGAGGAACGTCTCCAGACGATCCGCCGGCTTCTTGTAGAAACGCCGGGCGAGCTGTGCGGCCGCCAGGGGGGAGATCGCCGCGTCCTGGCTCCCGCGCAGCCGAAGCCCGGTAAAGAGCGCGGTCAGGACTTCGAGCGGCGCGGTGTTGAAGTTCACCGGATGGCGCGCCTCCAGATCGAAGATGCCGCCGACATAGGCGTCCGGGACCCGCGGATTCGTCTCGAAGATCTCCGTCCCGTCCGACAGGGTGTAGATGCGGTTCACGATGACCTCGACCGTCCGGAGCCCCGGCTTCGAGACGCGGAGTCGCGCGTTGAGACCGTACTGGGCCAGGTCGTCGACCCACGTCGTGTATGTCGCGCTGTTCGGATCGTTCGGGTCGAGCAGCACCGAGCCGGCGCTGCGGATCCGCTGCGGATAGATCCACCGCGCCTCGCGAACGGAGTACATCGTGAGGTAGTCCTTGGGATCCAGGATGCGGCTGTCGACGAGGGCCGTGCCGGCGAAGCGGTCGATCAGGTATTGCGGCGCGGTCGTCAGGTTGATCTTCCCCTGTTCGTCCTGGACGGTGATTCCCCAGATCGAACCCTTGGGGTCCGCGATCGTCGGGCGGATCTGGAACTCGGTCAGGGTGTCCGCGTAGTGGAGGTCCCACGGCGCCGCGGGGAACCGCCGCTCCATCATGTCGTGACCGTGCATGAGGCGCCATACGGCCTGGTTCCTCGCGCCGTCGGCCCCGTAGTCCGCCCGCCGCTGCTCCTTCTCGGTAGTCGCCGTCCTCTCCTGGACCACCATGGAAAGGACGAACGGCGTGGCGATGAGAATGAGGGCGAGAAGGACGGTCAGGACAAGGACGAGCGCGAGACCCGATTGGCGCGACATGGGAACCCCGGACCGCAGTCCCGGTGCCCGCTCCGCGCATACTGTATCCGGTCGGCGGGCGCGCGGTCAACGGTTTCCACGCCGCCGCGGAGCCACGGAGGGAGATCGCCACAGAGACACGGAGCCGCCGCAGGTCTCCGCCGAACGGCGGGGAAGAGCGTACGGGAGGGTAGACACGAAGCGAACGGAGGCGGCCATGATGCATGCGGGACGAAGGCTGGTCGTCACGGTGGCGGCGTTTCTCGGCATGGCGGGCGGCGCGGCCGCGCAGGCGACCGCCTGGCAGCCGACGGCATCCCTGCCCGATGCGCGGCAGGGCCACGCATCGGCGACGTACAACGGCTACGTGTACGTGCTGGGAGGATCGAAGGCGGTGGGTCCCGCCTTCCAGCACTTCGACACGGTGTTCTACGCCAAGGTGCAGCAGGACGGCTCCCTCGGCGCGTGGCTGACCGCCGCGCCGCTGAGGAAGGAGGTCTCCTACGCCTCGTGCGTCGCGCACGGCGGGCGCCTCTACCTGATCGGGGGCATGAACAACTCGGCCACCGGCGGCGTGCGAGACGTCGACGTCGCGGTCATCAACCCCGACGGCTCCACGAGCGCCTGGTTCCTGGCGGCCACGCTCCCGCTGTACGAACAGCGCCACGACGCGGCGGCGGCGGCGTGCGGCGGGAGGCTCTACGTGATCGGCGGCTCGACCGGCGGGGCGTTCTTCGACTCGGTGCTCGTCTCGACGCTCGACGCGAACGGGATACCGGGGCCCTTCGGCTCGACTACGGCCCTCGGCATCGGGCGCTACGGTCACACCGCCATCGCGCGACAGGGACGCCTCTTCGTCTTCGGAGGAACGGCGAACGGGAGCGACGCAACCGTGCGCTCGGCACCGGTCAACGCCGACGGCACGGTCGGGACGTGGGCCGCCGCGAGTTCCTTCGCGGGCTCCCGGGCCCATCACGGTTCCGCCGTCGGCGGCGGACGGATCTACGTGGTGGGCGGCAATTCCCAGGAGTCGTCCGCCATCCACGCCGCGTTCGCCGGAGACGGGACGCTCCATGAGTGGGCCGAGTGGACTCCGGTCCCCGCAGGACAGGGACGCGAGCGCCACGCGCTGGCCGCCTCCGGGAATCACCTGTACGCCATCGGCGGCTCCGTCGCCGGCAGCGCGAGCGCGGGTGTCCTCTACGTCCGGATGGCCGAGCCTCCCGGCGAGGTCCCTCCCGGCAACGGGATCCTCCCCACCGAATCGTACGGGGCCGGCCGCGCCTGCGGCGGATCGGTCGCGGGCGCGACCTCGAGGCCGCTGCTCTTGGCGATCCTCCTCCTGGCGGCGGCGCTCCTGGCGCGACCTATCCACGAAGGTTTTCGGCGTCCAGCCGAAAACTCGTGAATAGGTCGCCCGCGAGAGCATGAAAAACCGGGGGCTACGCGATCTTGAGCTTCGGGTATCATGCCTGGAACGCGGGGTCCCGGGCGTGGAGCCCCTCCTATGCGAAGCGAAGCGGAGCATCCTTGAAC
>JACPRC010000231.1 GCA_016190175.1 Planctomycetota bacterium
GTGGAATCGGCCCGCAGGGCCGATGGAACTGCCCGAAGGGCGCTTTGTTCATGAGGGCGGCGAAGCCCTCATGAATAAAGCGGGCTAACCCGCCGCCACCCGCAGCGGCCCGTATTCGCTCTCCGTCGCCGCGACCGTCTCGATCATCACGGGCACGCCGCCCTTCCGGCTCACGACCGCGCGCACCGTCCGCGTCCGGTCCGGCACGTCCGCGTAACGGGCCGTGATCGAAGCGGCAAGCGTCGCCTCCTCGGGCCCGTGCCGCCCGCGCACGACCGTCATGGGACCCACGAAATCGGCGAGCGACACCAGCGTGTCGCCGGTTTCGGCGAACGCCTCGATCATCCGGTTCTCGTCCTCGTTGCGGCCGACGACGATCTTGCACCCGGGCGACGGGCGGAAGTGGCGCCCCACGCGCAGCAGGTTGATGTCGCGCGCGCCGGCTTTCGGGTCATGCTTCCACAAGTCGCGCAGCCGCTCCGAGTAGCCCGGATCCGTGAGGAGACATCCGCCCGCCGGCTGCGGGATCTCCGTAACGCCCCACGCCTTCGCCATCTCGTATTGCCGCGTCCGGCCTCGGCCCGAGATGTCGAGGAGCCGCTCGCGGTCCACGACGCCCTCCACCTCCGGGAGCGTCGGATCGAGCAGCTTCGCCGAGAGCGGGCGCAACACGACTCCCCGGAGACCGAGGTCCTTGTCGATCTGCCGGAACCGCTCGCGGGTCTGCGACATCGGACGCTGGTTCAGGACCTCCCCGGTGACGAGGAACCCCGCGCCGACCTGCGCCATCATCTCGCGCGCCCAGCCGAGCATCATCACGCGGCAATCGACGCACGGGTTCATGTTCTTCCCGCGGCCGTACTTCGGGTTCCGCACCATCTCGATGTAGTCCTGGCCCAGGTGGCACATCTTGACGGTGAAGCCCAGCGGCCCCCACATCTTCACCAGCGGCTCGACGTCGTGGCCGCACGAGCCGGCGCTCACCGGATCGCAGCCGAAATGGGTGATGAAGCGCACCGCCGTGACGGGGATCCCCTGGTCGAGGATGACCCGCACCGCGAGCATCGAGTCCAGTCCCCCGCTCAGGAGGGCGACTGCGTGTCGATTCATTGCCAGAATCCGCCCCGAAATCCCGTCGGGTATTCTAGGCGCTCCGGCGCGGGAAGTCCAAGGGGGAGCGTGTGACTTCCTTTTTGTTGACACCCCCCGACGAGGGGCGTTACCCTCTGCCCTACTGTGGGGCCGGACGGCTGCAAGCGGGGAGGCCGATGATGCGCAGACTCGCCAAGGGGATGGGGACCTTGCTCTCGCTCCTGATGGTCGTATCCCCTTGCGCGGCGGACGTGATCGGCTCCCGGCCCGCCGGGTCGGCGCCCCGCGACCGCGAGAAGGTCGAGCGCCAACTGGAGAACCTCGGAGTCCATCCCCGGCAGGCGCGCCAGGAGGCCGCGGATCTCTCCGCCAGGGACCTCGCCTATTTCGCGGGGAACCCGGGCCGGATCGCCCTGGCGGGCACGGCGCAGGACCGCAAGGGCGACATGTTCTCGGGCGACACGTCGGCCCGATGGTACGAGATCGTCGGCGGGATCGTGTTCGGGGCGATCGTCCTCGGCGTGATCGTGTTCGCGGCGGTGCAGGCCCGCAAGTAGCAGAGGGTGCAATCCATGAGGAAGGCGGCGCTCGGGCTGGCCTTGGTTGCCGTTCTCGACCTCGTCTTCGCCCGCGCGCTGTGCGCGGACGTGATCCCGTCGCGCCCCGCGAACCCGTCGCGCACGGAGAAGGGCCGAGTCGCGTCGGAACTGGTCAAGCGCGGGGTCTCGCCGGCCGACTCGGCCGCCCAGGTGAAGGAGATGTCCTCCCGCGACCTCGCCTACTTCGGCGAGGACGGCCGGCGCATCCGGCTCGCGGCAGGCCTGACGTGGGAGGAGTGGGTCGTCGGCGGCGGGATGCTTATCGGACTCGCCGGCCTCGTCGCCTACCTCATCATCCACTCGACGAATAAGCCCTGAACGGACCCGGAAGGAACGACATGAGATTCGCACTCGGCGTCGCGCTCCTGACGGCAGGCCTCTCGTTCTTCCTCCTCCCCTGGCCCGCCGCCGCCGACGTCCTCCCGAGCCGCCCGGGCGCGCCGCGCCGTACGGAGAAGGAGCGGATCGCGGCGGACATCGAGAGGCGCGGGGTCTCGAAGGGCGAAAGCGCGGCCCAAGTCCGGGCGATGTCCGCGCGCGACCTCGACTACTTCGCCGCCGCGCCCGGCCGCGTCCAGCTCGCCGCGGGGATGCCCGTCGAGGACATCATCATCGGCGGCGTCCTGCTCGCCGTGGCGACCGGAATCGCCATCGGCGTCGCCGTCCAGGGCAGCCGCCCATAGAGATGCGCCCCCGCGCTGCCGCCCTGCTGGCGATCCTGGCGGGATGCGGAGGGGCGCCCGGCACGCGCGTCGACCGGCTCCCCGCAGACGCCGATGCGCAGGGGTACAAGCTCCTTCCCAGGCCGATCCACCTCCCCCGGGGCGAAACCACGTACGATTGCGGACCCGAATCGGTCGGGGCGGTGCTGCACTACTGGGGGAAACCCGAAGACGTCGCGATTCTCTCGCGCCAGCTCGTCAATCCGAGGCACAAGGGGACCTACACGAACCGCATCGCCCCGCTCGTGCGTCGGAAGGGCCTGGTCGCCCAACTCATCCCCGGCTCGGTCGCGACCCTCAAGGGCGCGATCGACTCCGGGACCCCCCCGATCATCGCGGTCCGCTTCCCGTCCTCCTTCCACTATTATGTGGTCAGCGGTTACAGCGACCGCCGCCAGTGTGTCGTCTGCGAGGAGCGCGGCGGATCGAAGAACCTGCTGCCGTACGAGGCTCTGGACCGGATGTGGCGGGAGACGGACTACTGGCTCATCCTCGTCGAGCGCTCCACGGCCGCCGGCGAGTACGAGACGGGCGCGGACTATGAGAAGGAGGGGAACTTCGAGCGGGCCGAGGAGCACCACCGCCGCGCCCTCGCGGCGGACCCGGCGTTCCACGAGGCCCGGCTCGGCCTGGGCAACTGCCTCGTCGCGCGGGGCGCGATCGAGGAGGCGCTCGCCGAGTACGAGCGGGTCCTGAAGGCGACGCCCGGAGACCCCAAGGTGCGCAACAACATCGCCCACTGCCTCGCCGCGCTGGGGCGGGAACTCGACCGGGCCGAGCGCCTCGCCGAGGAGGCGGTGGCGGCCTACGGGGGGCTCCGCGCGGAGGCGGAGGCGGATCTCGCCGCGGCAAGGACGGACCTCGACCGCGAGGCCCGGCGGCGCGATCTGGAAGAGCGGTCGATCGAATACGCCTACGCCCTCGGCACCCTCGGACAGGTGCGCTTCCGCCGGGAGCGATGGGAGTCGGCGATCGAGCCGTGGACGGCGGCGCTGGCCGCCATCCCGGAGGGGTTCCGCGATTTCCGGGCGCGCCGCCACTACGAGATCGGGTCGGCCCTCCGGAAGCTCGGACGCGAGGCCGAGGCGCGCGCGCGGTTCGCCGAGGCGCTCCAGGTGGTCGAGGACGCGGCGCTCCGGAAGGAGATCGAGGGCGGGACCCGCTAGCTTTCCTCCGTTGTTCCGCGGCCGCGGCGGCGGGATTCCTGCGGCTCCACGGAGTGACCACGAACGAACGGGAGATGGCCGACCTGTGCCGCACGCGGCCGGGGATCTTCGGCGGGTCGAGCGAGGTGGGCATCGTCGTCGGCCTGAGGAAGAAGATGGGGCACCGGGTGCGCGTGGACACGCCGGCGCTCGACCGCCTCCCCATCCCCTGTCTGGTCGCCGTGCGTCTGAACGCGTTCGTGGACCACACGATCGTGGTGCGGGAGGTGCGCGGGGGTGAGTTGGTCGTGATGGACCCGCTCTACGGGGTCGACACGATCCGGCTTGCGAACTTCGCCCGGACGTGGACGGGCACGGCGATCTGGATCGAATAAGAAACCCCGGCCGGGACGACCGACCGGGGTTCCGGGATGGCTGCGGGGTTACTTCTTCTTCTCTTCCTTCTTGGAAGCCGCTCCGGGCTTCGCTCCGGCCGCGGGGGCCGCGCCCTTGGCCGCGGGCTTCGCTCCGGCCGCGGGGGTCGCCGCGCCCTTGGCGCCGGCCGCAGGAGCCGCGCCCGCCGCGGGGGTCGCGCCTGCCACCGGGGCCGCCGCGCCTTCCGCCGTCGCGGCCGCCTCTTCCTTCTTCGCCTTCTTCGCCTTCATCAGGATGTTGCGCACCTTCGCGAGGCCGAAGAGCGACTTGTCGTCGGACCAGCGCCCGTCCTTCTTCAGAAGCTCGAGGCGCTCCGCACGCTTCAGCACGTTGCGATGACGCCGCAGCGCGCTCGTGGGGACCAGGCTCTTGTGGATCGACATGACAATTCCTCCGTCGGGAGCGACGGAAGATACCCGAAAGCCGCCGCCGGCGCAACCCAAAACTACGGATCGATCTCGACGAAGTCCGCCTTCGCGAAGGGGGTGCCGCCCTTGTAGTCGAACTTCTGCAGGGCGGCGAGCTTCTTCCTGGACGCGTCGTCGCGCCGGTCGTAGTTGCCGTAATACAGAACCCGGGACTTCCTGTCCTCGCGTACGACCAGAGCGTGCCACGCTTCCTTGAGCCCCTTCTGCTCCAGCGTCTTCTTGATGTCCTCCGAGTTCTTCTCCGCGATCAGGGAATCGCGCGTCGTGCCGGCCGACCACTCCATGAGCTTGATCGCCCAGGCGCGGCGTGCGCCGGTCGGGGCCGCGTCGGACGCGGGCGGGCGTTCGGCCGCGCGCTCGGCCGGGATCGCGGCCGTTTCCGCGCGCCCCTTGGACCGCCCGACGCGCTGCCCGATCGCGAACGCGAGGAAGGCGAGGCCCAGCGCCACGAGCCCCGCGAAGATCGCGGAGTTCATCGTGACGCGCAGGACGCGCTCGCCCGGCCCGCCCGTTGCCGGCTTGACCGGCGTTTCCGGGACGGTGGGCGCGGGTCGGGAAGGCACCGCCACGCGCGACGGCGGCGTCTCGACGACGGCCGTGGCGGGCCGCGAGACCGGCGCCTCGGCCGCCGGGGTCGGGACGACGCGCGGCTGGGTTTCCGGCGGGCGCGCGGCCTCCCCCGTGGCGGTCTTGAGGATCTCGTACAGATTCGGGCTGTCTCTTCTCATGCTCCCCCCTCTCTCTCCCAAAGCCCTGCGGCGTGTCTCGTAAATTATACTTTATAATCTACAAAAAGCAAGCGCCGCGAGCGTCTCTGCGCTTCCGGTGCTCCGCGGCAGACCTCCGGAACGGCTCCCCGTCTCTCTGCGTCTCCGGGGCGAATCCCCTCGGTATTCTCCGTGTCTCCGGCGCAGGGCTTTCTCGGCGGCCGCGGCGGAAACCGCTTGCGCATCCACCGCCCGCGCCATATAATCCAAACCCCTTTTTCAGAACGGGAGTGAACGCGACGTGATTCGAGTCAAAGCCCGGATGAACGAGTCGCTGGAGCAGCTCCTCAAGCGCTTCAAGAAGGCGTGCGAGAAGGAAGGCCTCACCCGCGACATCAAGCGCACCGCCTTCTACGAGAAGCCGAGCGAGGTCCGCCGGCGCAAGGAGCGCCAGCTCATCCGGAAGATCCAGAAAGAAGCGCGCGAGCGCTGGTAGCGGTCGCGACGGACCGCTCCGACCGCACGCGGTGGCGGGCATGGACGCGCTCATCCGGACGCAGAACCTCACGAAGGTCTACAAGGACTTCTGGGGCCGACCCAGGCTCAAAGCCCTTGACGACCTCTCCATCGAGGTAGGCCGCGGCGAGGTCTTCGGCATCCTCGGCCCCAACGGCTCCGGCAAGACCACCACGATCAAGATCCTCCTCGGCCTCCTCTTCCCCACCGCCGGCCAGGCCTGGGTCCTCGGCAAGCCCCCCAGCGACGTCGCCGCCAAGGCCCGCATCGGCTTCCTGCCCGAGGAGTCGTACCTCTACCGCTTCCTCGACGCCGATGAGACCCTCGACTTCTTCGGCCGCCTCTTCCGCCTCGACCGCGACACGCGGCGGAAACGCATCGACGAACTCATCGAGCTTTTCGGCCTCAAGCACGCCCGGAAACGCCGCCTCCAGGAGTACTCCAAGGGCATGGTCCGCCGTGTCTCCTTCGCGCAGGCCCTCATCAACGACCCCGATGTCATCATCCTCGACGAACCTACGAGCGGGCTCGACCCGATCTCCTCGCGCCAGATGAAGGACCTCATCCTCGACCTGAAACGCCGGGGCAAGACCGTCTTCCTCTCCAGCCACCTCCTCGCGGACGTGCAGGACGTCTGCGACCGCATCGCCATCCTCCACCAGGGCCGGCTCAGGAAGTACGGCGCGGTCCGCGAGATCCTCGTCCGCGCCTCGTCCGTGACGATGACCTTCAACGACCTGTCCGAGGAGGCGCAGCGGCGGATCGCGGAAGTGGCCGGGCAGTCCGGCGCGCGGCTCGTGAAGTGCGAGAACACCCAGGAGAGCCTCGAGGATGTCTTCCTCCGCACGGTCCAGGAGAGCGGCGACGGGCTGACCTATCGTCCGCCCGGCGGGGAGCCTCCGAAATGAGGCTGTGGGCCGTCGCATCGCTCACGGTGAAGGAGGCCGTCCGTCGCAAGGCCTTCCTCGCCCTCGTCCTCTTCGCCGTCGCCCTCGTCAGCTCCATGACGTTCTTCTCGTCGGTCGACCCCGTCTCGAAGCTCCGTCTCATCGAGATCTGGTCCCACCGCGCGACCATCTTCTTCGCCGCGATCGCCGCCGTCTTCCTCGGCGCCTCGTCGTTCCCCGCCGACTGCGACCAGAAACGGATCTACGTCGTCGTCTCGAAGCCGATCTCCAAGGTGACCTTCTTCCTCGGCAAGTATGTCGGCTTCATGATCGTCGTCGCGATCTTCCTCCTCGTCATGGGCGCGATCACGGTCGCGTACGTGCGGATCGTGAAGCTCCTGGGCGGACCGATGATCCCGGAACTGCGCGCCCGGCCGCGCGTCCGGCCCGCGTCCATCGGCGGCGAGGGCGGCGTCGAGTCCGTGAAGGAGGAACTCCGCGTCTACGGGATGCCGCCCGGGACGCGCATCCTCTCCTTCGCCCCCATCGACGTCTCCGCGCTGGGCGAGCCCGTCCTGCTCCACGGCGTTCCGTCCGTACGGAGCTTCGTGCCGGGATGGACGACCGGCTCCCTCGCCGTGGAGATCCGCGGACCCGACACGCCCTTCGCGCGCACGATCCCGATCCGCCACGGCGAACCGTTCCAGATCGAGCTGCCGCTGCACGTGACGACCTGCCCGCGCCTCCTCGAGGTGCGGCTCTCCCCCTCCACCGGCGATTCCGTCGTGGGCCTGCGCGACGTCGCGCTCGCCGGCTCCCGGCGTTCCCAGGGACCCGAGGACGACCGCATCGAGGGGAACGCATACCCCGAAGCGCGCGAGGTCCGCGGCTGCGCCGCGGGGAGCCTCCGGTGGCGCTTCGAGGGGCTGCGCGCCGCGGACTTCCCCGAGACGGTCTCGGGACGGCTCATCCTCAAGGTCGGCGGGATCCGGAATCCGTACCGCTATTCGGCCCGCGTCCGCGTCGTCGTCGAGACGGACGACCGGTCGGCCCGCCACGAGGCCGAGATCGAGGTCCAGAGCAACGAGTGGACGCCCGTGGACTTCCCGCGCCGGATCCTTGAGCCCGGCCGCCCCGTCGACCTCCACGTGATCCCGACCGATCCGGACATCCGCCTCGTCGGTCGTCTCGACACCCTGGTCCTCTTCTCGTCCGACGAATCGTTCGAATGGAACTACGTGAAGGGGCTCGGGCTGATCTACTGCTGGATCCTCCTCGTCCTCACCGTGGCGGTCATGGCGTCGAGCATCCTCTCGGCCCCCGTGAGCATGCTCGCGGGGATCGTCGTGCTGCTCGTGGGGACGATGCACGAGTTCGTGGGCGAGGGCGTCCGCGACATCGACGTCTCGCTGGCGCGGGCGGAGGAGGCGCACAAACACGGGAAGCCGGCGAAGACGCCGGAGGGGCTCCCTCCCTGGCTCCTGGAGTCGTCCCGGTGGGGGTCCAAGGTCGTCCTGTTCGCCTTCCCGGGTTCGAAGACCTTCGATTTCTCGCGGTTCCTCCTGAACGATTTCGCGGTCGGGGCGGACGACCTGCGCCGGGCGCTCCTGGCCGTGCTGCCGCGAGTGGCGATCGTGGTGCTCGTCGGCCTCCTCGTCGTCTTCTTCCGGGATTTCGGATGATGTCCGCGTGCCGGTGGTCCGTCCTGGCCGCGCTCGTCGCGGCGCTGGTGCTCCTCCAGCACTTCGGGATCGAGAAGACCGCGGAAAAACGGGAGGAGAACGTCTACACCAACATCGCCGACCTCCCGCCCGGGGACATGGTGCCGACGTACGTGGGCTCGCTCTTCCTCGGTTCGTTTCGCGCCGTCGCGATCGACGTCTTCTGGATCCAGCTCCACGACGCGCAGGAGGCGCGGCGCTGGTACCTCTGCCGCGAGATCGCGGAGATCCTCTCGAAGCTCCAGCCGCACAACGAGGAAGTCTGGGCGATGATCGCGTGGGAGTTCGCCTACAACGTCGCCAACGGGGAGGCACAGCGCAGCGAGGAGAAGGCGTGGCAGTGGGTCCGGTACGGGCTCCTCAAACTCCGCGAGGGGATCCGGCGGAACCCGCGGACGCCTTACCTCCGCTACGAGCTGGCCCGGTTCCTCTGGCACAAGCCGACGTGGCAGGTCGGCCGCCTGGACGTCGGCCTCCTCCAGCGCATCGAGAACGACGACGAGATCCAGCGGCAGATCCAGGACGTGGATGTCGTGAAGGAGCGGAAGAGCGCCTTCGAGCTGGCGATGCGCTGGTACCGGGAGGCGGGGGGGAAGATCCGCGAGCGCGGCGGCGACGAGCTCTTCTACACGACCCAGATGGGGCTCAACCTCCGTCCCGATACGATGGACGGGTTCATCCGCGAGTGCATGATCGCCGAAGCGATGTACCGCTGGCACCTCGCGATGGGCTCGGCCGAGTCGCCGGAGTGGGACCGCGCGGCGGAGTGGTTCCGGAAGGCGGCGGAGCACGTCGAGAGCATGCAGCGGGTGTACGGCCCGCGGGCGATCGACGAGGACTTCCTCGAGCTCTTCACGCACATGCGGGAGATCCTGGAGGCCGGGCGGGAGGTCGCGCGCCGGCTCGCCTCGGGCGACGAAGCGGCGAAGACCGCTGCGCGGCTCCGGTACGTCCGGGAGATGGAGGCGCTCCTGCGGGCGCTGGGGTCCTGCGAGAACGGGCTCGTGCTGGAGCCGCTCTCGGCGGCGAAACGGGACCTCAGTCTGGAGACGATCCGGATCGGGGGCCGGGCCTACGGGTTCCGAGACGAGACCGAATTCAACGACACGACGCCGTTTGCGACGCCGCTCCAGTCGCGGGTGGTCCGCTGGGGCAACTTCAAGCCCGGGCCGGGAGACGTGGATCGCTATATGGTCTTTCTCCGCGGACCCGACGCGCACGACACGTTCGAGGAGCGGACCGTGACGGTCGGCGTGAAAAGGATCGGGCAACTCCCGTTGCGCGTGCGCGTCTACGACCCCCAGGGCGTGCTTCTGGAGTCGCGGGACGTCGGCGGCACGGAGGGCGAGACAAGCGAGACGTTCCCGTTCACGGCCCGGCGGCCGGGCGGCTACACGATCGACGTGCGGCCGATCGACGAACCTGCCGTGCTTCCCCCGGATACGCGGTATGGCATCGGAGCGGAGTTCGAGTAGGAACGGCGCCGTTCCCGCATCCTTGACATTGCCGGACCCGTTTGCTATCCATACCCCGACTTTCAGACCCCCGGAAAGGACGATTCGATGACCAAAGCGCTGAGCACCGCGGCTCTGGTATTCCTCTTCGTCTTCCTCTTCGCCCTCCCCGCCGTCGCGCAGGACGAGCACGCGACCCTGAACTTCAAGGACAAGATCGGGATGGCGTGGATCCTCGTCCCGATCGGGGCGGTGATCCCGCTCGTCTTCGCGTTCGTCTTCCACAAGACGATGCAGCGCGCCGACCCGGGCAACGCGCGGATGCAGCATATCGCCGCGGCGGTCCGCAAGGGCGCATTCGCGTACCTCGCTCAGCAGTACAAGATCGTGGGACTCGTCTTCCTCCTGCTGGTCGCGGTCCTGGGCGTCATGGCCTTCGTCTTCAAGATCCAGCATTGGCTCGTTCCCTTCGCGTTCCTCACGGGCGGCTTCTTCAGCGGCCTGTGCGGCTTCCTCGGCATGAACACGGCGACGCAGGCCTCGAACCGCACGGCGCAGGCGGCGAGTCAGAACCTGAACCAGGGGCTCCAAGTCGCGTTCCGCGCCGGCGCGGTGATGGGGTTCGTCGTCGTCGGATTCGGCCTCCTCGACATCGCGGCGTGGTTCTACGTCTGCAACAACGTCCTCAAGCTGCCGCTCGGCGAGGTCGTCGTCACGATGCTGGCCTTCGGCATGGGCGCGTCGACGCAGGCCCTTTTCGCGCGCGTGGGCGGCGGCATCTACACGAAGGCCGCGGACGTCGGGAGCGACCTCGTCGGCAAGGTCGAGGCGGGCATCCCGGAAGACGACCCGCGCAATCCGGCGACGATCGCGGACAACGTGGGCGACAACGTCGGCGACGTCGCGGGGATGGGCGCCGATCTCTACGAGTCCTACTGCGGATCGATCCTCTCCACCGCGGCGCTGGGCTTCGCGACGGCGCAGTCCCTCGCGCCGGGCGTCGTCTCCGCGACCCTTTCGCTGCCATGGGTCGTCTACCCGATGCTCATCGCAGGCGTGGGGAACATCCTCGCCGCCCTCTCGACGTTCGTCGTGCGCACGGGCGAGGACACGAGCCTCAAGAGCCTCATGGGCGCCCTCTTCCGCGGGATCAACACGGCGACCGTGCTGACGGCGATCGTCGCACTCGGCGTCGGATACTACCTCCTGAACGACTCGCCGCTCATCGCCGACGGCGCGGTCGGCCCGCTCGGGATCAAGAACTACGTCTGGGGGGTGTGGCTTGCGGTCGTCGTCGGGCTCTTCGCGGGCGTCATCGTCGCGAAGGCGGCGGAGTACTACACGTCGAACGACTACAAGCCGTGCCAGGAGCTGGCGGGCAACGCGCTCACGGGCCCGGCGACGGTGATCATCGACGGCGTGGCGGTCGGCATGCTCTCGACGGGCATCCCGGTCATCACGGTCTCGATCGGCATGTTCCTCTCCTTCTGGCTCGCCGGCGGATTCGTGGAGCCGGTGCGGGGACTGTATGGCATCGCGATCTCGGCCGCGGGCATGCTCGCGACGCTGGGGATCACGCTGGCGACGGACGCGTACGGTCCGATCGCGGACAACGCGGGCGGCAACGCCCAGATGTCGGGGCTTCCGCCGCACGTCCGCGAGCGCACGGACGCGCTGGACGCGCTGGGAAACACGACGGCCGCGACCGGCAAGGGCTTCGCCATCGCGTCGGCGGCCCTCACGGCCATGGCGCTCCTCGCCGCCTACGTCGAGGAGATCCGCATCGGATTGAAACGCGTCGCCCGGGATGACGCGAAGAAGACGGAATCCGTCCAGATCTCGCCGACGCTGGTCCACGACCAGCGCGGCCTCTACGAATGGAAGGACGTGACCTTCAGGACGGCCGGGAAGGGGATGATGTGGGCCGAGGGCGGCGCCGTCAAGAAGACGCGCGAGAAGGGCGGCAGGGTCGCCGCGTCCGCCGTGCCGGTGACCGGGGTCTTCCTGATCGTCGGGGAGGAGAAGGACGACGAGGGCCGGACGAAACGTTACGACGTCGTCCCGTGCGAGGAGGCGTCCCTGGCGAACTTCATGGCGTTCTACAAGGTCACGCTGATGAATCCGAACGTCCTCATCGGGCTCTTCCTCGGCTCCATGATGGTGTTCGTCTTCTGCGCGATGACGATGAAGGCCGTCGGACGCGCGGCGAAGTCGATGGTGATGGAGGTGCGCCGACAGTTCCGGGAGATCGCGGGGATCATGGAGGGCAAGGCGGAACCGGATTATGCTTCCTGCGTCGCGATCTCGACCAAGGGAGCCCAGCGCGAGATGATCGTCCCGTCCCTCCTCGCGATCATCGCGCCCATCCTCACGGGGCTGGTCCTCGACGTGCCCGGCGTGATGGGCCTCCTGGCGGGCGGCCTCTCGACCGGCTTCGCCGTCGCGATCATGATGGCCGCGTCGGGCGGCGCGTGGGACAACGCGAAGAAGTGGATCGAGGGCGGCTTCCTCAAGGACGACAAGGGCGCCGTCCAGGGCAAGGGCTCGTTCGCCCACAAGGCCGCGGTGACGGGCGACACCGTCGGCGATCCGTTCAAGGACACGAGCGGCCCGTCGCTGAACATCCTGATCAAGCTGATGTCGATGGTCTCGATCGTCTTCGTGGGCCTGATCCTCAAGTTCGCGCCGGAGTTCGGGAAGCTGATCGGGAGGTAGGAGACGTTGACCTCCCGCCAGCTCGCCGTCCGCTGCGCCCGCCTCTGCGACGAGATGAAGGCGGAGAACATCGTCGTTCTCGACCTCCGCAAACTCACGGTCATCACCGACTTCTTCGTCGTCGCCTCCACGCGCGCCGACCGCCAGTCCCGCGCCATCGCCGAGGAGCTGATACGCGCCGCGAAGGGCCTCGGGCTCCGCGAGATGGGCCGCGAGGGCTCGTCGGAGGGGAAGTGGATCCTCCAGGACCTGGGCGCCGTGGTCGTCCATCTCTTCCTCGACGACCAGCGCGGCTTCTACGACATCGAAAGCCTCTGGGCGGATGCGCCGCGGCTCGCGTGGGCGCCCGCGCGGCGCAAGACCGGATCGACGGAGTAGACGTGGAAGTCGAAGAGACCTGGGCGGGCGGCCTCGCCGACGCCGCGAAGAGCCTCTGGTCGGTCGATCTCGCGGATCCGCGATTCCAGCCCCTCCTCGAACCGCCGTCCGACCCGAAGTTCGGCGATGCCGCCAGCGGCGTCGCCTTCCGGCTGGCGAAGGATCTGCGCAAACCGCCGCGAGCGATCGCGGAGGAACTGGCGAAGGCGGTCGCCGGCCTCCCCTACCTCGAACGGGCCGAGGTCGCCGGCGCGGGCTACGTCAACTTCCGCGCGACGCGCGCCTTCCACGGGGAGACGATCCTTCGCGTCCGCGCGGAACGGGAGAAGTTCGGCCGTTCGCCGGCGGGAGGCGGCCGCCGCGTCCTCGTCGAACACTGCTCGGCGAACCCGACGGGGCCGCTGCATATCGCCCACGGCCGGCAGGCCGCGGTCGGCGACGCCCTGGCGAACCTCCTCGACTTCGCGGGATACCGCGTGGACCGCGAGTTCTACGTCAACGACACGGGCGGGCAGATCGAGAATCTGGGGAGGGCGATCCTCTGGCGCTACCTGGAATCGATCGGCACGACGTTCGCCCGGGAGACGCGCGGACAGGACGCGTGGCTCGTCGGGCACGGGTTCGAGTTCCTCGAGAAAAACCTCTACCGCGGCGACTACGTCTCCGAACTGGCCGCCGAGATGAAGCAGCGGTACGGCGATGGACTCGCGGCCAAGCCGGACGCGGTCGCGATCTGCGGCCGCATCGGCAAGGAGCGGCTCCTCGAGGAGATCCGAAAGACCCTGGAGGATTTCCGCGTCCGCTACGACACCTGGTACAGCCAGGAGGAGCTCGAGAAGAGCGGCAGGGTCGAGAAGGTCGTCGAGTTCTACCGCTCCCGGGGGCTCGCCTACGAGAAGGACGGGGCCCAGTTCTTCAAGTCGAAGGAGTTCGGCGATCCCGAGGATCGGGTGCTCGTGAAGTCGGACGGGAGCTACACCTACCGCACGCCGGACATCGCCTACCACCGCGACAAGTTCGAGCGCGGGTTCGAGACCGTGATCGACCTCTGGGGGCCGGACCATCATGCGCATGTCGCGACGATGGAGGCGGGGCTCCGGATGCTCGACATCCCGATCGGGACGACGCGGGCGTTCCGGGCCCTCCTCGTCCAGCACTGCCGGCTCCTGCGCGGCGGCGCCGAGGTGAAGATGTCGAAGCGCGCGGCCTCGTACGTGACGCTGCGCGAGCTCATCGACGAGGTCGGCGTGGACGCGGCGCGCTACTTCTTCATCATGCGCAAGACGACGAGCCACCTCGACTTCGACATCGAGGTCGCAAAGAGGCAGACGCTGGATAATCCCGTCTACTACGCGCAGTACGCGCACGCGCGCATCTGCGGTATCTGCGAGCAGGGACGCGCGAAGGGGATGATCGATCCGGCCGAGGTCCGCAATGGCATGTGGGACGGCCCCTTCGATGCGGCGCATCTGTCCGACGGGGACATCGAGCTCGTGCGCGCCTGCCGCGGCCTGCGGCGGGCCGTCGAGGCGGGCGCCCGCGACCTCGATCCCGCCATCGTCACCGACTTCGTGTACCGGCTCTCCGGCGCGTTCCAGCGGTACTATCAGAAGTTCGAGAACACGGTGCTCACGCCGGAGGAGCCCCTGCGCCGCGCGCGGCTGGCGGCCTGCGGCGCCGTCCGGCAGACGCTCCGCAACGCCCTTGCCATCCTCGGCGTCTCGGCTCCGGAGCGGCTGTAGCACACCAAAAGCTGCCTGGCAGGAATTGGTGTGGTCGGGCGGTCAGCGCTTGTCCGCCGGGACGGTCGCGGCCGCCGGGGCGGCCGGCTTTTTCTTGCGCGATTCGTGCGGGTGCCATCCCAGGATGAGCAGGATCGCGAAGAAGCCCACGACGTACGCGACGGCGACGTGCCAGCCGTGCCGCAGCCACCGGCCGGCCGACCTCGCTTCCGGGAACTCGATCGAGATCGCGACGCCGGCCGACGAGCCGAACCAGATCATCGACCCCCCGAACCCCACCGCGTACGCCAGGAAGCCCCAGTCGTAGCCGCCCTGGTCGAGCGCCAGCTTCGTGAGCGGGATGTTGTCGAAGACCGCCGAGACGAAACCGAGCCCGAACGTCGTCTTCCACGAGGCCGCCGGCAGCCGCTCCACCGGCATCATCGACGCCGCCAGGACGAGCGAGAGCAGGAAGCAGCTCCCCTTCAGCGCCCCCGGCAGGAGCTTCCAGTCGGGTTTCCGCACCGGCGCCGCGAGGAGCAGCGCCGCCCACACCCCCACTCCGATGAACGGGAACAGGTCCGAGTATTGGTTGAACCTCACGTTGACCGTCGTGTTCACGCCGATCGCAAAGACGAGGACGAGCCCCACGATCCCGACGCGCGCCCAGTCGATCCTCGCCCCGGCCGCACCTTTCTTCGTGATCGGCTGGTACGCATGCTGCTGCCGCGCGGCGATGGCGCCGAAGACGAGAAGGGCCACGATCGCCCCCAGCCCGCCGTGGAGGACGTCGAGCGGGCCCACCCCGCCGATCCACATCATCGTCGTCGTCGTGTCGCCGACGACGCTGCCCGCGCCGCCCGCGTTACTCGCCGCCACGATCCCGGCGATGTAGCCGATGTGCACCTTCCCCTTGAAGACCGTCCGGGCGACCACGCCCCCGATCATCGCCGCGGCGATGTTGTCGAGGAAGCTGGAGAGGAAGAACACCAGGATGAGCAGGACGAGCCCGCCTTTCCAGTCGTTCGGCAGGATCGCCGGCAGCTTCTGCGGGATCTTGCTCTCCTCGAAGTGCTTCGCCAGGATCGCGAAGCCCAGCAGCAGGCACAGCAGGTTGACGAGGATGCACCACTCGTGCTGAAGGTGCCGGAGGATGTGGAAGCCCGTCGCGAGCTTGTAGACCAGGATCGTCAGCATCCCGCCGACGGCGGAGTAGAGGGAGATCTTGTGGAACAGGGCGACGGAGACGAGGGTCCCGCCGAAGAGGAAGAACTCGATGGGGATCCCGAAGAGCTCCGGCCCCTTGGAGCCGCCCGACGAGGCGAAGGCGACTCCGCCGCCTCCAAGCAGGAACGCGACGACAAGGACCCCAAGGCGAAGGCTGCCGGGCGGCACGGTGCGCCTCATGGGTCCGGGAACATTACCGGAGGGGGGATGGACTGGCAAGGTTTTTCCGGCCGCGCCGGAAAATAAGAATGCCCGGTCAATCATGCGACTGCCCGGGCATCTGTCTGGGGAGAACTGGGGGCTATGGACGGGTTAAGTTTTCTTCCCTTCTCCTTGTGGGCCTCGGTTTTTCAAACTCCGAACGTTAGACGCGCATGGCGCGCACGCGTTACGGAGAATTTTCCGTCCGAACCTCCCCGCGCCGGCGCCGTTTGCAGGCGCATGAGGAAGCTCCTCCCCCTCCTGCTCGCGCTCTGCTCCTGCCACCGGCACGCGCCCGTCGCGCCGCAGGTCCCCACATCGCCCGAAGAAGAGTGGGATCTCCTCGTCCGGGGCAACGGCGAGGGTCTCTACAAGGACCTCACCGTAGCCCTGGACGAGGGGTTCTCGCTCCCGCCGGGGACGGAAGAAGCCGTGCGGAATCGCGCCGGCGTCCGCCTCCGCGCGGTCCCGCTGTCGCTCAAGCCGCGCCTCCCGATCCTCGCGCTTCGCAAGAACCTGGACGTCGATCTCGTCCGCGCCCATCTTCTCGCCGGCGGCAAGGCGTACATCGACGAGTGTGGGGAAGAGATCGACGCGCTGGCCCGACAGCTCCTGGGCGAGCCCGCCGACGTCCCGGCCGATCATCCGTTGCTTCGGGGTCTGGGGAAACTTCCCCCCTCCCATTCCTCGGACGATCCGACGCTCCGCGGCGTCTCCCGCGACGGCGTTCGACTACTACGATCCCGCGACGAGGGGGGAGGGGTCGGCGGGGGCGGTCGAAGTGAGGTGATCAGGTCGTCCGCGATTCCGGCGGCGCGTCTTTGATCTTCCCCAGCACCTTCTTCGTGAAGTCCGCGGGAACCTGGATCGGCGGCATGATGACCGTCGTCTCCTCGATCGACTTGAGCTCCTCGTACTGGCGGCGGATCTCCGGGTCAGACTCGAGCTTCCGCTTGAGGATTTTCGTCTCCTCCTTCGTCGCCTCCCCGTCCAGGCTCTTGTGGATGATCTTCCGGTCGACCGGTTTCATGGCATCCTCCTACACCTTGGAGCCGTCCTTCTCCTTGGCCGCCTTCTCGCGCCAGAACGTGTCCACGTTGGGCGAGAGCGACTGCCGGAGCAGCTCCCGCGCCCGGTAGGCCCGCACGCGCACCGTGTCCGCCGGGACGCCGGTGATCGACGAGACCTCGTCGTAGTCCAGCCCCTGGAGGTGCCTCAGCACGAAGGTCTCGCGGTACGGCACGGGCAGCTTCCCGATGGAGACCCGCATGATCTCCGAGAGCTCGTTCTCCAGGAGCCGGCGCGACGCGTGCTCGGGCGTGCCCGGATCCATCGCCATGAGCTGCTCGTCGTCCAGGCTCTTGACGGTCCGCGCCTTCGCCTTCAGGTAGTCCTTGCAGAGATTCAGCGTGATCTGGTAGAGCCAGCTCGAGAACTTGGCCTTCTGCTGGAACTTCCCGAGCCCGCGGTAGGCCCGGATGAAACCTTCCTGGGCGATGTCCTCCGCGTCGTGGCGGTTCCCGATCATCATGTACGCAAGGTTGACGATCCGGGCGCTGTACCGGTCGACCAGCTCGCTGTAGGCGCTGACATCTCCGTCCAGGCATTTGCGGATCAGGAGCGTGTCGCCGCGTGCTTCCGCCAATCCTCGTTCCTTATGTAGGGGACGATCTCGCGGACGGAGTATAACACGATTTTCGCGCGCGCCACAATCCTCGCGTGCGGGTTCCGCCTCCGAGGACCTCAGAGACGCAGAGAGATCTCCTTGTCGGCGCCCCCCTCTGGGGGAGAAGGGGGGACTCGCAATGTGCGCCTTCTCCGCGCCTCAGTGGCGACCCTGCTCCGTGCCTGGCTGGTCAACACTTATGGATGGACCAGCCCTTGACACGGCGCCCGGCCCGGAGGGCCGGTGGGCCGAAGGCCCAGCGCCGCGTCAAGGGCCAGCCGGAAAGAACAGAGAACGGAGAACAAAGAACAGAGAGAGCCGGGGGATGCCTCCCCCGGACCCCCTCCTTGCATCCGAGGAGGGGTGCGGGGAGCCTTCCCCGCCTCCTTTCCTCTTTGTTCTTTGCTCTCTGTTCTTTCTGGGTGGTCCGCCACGATAAGTGCGGACCACCCAGGCTCCGTGCCTCGGAGGCGGCGCCGCAATTCCCTTGACAGTGCGCACGCCGTGAATAGAATCCCCCCAACACAAAGACACCAGGACACAATGGAACGCCTTGGGGCGCCGATCCTCGACCGTGGTCCTCGGTGTCTGAGTGTCTTCGTGGTGATATGATCGACCGCGCCCTCCTCTACCGCCTCTCGCTCATGGCGGCCGCGGTATGCCTGGCGGCCGCGGTCGCGGCGGCGGCGATCGACTCGCTGTCCCTCGCGGGGGGCATCCTCCTCGGCGGCGCCTTGGGCGTCACTCCGTTCGCGACCTGGCCGATCATCCTGAAGCCGGGCCGCCGCCGGTGGGTCGTCATGCTCCTGCTCCTGCCGAAGCTGGGGCTCTACATGGCCGCGCTTTACTTCCTCGTGACGCGCGGGATCGTCCGGCCCTTCGGCGTCTTCATCGGGCTCACCGCGGTCATCACCGTCGCGTTCCTCGGCTGCTTCGCGCGCCTGGCCTCCGCCCGTGAGGCGGTTCGATGAACCCGGTCGGACTTCTCGCCTCCGGGGCCGGACACGAACCGCCCGTCAGCGTCTTCACCGCCCTCTACGATGCGGTGAAGGACCAGTCGTGGGCGAAGTGGCTCTTCATGCCGGACCGCTATCCCGACACGGCCCCTTTCTGGTTCGATGCAATCGGCTTCTCGATTCTCGCCGCGGTCGTCCTCGTCCTCTGCTCGTTTCTGGCAACGCGGAGGTACGAGCGGGTTCCGCGGGGGATCCAGAACCTGATGGAATACGCCGTAGAGCTCCTGCGAAGCCTCGTGCGCGGCCTCGTGGGGCCGCTGGGTGACCGCTATCTGCCCTTCCTGGGGACGATCTTCCTCTTCATCTTCGTGATGAACCTGCTGGGCCTGATCCCGGCCTTCCGCTCGCCCACGATGACCCTCTCGACGACGGCGGCGCTCGGGATCACGACCTTCGTCATGGTCCAGGCCTACGCGATCCGCGCCACCGGCGTCGTGCAGTACGCGAAACACTTCGCCGGCGACGTGTGGTGGCTGGCGATCCTCATGGTCCCGCTCGAGATCGTGGGCGAGCTGGCGCGGCCGGTGTCGCTCTCGCTGCGCCTCTACGGCAACATCTTCGGCGAGGACAGCGTTATCGAGAAGCTCATGGAGCTCGGCGGATACATCCCCGTTCAGCTCCCGATCCTGTTCCTGGGACTCCTGACATGCTTCCTCCAGGCGTTCGTCTTCACGTGCCTGGCGTCGATCTACATCGGACAGAAGGTGGCGCACCACGAAGAACACGAGGAGAAGGAGGCGCATGCGCAGCCGAGCCATTAGCTGTTAGCTGTTAGCCGTTAGCCACCCGACGACGGCCGGTGGCTAAGAGCTATGGGCTAACGGCACTCTTTGATGGGAGGGTTTAGATGCTGACCTCGTTGCTGGGGATGATCCCGCTCCTGGCGGAGGGGGTCGAGTTGGGGGCCCGTCATTACATGGGGGCGGCGCTCGTCCTCGGGCTCGGTCTCGCCGCGTTCGGCGGCGCGCTCGGCCAGGGCCGCGCGATCGCCGGCGCCGTCGAGGCCGTGGCGCGGCAGCCGGAGGCCGGCGGCCGGATCCAGGGCATGCTGATGATCGGCCTGGCGTTCATCGAGACGCTGACGATCTACGTCCTGCTCATCTGCTTCATGTGGGGCGGCAAGCTGGATCCCCTCGCCCACTAGCCGATCGGCGGATCCATGACGATCTGTCTGGCCGCCTCCGTCATCGAGCAGATCCTCCGCGATCTGCAGGTCAACCTGCGGGTCCTCGGAGTTCAGGTCGTCGTTTTCTGTGCGACCTTCCTGCTCCTGAGCCGGATCCTCTTCGGCCGCGTGGTCGACCACCTGCGGCGGCGCGAGGAGGAGGTCCGCCAGGCGCACGAGGCGATCGAGCGGGACCGGCGCGAGGCGGAGGAGCGAGCGAAAGAGTATCAGGCCCACCTGACCCGGATCGACAAGGAGGCGTACGACCGGATGCAGGGGATCTACCGCGAGGCGCTGGCGGCGAGCGGGCAGATCGTGACGGCGGCGCAGGCCGAGGCGCGCAAGCAGGTGGAGCAGGCCCGCGCCGACATCGGTCGTGAGAAGCGGGAGGCGGCCGCGCGCGTCCGGGCCGACGTGGCTCGCTTCACCTTCGAGGCCGTCGAGAGGGTGCTGGAGACGCGCCTGGACCCGGTGCGGCACGGCGCCATCGTCGAGAAGTTCATCGAGGGGAGGTCATAGAGTGAGTTTCCTCCTGCTCGGCAGCGCGGTGAAGTTCTTCGTCGCGCAGGCCCTCGGCTTCCTCATCGTGGCGATCGTCCTCCTGCGCTTCGCGCGGCCGGCCGTCAAGCGCCTCCTCGGCGAGCGCACGAAGGGCTTCGAGGAGACGTTCGCGAGGCTCGAGAAGGAGACGGTGGAGACGCAGGCGCAGCTCGCCGACCTGAAGGCGAAGCTCGCCGACGTGGACCGCGAGGCGAAGCGCCGCCTGAACTCCGCGGTGGAGGAGGCCAACCAGGCGCGCTCGCGCGCGCTGGGCGAGGCGCACCAGCAGGCCGAGAACGAGATGGCGAAGGCGAAGCGCGAGATCGAGATCGAGCGCAGCAAGGCGGTCCTCGAGCTCCGCCAGGAAGCGACGCGCCTCACGATGGAGGCCGCCGACCACCTGGCCCGGGCGGTCGTGGACGACGCCGTCCACGGGAAGCTGGTGGAGAAGTACCTCGACAGGCTCGATGCGGTGAAGAAGTCGTGATCGAACGGACGCTGGCCAAGAGATACGCCGCGGCGCTCCTGCGCATCACGGATGCGGAGGGAACGACCGAGGAGACGGAGTCGATGCTCCTCGCGCTCAAGGGCGCGTACGAGCGGGACAAGGCCTTCCGCGCGGTCCTCGGCCAGCCGCAGATCCCGCGCGCCTTCAAGAAGCGGGTCCTGCGCCGCGCGTTCGAGACGACGGCCCGGCGCTCGTTCCTGGAGTTCCTGGAGCTGCTCGTCGACAAGAACCGCGCCGAGATCCTGCCCGAGATCGCGGAGATGTTCGACCGGCTCGCGGACGTCTCGAAGGGCGTCGTGCGCGTGCAGGTTCGGAGCTGGAGGCCGCTCGGCGACGCGCAGCGGAGCGGGCTCCAGACGCGCCTCGAGCGGCTCACGGGCAAGAAGATCGAGATCGAGGCGCAGGCCGATCCGGCCCTCAAGGGCGGGATGCTCGTCCGGATCGGCGACACGGTGATCGACGGAAGCGTGGCGCACCGGCTCAAGGTGCTCGGCGAACGCCTGAAGGAACTCGAGAAGAGATGAAAGAACAAAGAACAAGGAAGAAAGCAGGCGGGGGAGGGCCCCCGCCTCCCCCCATCCACGGGTCGCACGCCAGGGAGGAGGGGGAGCGGGGGAGGCTTCCCCCGCCCTCTGTTCCCTGTTCTTCGTTCTTTGTTCTTCCGCGACTGGAAGGAGCGTAGACATGGCCGCCATCCGCCCCGAAGAGATCAGCGCCGTCATCCAGAAGGAGATCCAGTCGTACGAGGCCGAGCTCAAGATGGAGAGCGTCGGCGTCGTCCTTCAGGTGGGCGACGGCATCGCGCGCGTCTACGGCCTCGAAAAGGTCATGGCCGGCGAGCTTGTGGAGTTCCCCGGCGGCGTTTTCGGGATGGCGCTCAACCTCGAGGAGGACTCGGTCGGCTGCGTCATCCTCGGAGAGGACCGCGGCATCAAGGAGGGCGACGTCGCCAAGTGCACGGGCCGCATCGTCGAGGTGCCGGTCGGGCCGGAGCTCCTCGGCCGCGTGGTGAACGCCCTCGGGCAGCCCATCGACGGCAAGGGTCCGATCCCGGCGAAGAAGTTCCGCCCGATCGAGGGCCGCGCGCGGAACGTCGTCGAGCGGCAGCCGGTGAAGGAGCCGCTCCAGACCGGCTGGAAGGCGATCGACGGCATGATCCCGATCGGCCGCGGCCAGCGCGAGTTGATCCTCGGCGATCGACA
>JACPRC010000225.1 GCA_016190175.1 Planctomycetota bacterium
CAACGCGACGACGGGCGACGAGATCGCCTCCACGGGCGGGTGGGCGGAACTGGGTTGGAAGCCCCTCGACTGGTACGCGGTGTCTCTCGGATTCGCGATCGACGACCCGGTTTCGGACGATCTTCCCGCGACGGGCAAGACCCTCAATCGCATCTTCTACCTCGCGAACCGGCTCACGTTCGGCTCCCTGGAGTTCGGGCTGGACTACCTGAACTGGACCACGATGTACAAGGGATTCGACGACGGGACGGACAACCGCTTCCAGTTCTATGCCGCCTTCAAGTTCTGACGCGGAGGCGCGGAAGATCGCCGAACTGCTCGCGGACCTCGCGCGCATGCGCGGCGCGCCGTGCCCGCGCTGCCGCAAGACCCTGTGCGGCCACGAGGCGCTCATGAGCATCGTCATGGGTTTCAAGTCGTCGCCGCACTGCCTCGCCTGCCTCGCCGCCGCGATGGAGCGAACGCCCGCGGAGATGAGCGAACAACTCCGTGAGTACGTCCTTCATCGCCCTTGTTACCGCGAGGGCTGGGCTTGGGCGGACGCGCGGGAGAACTCCTGTCTCCGGAAGGACGCACGCGACGGGGAAAACCGATGATCCTCCCCTTCACCTGAACGCCCCTTCTCCGGCCGGTTCCGGCCGGTGTAGGGAGCTGGGCTCCCCGCGGGCTGCAAACCCGTTGGGCGGCGAAGCGAAGTAGCCGCTGCTGGGTTCGATTCCCAGACCGGCCTTTTCCGGAAATCGGATGAACGCTGAGAGGTCGGAAACGCTCCGCAAAGCCGTGCGGGAGAAATACCGCTCCGTGTCGGGGCGCCCCGGCGGCCATTTCCCGTACCCGGTCGGACGCGAGAGCGCCCTCCGGCTCAGGTACGATCGCGCGTGGCTCGCGGCCGTTCCCGCCCCCGTGGTGGACCGATTCGTCGGCGTCGGAAACCCGTTCTCCATCCGGAAGCCGGCGCCGGGAGAACGCGTGCTGGACGTCGGATGCGGATGCGGACTGGACGCCTTCGTCTCCTCCCTCCTCGTCGGCCCGCGCGGACGCGTGGCGGGGCTCGACTCGACTCCCGAGATGCTTCGATGGCCGCGGAAGGCCCTGGCGCGGTGTAAGACCCACAACCTCGAGTTCGTCGAGGGATCGATCGAGGATCCTCCGTTCGAGAGGCGGTCCTTCGACCTGATCTTCTCCAACGGCGTTCTGAATCTCGTCCCCGACAAGGACCGGGCATTCCGGCGACTGTACGGTCTGCTCCGCCCCGGAGGGATCTTCGCGGCCGCCGACCTCGTGGTCGTGGAGGACGTCCCCCCGGAGGTTCTTGCCGATCCGGACGCCTGGTCCACTTGAATCGCGGGCGCGCTGCCGGGTAGGTCCTATCTGGAGAAGCTGCGAAAGAGCGGCTTCCGGAAGGCGAAGTGGCTGGGAAAGACCGGATACGTGACATCGAGGTTCACGGAAGCGTGGTATCTGATCGCGAAGAAATGAAGTATCGCGCCGACGCGTGCGTGTTGGATGGAATCGCCGCGGCGTGGTAGGATAGCGGCATGAGCCGGGACGACGTGGCGTGGGAGACGAGCGAATCGCCGGAGGCGCGCGCGGCGGCGGACGGCGAGGTGCGGCGGATCGTGGCGGAGCTTGCGGCCCGCGGCGCCACGCGGGTCGTGCTCTTCGGCTCGCGGGCGCGCGGCACGGCCCGTCAGGGAAGCGACGCGGACCTGCTGGTGGTGATGCCGTGCCCGCCGGAGGAGAGCTTCCCCCGCCGGATCGCGCGGGTCTGGCAGGAATTGCGGCCGCGCATGGCCGTCGATATCCTGGTCTATACGCCGGAGGAGTTTGCCGAGATAGCGACTTCCCGCACGTTCGTCCGAGAAGCGCTCGCGGAGGGACGGGTGCTGCATGCAGTCTGACCCGCGCTCGGAGGCCGCGCGGTGGTTGGCGCAGGCGGGCGAGGATCTGGTTGTCGCCGAGAAGCTCCGCGAGCTGGGCCATCACTTCGCTTCGTGCTTCCACGCTCAACAGTCCGCGGAGAAGGCGTTGAAGGCGGCGCTCATCGGCCTGGGCCTGGCGATCGCCCGCACCCATTCGGTCTAGGACCTGGCAGGGGAGCTGGAGGCACGAAGTCCCGGCCTCGCCGGCCTGCGCGACGACGTCGGCGTCCTGGACCAATACTACATCCCGACGCGCTACCCGGACGCCCTGCCGGGCGGGATCCCCGCGACGCTGTACCGGGCGAACGACAGCGAGCGGGCGCTTACGGCGGGGCGACGGACGCTGGCCGTCGCGCGGTCGGTCCTCGCCAAGCCCGGCCCGGGGTAGCCCGCGCCGCAAACCGGCGCGCCTCGGCCCACGCACGGAAGCGCGAGAACCCCCTCCAGGTCGGCGATCAGGACTTCGACCGTCTTCTTCATGGGAGGACGAAGCGCATCTCCTCGTGGTCCCCCCGCGCCGCACGCGTGAGGCGGTATCCGAGCCGGTCCGCGAGTCGCTCCAAGTGCTCGCGCGAAGCCGGATCGTCCACCAGCACTACGAGGTCGGCGACCTTCCGTCCGAAGAGCGCGCGGAACGCCAGGTCGCTCGGCTCGGGACACGACAGCCCCCGCGCGTCGATCGTCTCACTCACGGCGCCCCCGCATCGCGAGGGCCGCGGCGACGCAGAAAAGGAGACCGATCCCGACGGCGACCTTGCCCGAGAAGGTCGGCCCCGCGGCGCTGCTGGCGAGGTTGAAGTTGTGCGCGAGCGCGCCGCCGACGACCATGCCGAGGATCGTAGCGACCGCGTCGGTGTCGCCCTCGCCCGCCAGCACCATCTGCCGCACGGGACACCCGCCCGCGAGCGACGCCGCCAGCCCGACGAGGATCATCGAGAGGAAGTTCCACGGCGTGCTCGTGTGCGCGATCGGCTGGTTCTCCATCCCCAGGTGGAACCGGCCCGTCGCGGCCGAGACGACGCCGTACGCGACGACGAGCGCGACCAGCGCGCTCATGAGATGGAAGTCGCGGTAGAAGACCGCGTTGCGGAAGGCGCCGAGCGTACAGAAACGGACCCGCTGGAAGGCGACTCCGGCCGCCAGTCCCACGCCGAGCGAGAGGAGCCACGGCGCGTGCTGCGAGCCCGGCCCCTTCGCGCTGAAGGCGATCCCCGCCGGCTTGAGGAGGAGCGCCGCGAGCAGCCCCGCCAGGACGAGCGGGAGGAACAGACCCACGGCCGCGGGCGCCGGCGACGAACGCCCCGCGCTCGTCCCCGTCCGCACAAGCGCAAGCGCGACGCCGATCCCGACGACGAGCCCGCCCGCGCCGACCAGGGCGTTGAGGTCGCCGCCGCCGAGGCGCTGGAGCATCCGGAAGGGGCAGCCGAGGAAGACGAGCGCGCCGATCGAGACCCACGCGCCGAGGAGGAACTTGAAGAGGGGCGACGCGCCGCCGCGCGCGCGGAACTCCCGCGCCGCGAGCGCCGCGAAGAGAGCGCCCAGCACCACGCCGACGACCTCGGGCCGGACGTACTGGACGGGCGCGGCCCGGTGGAGGCCCACGGCCCCCGCGATGTCGCGCAGGAAGCACGCGCCGCAGATCCCCATGTGGCCGGGGTTGCCCCTCCACACGAGGATCGCCATGAGCGCCCCGACCAGCGCGCCCGCGGCGATCGCGAGAAGGCGTCCGGTTCTCGTGGTGAGCCACATCTGATTCCGTCCGCTCCGAAGGCTCCGCCCCGACGAGGTTCACCCCCGCCCAACTGACACGATCCGATGCGTCGAACCACTAGTCGAGGTCACGGAACGACCACGCCTTGTCCGCCTTCACCGCCCTCCCGTCCGCTTCGGCGTATGGATTCAGGAAGTAGTTGAGCGGCGCGCCTTCCTGCTTCGGCTCCAAGACGACGTCGCGGCCGGTCGTGAACGTGACGCGGTTCGAGGTGTGGCCGCCGAAGAAGAACTCCAGCCTGTCCGGATTCCGTTTCGCCTCGGAGCAATCCACCGGGACCCACGTCTTCCCGGGCACGCGGAAGAAGGCCCAGCAATGGTAGCCGCCGAGCTTCTCCTCCTTCCCCCGCTCGTACGGGAGATAGAGGCCGATCTCGAAGCCGCTGGCGATCCCCTGCGCACGGCAGAGCGAGTTGAAGAGCGCGTGGAAGTCGGTGCAGTTCCCTTTGCCCGCCTCGCAGGCGTGCTTCGTGCTCCCCGTGCCCCAACCGGGGTGGTTCTTGTCGTACGTCATTTTCGAGACGACGTAGTCGTAGATCGCGCGGGCTTTCCCGACCGTGCCGCTGCTCCCTTTCGTGATCTCGTCGGACAGTCTCCGTATCTCGTCGTCCACGACGACGAGCGTGTCCGCCTGCTTGAAGATGCTGTATCGGCCCGGAGGATCCTGCCCCTCCTGCCTGAGAAGATCCAGATCGGTGAGGATCTCCACGCGGCTGCAGGTAAAGGACATCGTGATCTCGACGGACTCGCCGGGGTCCGCGATCTCCCAGTACGCGATGCGGTTCCCATACTTCGGCTCGGTCGCCAGGCGCGGCTCGCGGGAGAAGCGCATCTCCCGGATCGTCTGCACCGTCGTGTCCTGCGGCACGGGCATCCAGAGGCGCACTATCTTCGTCCCCACCGGGATGCCGGAGATCTTCCCGACGTATTCGATCGCGAAGCTCCGCCGGTCGCCGGGCCGGACGTACGCGAGGTTCACCGTCTGCTGCCGGTCGTCGTCCCCCCGCATCGGCTGGGGCCGGCCGGACGAGGCGCATGAGGCGAGCGCCAGGCCGGCGAGGATCGTGCCGAGTCGCTTCATCGTCGCATCCCCCCACAGGGTTCGCTTCTTACATATAATAAACTCTGATGGTTATTGCAACTATTCCTTATGGATGAACGACGGGGCGCCCGCGATGGAGGGGGGGGGGGCGGCGAAATCGACATCGACGGGGACAAGGTGGCGGCCTGCGACGAGAGCGACCGGCTCATTCTCGAATGGTGCGCGGCGAGGCTCGGCCGATGCGCCCGCCTCGATGCCGCGGCCGCCGCGCGCCAAACGCCTCGTGGGCAAGGCCGGCTATCGCATCCGGCGGGGAGACTACCGTATCCTCTACGTCGTGGACGACGACGCCCGGCGGATCCGCGTCTACCGCATCGGGCACCGGCGGGACGTCTACGGGGACCGGTGAGATGGCGATGGCCCCCGCATCGGCTCCTGTTTGTCCGGAAGGACGCCGCGCCGCGCCCGGCCTGTTCCCTGCGCCGTCCGAACAAGAGCGGGCCTTTGACCCACGTTGATCAGGCCTCCGCCACTTCGAGGAAGTGGCGGAGATCGCCGCCCTGGACGGCCCCAGAGGGCTCCAAGACGCCCGCAGGCAGGGGAAAAACCTGGTGCAACCCCTCTACGAGGGGCGCAAATGGCCGATCCATGGCGGCGAAGGGGCCCTCCAACCGGTCTTGTCCTGGAGGGCCCCGCCTGATCATCGTGGGTTTGACACGGTACAGCGACCCATGGTCGCCGCGCGCAACGGTGCCGTGTCAAGGGCGGGCCCGGCCGACGGCCGGGCCCTTCAGCCTACTTGCTTCAGGTCGGGCACGTGCCGCCGGTCGCCGCGGCCTCCGCGCATCCCTTGCACTTCGTCTCCTTCCCGCCCTTGTAGCCCTTGCCGCAGCCGTCGCACCATCCGCCCTTCCCCGTCGCCGCCGCGTGGCAGGACGGACACTTCATCTTCTCGCCGTCCCTGAACCCCACCTTGCAGTCGGCGCACCAGCCGTTCGCGCTCTTCGCCTTCTCGCACGACTCGCACTTCTTCGGCTGGTCGCCTCCGGACTTGCAGGCCGCAAAGGCGAGCGGGACCGCCGCCGCCAGCACGATCGCCATCACTGTCCTCATCGGTCTCCTCCTTTCACGGTTTGAGCCCGAGCGCCGCGACCAGGCGGAGCTGGGCCTGATTGAACTCGATCACCACCGAGTAGTAGTCGAGACGGGCGCGCGTGAGGGCCTCTTCCGCCTGGAGCACCTCGAGCGGCAGCCCGACGTTGGCCGCCTGCCGCTCCTGGTTGAGGCGCAAAGCTTCCTCCGCGTCCCGCGCCTCCTGCCGCACCAGGTCGAGCATCCTCTCTCCGGCATCGACCTGCACCCACGCGGTACGGATTTCCTCGATCACGCGCCGGCGCGTCTGTTCCAGACGGATCTCCGCCTGTCGGACCCGGGACTCCTCCAGATCCCGACGCCCGAGATCGAAGAGCCCCCCGGGGCCGATCCGCCATCCGAGCGTGACGACGTAGTCCGCCGAATTCTCGAGGTCCGACCAGACGGGGCCGAGGCCGCCGGCGCCCAGATCCACTTGGATGTCGGGGACGAGCGGACCCCACGTCGCGCCGGACCGGTCGTGGCGGGCCGCGGCCAGTTCCGCGAGCGCCCCGCGGATCTCCGGACGCGACTCCAGCGCGCGCCGCGCCAGATCGTCGCGCGTCCCCGGGGGCGCGAGCCGCAGGGGCTGAGGCTCCTCCTCCGCGGCCGCGAGATCGGCCTCCGGGGGAAGCCGGAGGATCGTCGCCAGGCGGATCCCCGCGAGCTTCGCCGCTTCCCGCGCGCGCTCGGCCGAGACCAGCGCCCCCGTCGCCTGGACGCTCGCGCGGAGCCGGTCCCCCTTGAACCCGCGCCCGGCCTCGACCGCGAGCTGGAGTTCCTCCTCGAGTTTGCGCGAGATCCGTACCGACTCCTCGAGCACGCGCGCGCGGAGCTGCTCGCGGAGAAGGTCGTAGTAGGCCAGCCCGGCGGCGAGGGCGGTCGAGTTTTCCGCGCCTCGAAGCGTCTCGATGCTTGCGTCGGCCCGCTGTGCCGACGAGAGAACCGCGAAGGCCGCGTCGCCCGACTCCCACCGCAGGCGGAAGCGGCCGCCCGCGAAGGCGGACTGCTTCTCCACGTCCACGAAACTCCCGTCCGTGCCCTGCGTGAGCCCCTCGTGACGCCGGAAGGTGAACTCCGGACCCACGACCGGCACGAACCGCTCCCACGCCAGTCTCTCGCGGGCCTGCGCCTCGGCCACTTTCTCGCGCACGAACGCGATCTCGAGGCCGTTCGCGCCCGCGAGCCGCAGGACCGTGGCGAGGTCGATCGGGATGCGCCCGTCCGGGAGTTTCGCTTCCGCGCGGAGCGCCTCGGCCGGGCCGGCGGGGTCCCACGTCGTCCCCGTGCCCGTGCATGCGCCCAGGAACGTGAACAGCCACGCGCGTCTCATCGCCGTCTCGTCGTCCGCACCTTCTCGCCGACCGCGATCAGGTTCTTCCCGGAGACCACGACCTCGTCCTCCTCGGCGACGCCGGACTTCACCTCGAATTCGATCCCGTTGTCGAGCCCGATCGCGACCTCTTTCCTCGCCGCGACGCCGTCCGCGACGACGTAGACGTACGTCTTCTTCTTTTCGACGACGAGCGCGGACGCCGGCAGGACCAGGACGTCCTTCCGCGGGTCGAGGTCGAGCGTCACGCGCGCGAACATCCCGGGACGGATCCACCGGCTTCGGTCCGCGGCGCCGTTGCGGACGTCCACCTCCACGGCCATCGTCTTCGTCTCGCGGTTCAGCGCCCAGAAGATGCGCGCGATCGTCCCCTTGAACCTCTCGCCGGGCATCTCGTCGACGGCCACTTCGGCCGGTTCCCCTTCGCGTACGGAGGGGACCTCCGACTGCGGCACGTGGAGACGCACGCGCACGACGTCCACCTGCATGACGTGGAGGAGCTTCGGCGCGCCGGCCTGGACGAGGTTGCCCGGATCGACCCATCGCTCGGTAATGAGGCCGTCGAACGGCGCCCGGAGCACGGCGTAGCCGGCGAGGGCGTTCAGCCGCGCGAGTTCCGCCTCGGCCACGTCGTAGCGCCCCTTCGCGTCGTCGAGCAGATCCTGGTTGATCAGGTTCGGGCTCTTCTTCGCGATCCTCTCCAACCGCTCCCACGTCGTCTTGCGCCAGTCGCGCTCCGCGGTCTGCTTCAGGATTTCCTTCTCCATCTCGGGCACGTGGATGCGGGCGAGTTCCTGTCCCTCCTTCACCCACGCCCCGCGGTCGGCCCCGACGGAAGCCACGTAGCCCTGGATGCGCGCGGTGACCGCGACCTCCTGGAACGGGCGCACTTCGCCCGGGAGGCGCAGCCGGCGATGGATCGTCTTGCGCTGCGGCCGGTCGACCTCGACGTGCGGGCGGCGGTCCTGCGCGTCCGCAGGCGCCTGGGGACGCGCGAACCACGAGAGCGAGCCGGCCGCCGCGATCAGGACGATTCCCGCGGCCCCTGCGAGGATCTTCATGCCTTTCTCCCGAAGGACCCGTACAGGACGGGCACGACGTACAGGCTCAGGAACGTCGAGGCCAGCACCCCGCCGATCACCGCGCGGGCGAGCGGAATGTTCGCGCCGCCGACGAAGGCCATCGGCGCGAGGCCGAGCATCGCTGCGAGCGACGTCATCAGGATCGGGCGGAGGCGCAGCGCCGCGGCCTCACGGATCGCCTCTCCCCGGCTCTTCCCCTCCGCGACGCGGCGATTCGCGAAGTCGATCATGAGGATGCTGAACGACACGACGATGCCGACCATCATGATCACGCCCATCAGCGACTGGATGTTGATGAACGTCCCCGTCGCCCAGAGGAGCCCGATCACGCCGATGAGGCCGAGCGGGACGGCGAACATCACGACGAGCGGGTCTCGAAGCGACCGGAACTGGACCACGAGCACGAGATAGACGAGCACGGCCGCCAGACCGAGGCCGAAGGCGAGGCTCCCGAACGACTTCTTCATGCTCTGGACCTCGCCGCGGCGCAGGATCGCGTAGCCCTTCGGCACCTTGCCCTCGCGCTCGATGTCCCGCAGCCGACTCTCGACGTCGGCGGCGACCCCGCCAAGGTCCCGGCCCTCCACGGAGGCGAAGACGTCGATCACGCGGTTGATGTTGTGGTGGTTCACCTCCGAGGGCGCCGTCGCGCGCTCGAACTCCGCGATGTCCCGCAGGAGGATGGGCTCTTTCTGCCGGCTCGACGTGATAGGGACGTTCTTGAGCGTCTCGAGATCCTCGAAGGCGCTCTCGGGGTACTGCGCGCCGATCCAGTAGTGGTTGCCGTTGCGCTCGTCGATCCAGAACGACTTCGCGAAGCTCACCGAGGAGTTGAACGCGGTCACGACGTTCTTCACGACCTCGTCCGCGGCGAGACCCAGCTCCGCGCACTTCCGCCGGTCGATGCGCATCCGGTACTGCGGGTAGTCGAGCCGTTGCTGGATGCGGACGTCGACCGCGCCCGGGACCTCGCGGATGCGGCGCTTCACCTCCTCCGCGATCCGGTACGACGCGTGGAGATCGTTTCCCTGGACCTGGACGTTGATGGGCGCCGGGAGGCCGAAGTTGAGCGCCGCCTTGAGCATGTTGTTCGGCTCGAAGGCGAACTCGACGCCGGGGAACGCGGCCGCCAGCGCGCGGCGCAGCTCGGCGACGTACTCGCGATCCGTCCTCGGCGCGGCGGGGTCGAGCTGGACCAGCACGAACGAATCGTGCGGCCCCGAGTTCGGCGTGTAGGCGGCCGGCCAGTCGTTGAGGACGCCGATGTTCGTGATCATCTTCCGGACGTGCCCCTTCCCGACGACCTCGCGGATCTTCTCCTCGACGGCGATGAGCGTCTTCTCCGTCTCGTCCACCTTCGTGCCGGAGGTCACGCGCACGCGGACCAGGAACTGGCCGGCGTCGGTCTCGGGGAAGAGCTCCGTTCCGATGCGGGTGCCGAGGCCGAGCGAGAGCAGGAACGCGACCAGGACGAGGCCGAGGACGGCCCACCGGAACCGGAACGAGAAGCCGAGCGTGCGCTCGTAGATTCTCCGCAGCCCGTCGAACCACGTCTCCCGATGCTCGCGGGCCTTGAGGAACCGGGCGGAACAGACGGGCACGATCGTGAAGGCGAGGAGATACGACGCCGCCATCGCGAACGTCACGGCGAGCGCGAGCGGCGCGAAGAGGAACTTGCCGATCCCGAAGAGGAAGATCACGGGAAAGAAGACCACGCAGATCGTCATCACGATGACGAGCACGGGACGCACGACCTCGCTCGCGCCGTCGAGCGCCGCCTGCGCCGGCGCCTTCCCGAGCGCGAGGTGCCGCTCGGTGTTCTCGAGGACCACGATCGACTGGTCGATGAGAAGCCCGACCGCGATGGCGAAGCCGCCCAGCGTCATCACGTTGATCGAGTGCCCCGAGAAGTAGAGCCCCGCCACGGCCGCGAGGATCGAGAGCGGCAGCGTGAGGAGGACGAAGAACGTCGCCCGGAAGCTCCGGAGGAAGACGAGCACCATGATCGCCGCGAGGATCGCGCCGATCACGCCCTCCGACGCGAGATTGCGGATCGCCTCGCGCACCGTCTTCGACTGGTCGAAGACGACCTCCATGTTCACCCCGTCCGGGAGGCGCGTCTTGAGCTCGCCGATCGATCCCTGCACGCCGTCCACGACGCGGACGGTGTTGGCGCCGGGCTGGCGGTAGATGGGCACGTAGAGCTGCCGCTTCCCGTCCACGCGCACGATGTTCGACTGCAACTCGCTCGTGTCCTCGGCCCGGCCGACGTCGCGGATCGCGACCGGGGCGAAGCCGTCCATCTTCACGGGGAAGTCGTCGAGGTCGCGCGGGTCCGGCACCATCGCGTCGGACTCGATCTGGTACTCCATCGGTCCGAACCGCGCGCTCCCGGTCGGGATGAAGACGTTGTTCCGGTGGATCGCCGAGACCGCGTCCATCGGGGAGAGCGAGCGGCCCTGGAGCTTCTCGCGGTCCACGGTGACGAGGATCCGGCGGAGCCGCCCGCCGTAGACCGCCGGCGCGATCACGCCCGGGATCGACTGGAGCCGGTTGCGGAGCTGGAAGTAGGCGATGTCGTAGAGCTCGGTCTCGTTGTAGCGGTCGCTCGAGACGCTGAAGAGGCACAGGGGCACCGACGCGGTCGGGTCGAACGGCATCACCATCGGCGGCACCGTGCCGGGCGGAAGGTAGTAGAGGTCGGACATCGCGTACGACGTGACCTGCGACATCGCGGCGTTCGGATCGATGTCCTCGTGGAAGTAATCCTTCACGATCGAGACGCCGAGCATCGACTTCGCCTCCTGGTGCTCGATGCCGACCGACTGGCCCGTCCATCGCTGCATCCGCGTCGAGATGTCCCGCTCGACGGTTTCCGCGGGCATGCCGGGATAGAAGGTCACGATCTGGACGGCGGGCGTCCGGAACTGCGGGAGGAGGTCGACGGGGATGCGGTCGATCACCGTCGCGCCGAGGACGAGGATCGCCATCCCCAGCACCAGGACGATGTACGGGTTCCGCAGCGCAAGTCGGACGAGAAACATGCATCCCTTGATGCGGCGGGAGGCGGGGGATCATACGGAATTTGTATGCACCGCGGTTTCGTGCGACATTCATGAGGGATGGATCTTCGCGCGCGCTTCCTCGGCCACCTCGCGCACGTCCGCGAGCCGCTGACGGCCTACGTCCGGGGGCTCCTCTGGAACCCGTCGGACCTCCCCGACGCGCTCCAGTCCGCCTTCCTCGTCGCCTTCCGGAAGTTCGGGGCGTTCGAGGAGGGGACCGATTTCCGCGCGTGGATCTTCCGGATCGCCACGCTCACGGTGTTCGGGATGAACCGGAAGGCGGGGACGCCCCTGCCCATCCCCGAAGAGGTGCCCGCCGAGGTCGAACTCGACCGCGAATACGCCTACGACGAGATCCTGCGGGACCCCGACCGGCTGCTGCAGAGCTTCGACGACGACGTGCGCCGCGCGGTGCTCGCGCTCACGGAGCCCGAACGCGCCGCGCTCCTCCTCGTCTCCGTCGGAGGATTCAGGTGCCGCGAGGCCGCCGATATTCTCGACATGCCGATCGGGAGCGTGATGGGCTACGTCGGCCGGGCCCGCGGGATGCTGCGCGAGCGCCTCGCCGTGTTCGCGCGCGGGTGGATGGGATGACCTGCACGGACGCAAGGCGGCTCACGAGCCTCCATCTGGACTCGGAACTCTCCGCCGAGAGGGCGGCCGACCTCGCCCGCCACATCGAATCCTGCGCCTCGTGCGCGGAGCGCGTGGGAACCGAGGAGCGGCTGGAGCGGCGGATCCGAGAGTCGCTGCGCCGCCCGGGTCCGGGCGACGACGAGGCGTGGCGGCAGGCGGTCGGCGCGATCCCCCGCCGGCGATGGTGGATCCCCGCGGCGGCGGCGATCGTCGTGGCGGCGGCCGTCCTCCTCCTCGCGCGCCCGCGCGAACTGGACCTCGCGGCGACGATGGCCGAGCACCATGCCCACTACCTGGAGGGGAAGTCGCCGCTCGCCGCAGGGACCGCCGACCCCTCGGAGGCCTCGCGCTACTTCCGGGACAAGCTGCCCTTCCCGTGCGCGATCGAGAGCCCCCTGCCCTCGGACACGAAGCTCGTCGGCGCGCGGATGTGCTACCTCGACGGGGCGCCGACCGCGTTCTACATTCTCCACCGCGACCGGACCGTCGTCACGGTTGCGGTCTTCGCGGCGGCGGACGTGACGCGCTTCCCGATGGCGAGCTCGCGGCTGGAGCGGGAGGAGATCGCTCACTGCCGCGTCGGGAATCTCGCGTTCGTCGCCACGAAGGACGGGGACCGAGTCGTGACGGCGGTGGGCGACGTGCCGCCCGCGGAATTGGAACGGATCGTGCGCGCGTTCCTAGCCCGGGTTATTCACGGAGGTTCTCGGCCGTAGGCCGAGATCTCGTGAATAAGCCGCCCGCGGCGCCACCTTGACGGCAATAGTGCGCCGCGGGCCGCCCGTCGCGCGAGACACGGAGTGTCGAGCGCGATGGAGCGGGGCTGTCCAGCGGAACCGGCCCGCAGGGCTGGTGCATCTGCCCGCCTGCGCGGCCGTAGCCACGGCCGCTTCGGCGTGGCGAAGGCCCGAAGGGTGCCGTTTCATGCGGACGGTGTAGCCCGCATGAACAAGGCAGGCTGGGTCAGTCCAGGTCGCGGTAGGACCACGCCTTTTCCGTCTTCACCGGCTTCCCGTCCGCCTCCGCGTCCGGATTCAGGAAATAGTTGAGCGGCGCGCCCTCCTGCCTCGGCTCCAGGACGATGTCCCGGCCCGTCGAGAGCGTGACGCGGTTCGACGTGTGGCCGCCGAAGAAGAACTCGAGCCGGTCGGGATTGCGTTTCGCCTCGGAGCAGTCCACCGGGACCCAGGTCTTCCCCGGCACCCGGAAGAACGCCCAGCAATGGTAGCCGCCGAGTTTCTCGTCCCGCCGGCGCTCGTACGGAAGATAGAGACCGATCTCGAAGCCGCTGGCGATCCCCTGCGCGCGGCAAAGCGAGTTGAAGAGGGCGTGGAAGTCGGTGCAGTTCCCTTTGCCCGCCTCGCATGCGTGCCTCGTGCTCCCCGTGCCCCAGCCGGCATGATTCTTGTCGTAGCTCATCCTCGAGACGACGTACTCGTAGATCGCGCGGGCCTTCTCGACCGTCCCGTTCCGCCCGCGCGTGATCTCGTCGGAGAGTCTGCGGATCTCCTCGTCCACAACGACGAGCGTGTCCGCGTGCTTGAAGATGCTGTACCGGCCCGGAGGATCCTGCCCCTCCTGCCGGAGGAGCGCCAGGTCGGTGAGGATCTCGATGCGGCTGCAGGTGAAGGACATCGAGATCTCGACCGACTCGCCGGGCTCCGCGATCTCCCAGTACGCGATGCGGTTGCCGTACCTCGGTTCGGTCGCCAGGCGCGGCTTTCGCGAGAAGCGCAGGTCGCGGATCGACTGGACCGTCGTGTCCTGCGGCACGGGCATCCAGATGCGCAGGGTCTTCGTCCCCGCGGGGATGGCGGAAACCCGGCCCACGTACTCGATCGCGAACGTCCGGCGGTCGCCGGGCCGGACGTAGGCGAGGTTCACCGTCTGCTGCCGGTCGTCGTCCCCCTGCATGGGCTGGGGCCGTCCGGACGACGCGCACGAGGCGAGCGCCAGGCCGGCGCAGATGGCCCCGAGTCGTTTCATGGTCCTCATATATAAACAACTCTGATGGCCATTGCAACTATTCCTTATGGATATACGACGGACCCCGCCGCTATAATCCCCGCGATGAAAAATCCCATCGACCACCTCTCCGGCCTCTTCGCGAAGAGGAAGCCGTTCGCGAAGCTCGCGCAGGAGTTCTGCTCGTACCTCCGCAAGACCTTCCCCCACTACGCCTGGGTGGGGATCTACATGATCGAGGGGGGCGACACGCTCGTCCTCAAGGCGTGGGACGGTCCCGAGGCCACGGAGCACGTCCGCATTCCCGTGGGCGAGGGGATCTGCGGTCTCGCCGCGCGCGAGGAGCGCAGCGTCGTCGTCGACGACGTCAACAAGGACCCGCGCTATCTCCAGTGCTTCCTCCGCACGCGCAGCGAGATCGTCGTCCCCATCTTCGCGGGGAAGAAGGTGGTGGGCGAGATCGACATCGACGGGGACAAGCCGGCGGCCTACAACGAAACGGACCGGCTGTTTCTCGAGTGGTGCGCGGCGAGGCTCGGGGCGACCGCTCCCGGGTAGTCGGGATGAACGAGGATCCGGAGGAAAAGGGGATGGAGAGAGAGATAGATGGGGAGATCGGGATCTCCCTATCCCCCTATCCCCCTAGTGG
>JACPRC010000220.1 GCA_016190175.1 Planctomycetota bacterium
ATACTGGTGTTACTTTCTGGTGCTTTCGCTGGGCCTGCTGAGCGCTCGTGCCAACCTAAACTAACTGCTCAAACCCCATCGCGACCGTTGGGCCTTCCTGAGCACATGGCTGCTGTTTGGAATGTACGTGCTGGTGCCCCTGTTCTTGTTCTGGTTCCTGGATTACACGGCAGTCATCCGAGACACGTCGCTTTTCGCCGCACTGATTGTCGCCCTCGGGTACCGCCAGATTTTTTCTGCCGGCGTGCAGGGCATCCTCATGTCGGGGGAAACCGCAAAGCTGTGGGTCCCGATCCAGAAATGGGCGGATCGGCTTGCGGAACGATGACTTCGGGTACTATTTGCGAGAACAAGACCTGATCCCTTGGTGGGGGTACCAGGTGTGGCTGGGGGCGGCCAAGTCCCGGGCCATCGCCTGGCTGTTGACAGCGCTGCTCACGGGACTGCTTTTTGGGGGTGCGTTCTGGTTCCGCGGCTCTGGTGCGGCCCAGTTGTGGTACCACCAGTGGCGGTTTACGAAGTCCAACGCCACCGAGTTGGATCGCATCCGCAGCCTGGACTATCTGGTTCACCAACTGGGTCGGGTTGCCCAGGGGAGTCCATCCCCGGCTGCCTCATCGGCCTCGGGCTTTGCGGCGAGATTCCGCCAGCTATGGAGCCCTCCAATTCCACCACCGAAGCCAGATGTGGTCCTACAGCCCGTGCTCCGGCCGCTTGAGCGCAGCGAGGTGTCCCAGACGTTTGTGCAGGATGTGGAACGGCTGGTGATGAAATCCCGGTCGGCGACGCTCCACGATGTCTTGCTGCCCCTGCTGATTCGGCAGATCTACACGCCGAACCCCAACGTGCGTTTGCGGATTCACCAGATCCTGCTCTACTTCCGCAAGACGGACTTCCCCGGCAGCCTTCCTAAGAGCAAGGACCCCGACCCCCTGGAAAAATGGACTCCGAACAAGGACGAGTCGCCCGCCAAGGTTGACGAATACATGCGCCTCTGGGAGTTGTGGTGGGAGAAGGCAAGAGCCAGGCCCCCCGTGCTGGGAACTCCCAATCCTCCGGAGCCCACGCCCGCAAGCTCTTAGAAGAACACTTCTTAACCATGAAGCAAATTCCTCTCCCTCTTTCCTGACAGTAAAGTGGCCATCGGCCAGATCGAGTAGGAAAGGCTCATTTCTCACGAGGTGCTTATGAGACGCGATCGATTGCTTCTCTTCGCCGCCGCGCCGGTCCGCCAGGCGCGGCGCGCTGAATCCGTCCTCGCATCCGTGCTCATCATGGCCGCATCCTTTGGCGTGGCGCTGGTTGCAGCTTCCCTCGCCTTTGCCGCTACTCCCGCTTTCGCTGCCCACCCGACCGCCGCCGGCATCTTCCCCTACCCGATCACGACCGAGCGGCTGGACAATGGGGTGACGCTGCTGGTGGTGCCGTTCGACAGCCCAGGGGTGGCGTCGTTCTACACCCTGGTGAGGGCGGGGTCACGCAATGAGGTGGAGCCGGGGAGGACGGGCTACGCGCACTTCTTCGAGCACATGATGATGCGGGGGACGAAGGCGTGGCCCGAGACGAAGAGGCGCGACCTGATCGTCTCGACGGGGAGCGACGACAACGGCTGGGCGACCGACGACTACACGACCTACGCGCTGACAACGCAGAGCGCGCGCCTGCCCGAGATAATCGCGGAGGAGGCCGACCGGATCCGGAACCTTGCGTATGACGAGGCAGCGTTCCAGACGGAGTCGAAGGCGATCCTCGGCGAGTACAACAAGGACGTGTTGGACCCGGAGTTCAAGCTCGATGAGGTCCTCCGCCAGACGGCGTTCACGGTGCATCCCTACCAACACAACTCGATGGGCTTCCTCGAGGATATCCGGAAGATGCCGGAGGGGTACAACTACAGCCAGAGCTTCTTCAACCGGTTCTATGCGCCGTCGAATGTCGTGCTGATTGCCGTGGGCGACGTCGATCCGAAGGCGGTGGTGGCCCTGGTGCGCGAGCACTATGGCTCGTGGAAGAAGCCGGCGATCCCGCCTCTCGTCGTGCCCGAGCCGAAGCAGACGGCCGAACGGCGCGCGACGGTCGAGTGGGAGGTGCCGACGATGCCGCGCGTCGCGATCGCCTACCACACGCCCGCGGGCGCGGCGGTGCGCGAGATGGCGGCGCTACGCCTTATCGGCCGGGCGCTCTTCGGCGAGTCAAGCCCGCTCTACCGCGACCTCGTCCTCGAGCGGAAGCTTGCGGTGAAGCTGTCGGTCCATGCGGAAGAGACGCGCGATCCCGGGATCTTCAAGGTGACCGCGCGCGTCCCGAAGGCAGAGGAGCTTCCCGCCGTCGAGCAGGCGATTGAGCAGGCGATCGAGGGATACACGGCCGCGTCGGTCCCCGAGGCCCAGCTCGCGCCTGCGCGTCTGCGGCTCGGTTACGAGCTCCTGCTCTCGCTCCCCTCGGCACCCCGCATCGCGGGGACGCTGGCACATTGGACCTCGCTCACGGGGGACCCGGGGGCGATCGACGCGCACTTCGACGCCGTGGCGAACGTCTCGATCGAAGAGATCGAGCGCACGGCGCGCGCCGTCTTCCGCGCAGAGAACCGGACCGTCGTGACGCTCGTCACGACGGCCGCAGCGGCGGGAGCGCCGGCGGAGGCCAGGCCGCCGGCGGCCGCGCCCGCGACCAGCGTCCCCTGCGCCCTGACCTCCGCGCCGATCGAGATGCCGCGTCCGGCCGAGCCGACCGTCGCGGTCCGCGTCGCGTTCCGCGCGGGTTCGATCGACGATCCGCCAGGAATGGAGGGCCTGACCGCGCTCGCGGCGCGCGCGATGGCGGAGGGAGGCACCGGCCCGCACAGCTTCCAGGAGATCAACGCGCTGCTGGACCCGACGGCGGCGGACCTGCGCGTCGATGCCGACAAGGAGGTCACGACGTTTTACGGGCGCGTGCACCGCGACCACGCGGACCTCTTCGTCGGGCTCCTGATGGAGCGCCTGCTCGATCCGAGATTCGACGCGGCCGACATCGAGCGCGTCCGCCGCGTCGCGCTCGACGACATCCGCTCGCGCCTTCGGAACAACGACGACGAGAACCTCGGCAAGGAGGTCCTCTCCTCGTTCCTCTTTGCCGCCCACCCATACGGTCCCTTCGCGGGCGGGACCGTGCGCGCGCTCGAGCGGATGACGGCGGCGGATCTGCGCGCGCACCGGGCGCGCGTCTTCACGGCGGATCGCGTCACGGTGGGCCTGGCGGGCGGATATTCCGAGGATCTCAAGCGGAAGCTGCTCGAGTCGGCAGCGAAGTTGCCGTGCCTCACGGGCCCCGCCGGGGGGGCCATGGCGGCGGTGGCGGACGAGGGATGGGGCGCGGCCGGCTCTCAGACAGGCGCCGCGGCGGCCGCTGTGGGTGCGGGTGGCGCAAATGCGGCGCCCTCTGCTGCCGCCTCCTCGCCCATGGGACTCTCGCCGGTCCTGCCGCCCGCGACTCTCGGCGCCACCGAAAACCGCCTGATCCTCGTCGAGAAGCCGACCGACTCGACGGCGATCTCGATCGGCTTTGCCCTCGACGTGAAGCGGGGCGATCCCGACTTCCCCGCCCTCGCCTTCGCCGCCTCCTGGTTCGGCGAGCACCGCCAGATGAGCGGCTGGCTGCAGAAGCGGATGCGGATTCTCCGGGGCCTCAACTACGGCAACTACGCCTACACCGAGTTCTTCCGTCAGGACAGAGGGTCGGTCTACCCTGTGGCTGGCTTCCCGCGCTCGCGGCAGTACTTCTCGATCTGGGTCCGCCCGGTCGAGCCGGAGAACGGTCCGTTCGCGCTGCGCCAGGCAGTCCACGAGCTGCGAAAGCTCCTGAAGGAAGGGATCCCCGCCGGCGAGCTCGAGCGCGCCCG
>JACPRC010000222.1 GCA_016190175.1 Planctomycetota bacterium
CGGGCTACCACATCCGCGAGGCCGGCGCGACGGCGGCGCAGGAGCTCGGCTTCACCATGGCCAACGGGATCGCCTACGTCGAGGAGTCGATGCGCCGCGGTCTCGACGCCGACGCTCTGGGGCGGCGCATCAGCTTCTTCTTCGCGGCGCACTCGAACTTCTTCGAGGAGATCGCGAAGTTCCGCGCCGCGCGCCGCCTGTGGGCGGGGATCATGCGCGACCGCTTCGGCGCGAAGGACCCCCGCGCGCAGATGTGCCGCTTCCACACGCAGACCGGCGGCGTCACGCTCACGGCGCAGCAGCCGTACAACAACGTCGTGCGCGTGACGCTCCAGGCGCTCGCGGCGCTCCTCGGCGGCACGCAATCGCTCCACACGAACGCGATGGACGAGGCGCTGGCGCTCCCGACCGAGGCCTCGGCCAGACTCGCGCTGCGGACGCAGCAGATCCTCGCGCACGAGATCGGCATCCAGGACGTCGCCGACCCGTTCGGCGGATCGGCGCACCTGGAGGCGGAGACCGAGCGGCTCGAGACGGAGGCGCGGCGCATCATCGACGAAATCGACCGGCGGGGCGGCGCGACGGCGTGCATCGACTACGAACGCGCCGAGATCGAGAAGAGCGCGATCGCCGAGCAGCGCGCGGTCGAGGAGGGGCGGAAGATCGTCGTCGGCGTGAACAAGTACGAGGAGAAGGGGCCCTCGGCGCCGATCCGCACGCTGCGGATCGATCCCGCGCTGCACGAGACCCGGGCGCGGCAGATCGAGGAGTTCCGCCGTTCGCGCGACGCTTCCGCATGTCGACGCGCCGGGGAGGCGATCCGGCGCGCCGCGGACGAGGGGACGAACCTGATGCCGCCGGTCCTGGACGCGGTGAAGGCCGGCGTCACGCTGGGCGAGATTTGCGCGGCGCTGCGCGAAAAGTACGGGAGCCAGGACGCGAGATAGCGGGCCGTGAACTGCGACGCCGGCCATCCGATCCGCGGGAAGTACTGGCGCTACGAAAACGGCGTCGTGCTCTGCGACGGGCACAACTCGTCGCTCCCGCGCTGCGCGCGCTGCGGCGTCCCGTCGGGACGGCTCGTGCGGCGGCCGGGTTTCTCGGTCTGCGCCGACTGCGCGGACCGTCTCCCGCGCTGTGCGGCCTGCCGCGCGCCGACGCTCCGGTCATGGAGCATGCCGGACCGGCCGGAGCGGTCGTACTGCGAGCGCTGCATCCGCGGCCGGGGCGCGTGCGACTTCTGCTCGCACCCCGTCGGCACGGGCGGCGCGGAGCTCTCCGACGGGCGTTTCGCCTGCGCCCCGTGCCGGCGCGATCTCGTCCGCGACCCCGAGGCCATCGCGCGCGTCTTCGACGTCGTCAAGTCCGGCGTCCACCGCTTCTGCGGGATCCGCGCCGATTCGTCGCTTGCGCTCCACGTCGTCCCTCCGGCGGAAATGGCGCTCGTGGCCGGCTCGGTCTTCGCCCCGACGCACGCGCTGGACACGCGGCCGCTCGGGCTCTTCACGATCCGCGGCGGGAAACGCGCGATCTACGTCGAGGATCGGCTGCCCAAGTCGATCGCGATCACGACGCTCGCCCACGAGTACGGCCACGCCTGGCAGTACGAGCTCGGCGCGATCCAGCCGATCCCGGTCCTCCTGGAGGGATTCGCCGAGTTGGTCGCGCACAAGATCGCGCGCCACGGCCGGCTGCTCGACGAGTGCCGCCGGATTTCCCATCGGCGGGACTTGTACGGCGCGGGCTACCGGATCGTGGCCGGCCTCGAGTCGAAGGCGGGGAGGACGGGGATGGTGGCGACGGTCAAGGACCGGCTGCTCAACGGGCTGAGGGGGTAAGGCCTGGGTCCGCCTGCCGACAGGACCGCGTCTCCTGATCTCCTTGTCCCCGTGTCTCCTGGTCTCCTTGTCTCTTGGTCTCCCGGTCCCTCCGCGGGTTCCCTGGCGGTCCCGGGTGTCCCCGTCTCTTTGTGTTTCCGGTTTTGCTTGCTCTTCCCCCCCGCAATGCATATACTTTGCGCCCATTCTGGGGGAGTCCTTGCCGGATTCAAGAACGGAGGATCTATGGCGCTGAGCGCACCCGAAATCGAGGTCAAGGTCATCGAGATCGTCAGCAAGCAGCTCGGTGTGGCCAAGGAGAAGATCACCCCGAAGTCGTCCTTCGTCAACGACCTGGGGGCGGACTCCCTCGACACGGTGGAGCTCGTGATGGAGATCGAGGACGCCTTCGACCTCTCGATCCCCGACGAAGCCGCCGAGAAGATCCAGACGGTCGGCGACGCGATCAAGTACATCGAGGACCATCTGCGTGACAAGAAGTAGGGTCGTCGTCACCGGCCTCGGCTGCATCACCCCACTCGGCAACGACGTCGAGTCGTACTGGCGGAATCTCCTCGCCGGGAAGAACGGCGTCGGCAGGCTCACGAAGTTCGACACCACCGGCATGCGCGTGACGTTCGGCGCCGAAGTCCGCAACTTCAACCCGGCGGACTACATCGAACCCAAGGCCGTCGGAGAGATGGACCCCTTCTGCCACTACGCGGTCGCCGCGGCGAGCCAGGCGCTCAAGGACTCCGGGCTCGACCTCTCGAAGTGCGACCGGTGGCGGGTCGGATGCATCATCGCCTCCGGGATCGGCGGGCTGGCCGAGATCCAGGACCAGCACCGCCGCTACCTCGAACGCGGTCCGACGCGCACGAGCCCGTTCTTCATCCCCAAGATGATGATCAACGCCGCGGCGGGCAACGTCGCGATCCGCTTCGGCCTCGGAGGACCCAACTGGGCGGTCGCCAGCGCGTGCGCCTCCGCCAACCACGCGATGGGCTGCGCGCTCCGGGCGATCCAGCACGGGGACGCCGACGTCGTGTTCACGGGCGGCGCCGAGGCGGCGCTGACCTACCTCGGCGTCAACGGCTTCGCGAACATGCGCGCCCTCTCCATGCGCAACGACGCCCCCGAGAAGGCCTCGCGCCCCTTCGACAAGGACCGCGACGGTTTCGTCCAGGGCGAAGGCGCGGCGATCCTCCTCTTCGAGCGGCTGGACCAGGCCCTCGCGCGCGGCGCCCGCATCTACGCCGAGGTCTTCGGGATCGGCAACACGGACGACGCGTACCACATCACCGCACCCGACCCCGACGGCTCCGGCGGCGCGAAGGCCATGGAGCAGGCGATCAGGGACGCGGGCCTCCGGCCGGAGCAGATCTCGTACATCAACGCCCACGGGACCTCCACGCCCCTCAACGACAAGATCGAGACCGCGGCGATCAAGCGCGTCCTCGGCCCGCACGCGCACCGGATCCCCGTCAGTTCGACGAAGTCCATGATCGGGCACCGCCTCGGCGCGGCCGCGGCGGTCGAGCTCCTGGCCGTCATCAAGTCGGTGCAGGAGGACGTCGTCCACCCCACGATCAACTACGCGACGCCGGACCCCGAATGCGATCTCGACTACGTCCCCAACA
>JACPRC010000223.1 GCA_016190175.1 Planctomycetota bacterium
GGACGAGGCGCTGGACACGCTGGACGAGGGGGACCTGCTCGGCCTCACCGCCGAGGTCGAGGTCTCCGAGGACATCCTCGACGTCGCGAACAAGGCCCCCATCATCAAGCTCGTCAACATGGTGCTCTTCCAGGCCCTCAAGATGCGCGCCTCGGACGTGCACCTCCAGCCCTACGAGGACCGCCTCCAGGTGCGCTACCGGATCGACGGCATCCTGTACGACATGGAGGCCGTCCCGAAGAAGGTCCAGGAAGCGGTCATCTCCCGAATCAAGGTGATGGGGAAGATGGACATCGCCGAGCGGCGGCTCCCCCAGGACGGCCGCGCCACGATCAAGCTCGGGGACGGCGAGGTGGACATCCGCATCTCCTCCGTCCCCACCAACCACGGCGAGCGCATCGTCATGCGCCTCCTCGACAAGAGCGCGCGTCTCTACGAGGTGGAGGAACTGGGCCTCGACGACCAGGAGAACCTCGACACGCTGAAGAAGCTGATCGACGCCTCCCACGGGATCGTCCTCGTCACCGGCCCGACGGGCAGCGGCAAGACGACGACGCTCTACGCCTCGCTCAAGCGGATCAACTCGGTCGAGAACAACGTCCTCACGATCGAGGACCCGATCGAGTACCACCTGCCCGGGATCAGCCAGATCGAGGTGAACTACAAGAAGGGTCTCACGTTCGCGGCGGGCCTGCGCGAGATCCTGCGCCAGGACCCCGACGTCATCTACATCGGAGAGATCCGCGACAAGGAGACCGCGACGATCGCGATCCAGTCGGCGCTCACGGGCCACCTCGTATTCTCAACGCTCCACACGAACGACGCGCCGGGCGCGGTGACGCGCCTCATCGACCTCGGCGTCGAGCCGTACCTCGTGTCGTCGTCCGTGATCGGCGTGATCGCGCAGCGTCTCGTGCGCATGATCTGCAAGCACTGCAAGGAGACGTACAAGCCGACGGCGGAGTCGCTCTCCGACGTGGGGCTGAAGCTCGATGCCGTGCCGGAGGGGACGCTCTGGCGCGGCCACGGCTGCCCCGGCTGCCTGAACTCGGGGTACCTCGACCGGACGGCGATCTACGAGATCTTCCCGATCCAGGACTGGGGCCGCGAGATGGTGATGAACCGCGCGGGGTCGACCTTCATCAAGGCGGAGGCGATCAAGCGCGGGATGCGGACGCTGCGGATGGACGGCGCACGCAAGGTGCTCAAGGGGCAGACGACGCCCGAGGAAGTGCTGCGGGTGACGCAGATGGACCAATTCTAGCCGTCAGCTATCAGCCTTCAGCCCTCTGCCGGAAGCTGATAGCTGATTGCTGATAGCTGATTGCTGATAACTGATTGCTGATAACTGATTGCTGATAACTGATGCCCGTTTTCAACTACAAGGCCTTCAAAGAGGACGGCTCCTCCGACGCCGGCGTGATCGACGCCGACTCGCCGAAGGAGGCGCGGCTCAAGCTCCGCACGAAGAAGCTCCTCGTCACGGACCTCGCGCCGGTGGGGGGGGAGGGCGCGGGCGCGAAGAAGATCCGCATCCCGTTCCTCCGCCGCCGCAACGTCCAGGAGATCTCGATCATCACGCGCCAGATGGCGACGCTCCTGGGCTCCGGCATCCCGATGATGGGCGCCCTCACCGCCGTCATCGAACAGGCGGAGTCGCGCGACCTGAAGACCGTGATGATGGACATCCGCGAGAAGGTCGCCACCGGCGGGACGTTTTCCGACGCGCTGGCCCTCCACCCGTTCCACTTCAACGAGCTCTACGTGAACATGGTGAAGGCGGGCGAGGCGGCGGGCAATCTGGACAAGGTCCTCTACCGCCTTTCGGACTATCTGCACGCGCAGAACAAGATGCAGGCGAAGATCGTCGCCGCGCTGACCTATCCCATCATCATGCTCATCATCGGGGTCGGCGTCGTCGCGGTCCTCATGACCTTCGTGGTCCCGAAGATCATGGACGTCATCCAGAAGCAAGGCCAGGAGGCGGCGCTGCCGCTCCCGACGACCATCCTCCTGACGGTGTCGGGTTTCTTCGCGAACTATTGGTGGCTGCTCCTGGGGCTCACCGTCTGCGGCAGCCTCGTCTGGACGCAGATCCTCCGCATGCCGGCCGGCCGCCTCTGGTGGGACACGACGAAGCTGCAGATCCCCGTCGTCGGCCCGCTCATGCGCAAGAGCGCGATCTCCCGCTTCGCCCTCACGTTCGCCACGCTTCTCGAGAGCGGCCTTCCCGTCCTCGAGGCGCTCAACGTCGTTAAAAGGGTCGTGAATAACCAAGTGCTGGCGAACGCCCTCGACATGGTGCGCCAGAAGATCGCGGAAGGCCAGGACATCGCCACGCCCCTCAAGGCGAGCAAGCTCTTCCCGCCCGTCGTGGGCTACATGATCGCGGTGGGCGAGGAGGGCGGCAAACTGGAAGAGCTACTCAAGAAGATCGCGGAAGCGTATGATGAAGAGGTCGAGATCGCGGCCCAGCGGATGACCTCGCTCCTCGAACCGATCATGATCGTGGTCATGGCCGTGGTCGTGGGGTTCATCGTGATGTCGGTGCTGCTGCCGATCCTGCAGATGAGCAATCTGTAGCGGGCGCTGCGTGCCCGCGATTCCGGATACCGGATGTCGGATGCCGGCCGACATCCGACATCGGGCCTCCGGCATCCCGGAGATGGAGAAGGAAGATGGGTAGGAAGTCGAAGCGTCGCGCGGGCTTTACGCTCATCGAACTCATGGTCGTCGTCGTCATCATCGGGCTCCTCGCCGCGGCCACCGTGCTCGTCGTGACCGACCGCCTCGACAAGGCCAAGGTCAAGACGACGCAGGCGACCGTCAAGGAGCTGGCCACTGCCGTCGGCTTTTTCCAGATGGACCACGGCCGCTACCCCGACAAGCTCGAGGACCTGGTCCGCATGCCCGCCTACGCGAAGGCGGAGAACTGGCCGAAGAGCGGGCGCTATCTCGATTCGGTTCCGAAGGACGGCTGGGACCGGGACTTCATCTACCGCGCCCCGGGGACGAACGGCGCGCCGTACGACATCCTCTCCTACGGCGAGGACGGGCGCGAGGGCGGGGACGGGTTGAACGCCGATCTCTGGAACCACGACGCGGGGAAGAGGTAGTCCCGCGTCCGGGGGCGCGGCCATGAGGGAAGTCGGGCGCGTTGCCGGGATTGTCGCTCGTCACGGCTCCAAACTGATCGTGAAGCTGGGCGCGCTGGCGGTTGCCGAAATCTGCATCGTTGCGTTCGCGTATGGATCGATCTGGATCTCGGATGAGCGGATCGAAGGGGCACGGCTGAAGACGACACAGGCGACGATGCGTGAGCTGCTCAAGGCCGCCGACCACTTCAAGACCGAGCACGGCCGCTACCCGGAGAAACTCGAGGACCTTGTGTACAGGCCCGCCTACGCGAAGGCGGAGAACTGGCCGAAGGGCGGGTATCTGTCGTCGCTGCCGAAGGACGGGTGGGACCGCGACTTCGTCTACCGCCCGCGGCCGGACGGGACCGGCTTCACGATCGGTTCGCTCGGCCCCGACGGACGGGAGGGCGGCGACTGCGACCTGTGGGAGGGACGGTGACTCACATCCTCGGCGGCGGCCCTCCCGGCGCCGGCGGGACGACCTCCGCCTGCGGGCGCAACCCGATCGAACCGATCAGTCCTCCGATGACCGCGCAGAAGATGACTCCGAGCGTCAGGAACACGATCCCCGCGATCGCCGCGCTCCCCGCGCGGTGAATCAGGGCGACGAACAGCCCGCCGGTCAGGACTCCTCCGAGCGCGATCGGCCCGATGCGCGCCCCCGCGCGTCGCGACACCACTCCCCCGAGGAACGAGCCGAAGGCGAGCGCGAGGATGGTCCCGCGCAGCGTGTCCGCAGCCAGTTGAGCGGCGTCCGCCCCGGCGGCCGCCTTCGGGTCCATCACCATGCGGACGGTTTTCTCCATCACGAACATCGTGAAGCCGAAGAGCGTGATGAAGATGCCGCCGAGGACGGCGAAGAAGGAGAAGACGATCATGAAGATCTGATGGCTGCCCCGCTCCACGGTCTGTACCTTCTCACCCACGAACGCGCCGAGGAGCGCGCCGCCGAAGAACGTCCCCGCCGTGATCAAGAGATGCTTGGTCATCCCCTTGGGCTCGACCGCCACCACGGCGGTCGTGAGGATGCTGCCCAGCGTCGTGGCCATGAACATGCCGACAAGGGACCCGACGAAGAGGGCCGCGCCGAGGGCGGGCTCCCAGAAGGTCTTGCCCGCGCTGGCGCGCGCCGCCACGTAGCCGCCCAGGAACGCCGCCGCCGCCCCGAGGCCGCACAGCGCCGCCACGGAGCCCGCCTGGAGCTGGATCGCGAAGATGATGCCGAGGACGAAGCCGCCCGCGACGGGAAAGTACGTCCCCACGACCCATCCGACTCTCATGCCATCCTCCCACGTTCGAACCGCTTTCAGTATAGCACATGAGACGGGAAGGCGGGGGAGGGGCCATGGCCCGTTTGCAAGAGCCCTTCTCGACTTCCTGTCTCCCCGGTCGTTCAAGAGGTAGAATCCGGATGCGTTCGTGACTTTCCTGCCGGGCCGCGGTTGGACGCACGGCGTTCAGGGCCTGCGGGGGTGCGGAGCATGACGGGCGAAGGTGGCGTTGCGATGTTCGACGACCGTTCAGGGCCTCTGCGTGTCTCGGTGGCTCCGCGACTCCGCGGCTTCACCCCGTCAGACTCCCCTTGGACCGGCCGCGCGTGCAGGACCTCATGCCCGCAGCGCCCTGGGGGACGTACGTGAGAAACCGGAAGAGTCTGACGGGGTTCACTCTCATCGAGATGATGGCGGTCGTCATGATCATGGCCCTCCTCGTCGGCATCGCCGTCATCCGCGTCGATCACATGGTCCCGAAGTACCGCATCCGCGCGGCCGCGCGCGAGGTCGCCGGCCAATTCAAGCGCGCCCGCGCCAAGGCCGCCTCCACCGGGAAGGACGTCTACGCGCGCTACGACCTCGCGAAGGGGACGTACTGGCTCCTCGTCGCCTTCCCCAAGGAGGGGGACGAGGAGAAGAAGTCCGAGGAGGGCCTTCCGGAACCGCCGAAGGAGTTCGAGTACCAGACCGTCCTCAAGTCCGAGCTTCCCGAGGACGTCGAGTTCGTGAGCCTCATCCTCGGAAAGGAGGAGATCTACAAGGAGGGGGTGCCGACCGTGCGGGTCTCCCCGTTCGGCTCGAGCCGCCACATGATCGTGAACCTCCGGAACCGGGACGGGAACGTCATCGCGCTGAAGGTGAACGGCTTCACCGGGGCGATCACCTACTACGACCGCCATCAGGAGGCCGAGGACATCTTGGAGGACACGGGGCCGTGAGTCTGCGAGAGAACAAAGAACGAAGAACAAAGAACAAAGGCGGCGGGGGAAGGGTCCCCCGCGCCCCCTCACCGCCCGTTGCGGCACAAGGAGGAGGGGGTGCGGGGGAGGCATCCCCCGCCCCTTTCTTCTTTGTTCTTCGTTCTTCGTTCTTTCCGCGCCGGGGGCGCGGCGGCTTCACCCTCCTGGAAGTCCTCGTGGCCGTCGCGATCATCGCCATCGTCACCGTCGTCCTCCTCGGCCGGCGCGTCGAGATCATCCGCGACACGACGCGCGCGCGCGACCAGCGGCTCGCCTGGGCCCTCCTGGCGCACAAGATGGCCGAGATCGAACTCGACCAGGAGATCTTCCTCGGCGACGGCGGCGGCAACTCCGGCGACTTCCAGGACCTCGGCTCCGAGTACGCGGGGTTCGAGTTCCGCTGGGAGGCCTCCAAGATGGACGTCCCGTCGAACGACCCGATGGTGAAGACCGAGAAGCCCAGGACGACCTTCCGCATCCGGCTTTTCGTGAAGAAGGTGGAGGAGGAGGGAGACCTGGCGACGATAGAGGCGGAGTTCCCCGTCCAGGAGCGGAAGGAGGCGGGACCATGAAACTCCGACAGAACAGAGAGCAAAGAACGAAGAACAAAGCGGCGGGGGACGCCTCCCCCGCGCCCCCTCCTCGCGACCGCGCGATGGGAGGGGAGGGGGTGCGGGGGATTCATCCCCCGCCCTCTATGTTCTTCGTTCTTCGTTCTCTGTTCTTTCCGCGCCGGGGCGGGTTCACCCTCATCGAGCTGATGATCACGGTCCTCATCGTCGCGATCGTCATGGCGCTCCTCTACGGCGTCGTGGCCAGCACGGTGCAGGCGGCGCAGCGCATCGAGGAGATCCTCCTCGGCGCCGAGGTCGGCCCCGCTATCCTCGCCCAGATCCGCGAGGACATCGAGGGCGTCTTCCTCACCGACGCGAACGCGGAGCAGTTCGTCGGCCTCAACCGGCAGGGGGCGCAGGGCGGCCGGGACCGCATCGACTTCCTCTCCACGACGATGTCCTACGACCGCGAGAACGAGGGCGCCGACCCGCGCTTCTGCGGTCTCAACGAGGTCGGGTACCAGGTCCAGGACCGCAGGGACGACACGTCGCTCGGCATCCTCTACCGGCGGATCGATCCCTTCGTCGACGCCGACCCGCTCAAGGGCGGCCGGCTCGTGGAGATGTACGACCGGGTGCGCGTCTTCGAGGTCGAGTTCATCGACGATCCGACGAAGCCGCCCGTGCCGGAGTGGAACAACAAAGAGGCGAAGGGGAAGCTCCCGCGCGCGGTCAAGATCGGCCTGACGATTTCCGTCGCCGTTCGCGGCGGGGAGGCATATGAAGACAGGCACTACACGATGACCGTGACGTTGCGGGAATAATGCCATGGGTCTGGTTCTCCTCGCGGCCCTGCTCGTGCAGGACTCCTGGAGTTGGGCCGGCGCGAACTGTCACGACCTCTGGAACCGGCCGCCGGCGGAGATGCGCGAGACGCTCGCCCTCATGCGGGCGTCGAACCTGCGCACCGTCCGCCTCTGGATCAACGCGCAGGGGAACGTGAAGGACGTGGAGGATCCCGTCGGCGTCTGGCACGACGAGATCCTCGAGAAGATCGACTTCACGCTCGCGGAGTGCGCGAAGGCCGGCGTCCGCGTCATCCTCGTGTTCCACGACCACTGGGCGCTCGGCCGCTGGCAGACGGACGCGTACGCGCGCAAGTGGAAGGAACCGCTCCTGTGGCCCCCGGGCAAGCACGGGAAGGACGACCCCGGCGGCTTTTCGGCGACGACGTTCTACACGAACCCGGAGGAGCGCGCGGCGTTCCGCGCGCGGATCGCCCACGTCCTTTCGTTCCGCGGACCGTACACCGGGATGCGATGGTCCGAGCTCGGCGACGTCATCCTCGCGTGGGAGCCGCAGAACGAGCCGAACTGGCGCGCCCGGAAGCCGTGGACCGAGGAGACGGCCGCGGAGATCAAGAGACACGCGCCGAAGGCCCGCGTCGCGGCGGGAGGGGTGAACGTCTTCCTCCGCGGCGGCGCGGATCTGGTGAAGGCGTCGCCCAGCGTCGATTACTGGGGCTACCACTGGTATGGCTGGGAGCCCCTGGACCGCGTCGCCCAGGCGCTCGACGAGACGGGCCGGCCGTGGTTCATCGAGGAGTTCGGGGCGGTCGGCGGAGATCCGGCGCTGCGCACCGCGTACAAGACGGTTCTCGCCGTCGCCCGCGAGCACCGCGTGCCCTGGATGTTCTGGCGGCTCGGCCGAGGACCCGGCCCCAGGTCCTTCGATCTGTGGAAGGGGTCGCCGCTCTTCGACGAGGTCGTCGTGCCGGCGGCGGGGAAATAACCGGGGGGGCGCAGATTCTCGTTGCATTCTCCGCGGCAATACGCTAGCCTCTTGCCGTTCGGGAAGTCCGGTTTGACTGCTCGCGAGCACTTCTCTCGACCGTTCCGACCCCCTTCCCACTGGCCGTATTGTTTGACCCTCTTTAGGGAATGTAGATGATGAACATCTACGTCGGCAACCTGTCGTATGACGCGACCGAGGACGATCTTCGCAAGGCCTTCGAGGCCCACGGCGAGGTGACGTCCGTCTCCATCATCATGGACAAGATGACGGGGAAGTCGCGGGGGTTCGGCTTCGTCGAGATGACGGACAAGAACCAGGCTCAGGCCGCGATCAACGCCCTCAATCTCCAGGAGATTGCGGGTCGCGCGATCACGGTCAACGAGGCCCGGCCCAAGACCGAAGGCGGCGGCTCCCGCGGCGGGAGTCGGGGCGGCTTCGGCGGCGGCGGCGGCGGCGGCGGTCGCGGTCGTCGCGGCTACTAGCGCAAGCCAGAGCGTCCGGAGGGCGCCCCGCAAGGGGCGCCCTCGTTTTTTCTACCGGCTCCCGCCGATCCCGAACGCCCCGGCGTCCTCGCGCAAATCCTCGAGCGCCCGCTCCACGATGCGCCGCACCTGACGTTCCACCTCGTCGACGTTCTGCTTCTCGGGGGGCAGGGCCATCCAGCAGAAGTGGATCGCCTGGCGGATCTGTTCATCCACCTGGCAAGGCCCGAACATGGCGCGCATCTTCTCCGCACCTTCGGGATCGTCGGATCGGAACATCGCCACGGACGGCCTCCTTCCGGAATTCACTCGCTCCCCACGAGGAACCTCCCGAGGTACTGCGTTTCGTCCTTGTACTCCTCCTGCGACGAGGAGTAGGCGTGGATCTCGTCCTGGACGAGCGACTTCAGCCTCAGGCGCGCGCGGCGGATCCAGGTGCTCACGTTCGTCAGCGAGGTCCCCAGCTCGCCGGCGATCTCCTCGTACGCGCCGCCCTCGATGTGGCGCCGGAGCGCCCGCGCGTACGGCGGCCCCCCCTCCTGCTCCAGCCGCCGGAAGGCGAGCGAGAGGAGGTTCGCCGCCCAGCAGCGGTCGAACTCCTCCTCCTCGACGCGGCCGGCCATGGCCGCCTCTGCCTCCGCGAGGTCCACCCGCCGCGCCCCGCCGCCGCGCTTGAGCGCGCCGTCCCGGCGCGCCTCGTCGGCGAGGACCTGCTTCGTGACCGCGACGAGGAGCGAGCGGAAGCGTCCGCGAGATGCGTCGGCGCGGGAGAGGATATCCTCCGCGAAGATCCGCAGGAAAACCTCGTGGGTCAGGTCCTCGGCGGCCGCGTCGCCGTAGCCCCGCTGCAGGACGAAGCTCAGCACGGCGGGGCGGTAGCGCCGCGCGAACCGCTCCGCCGCCTCCGGATCGGAGGAGGCATCGCGGATGCTGCTCCAGAGCGTCGTCGGGAAGACCACGGGGAAATTCTACCCGGTCGGGCGTTCCCGCGTTAGATTTGGAAGCGGCATGTACCTCATCTGCATTGCGGAGGGACGCCGCTTCGCGGCCGGCCGCGTGGAGGGGCGCACCTGTCCCTCGTGCGGCGCCCGCCTCGTGGACGAGGCACGCGCGAAGCTCCCGCCGGAGGACCCCGATCTTCCCGAGTCCGTCACGACCGCCGCGCGGGTCCCGGAGCAGGCGTGCGGCGACTTCGTCCTCGTGGAGCGCCTGGGCCGCGGCGGCATGGGCGTCGTCTGGAAGGCGTGGCAGCGCCCGCTTTCCCGCTGGGTCGCCCTCAAGCTCCTCTCCGGCGAGGAGGCCGGGGACTCGGAGCGCTTCCTCCGCGAAGCGAGGATCGCGGCGGGTCTCCACCACCCGAACATCGTACCGGTCTACGAAGTGGGGGAGACGCCGCAGGGCAAGCCGTACATCGCGATGCAGCTCGTGGACGGGAAGCCGCTCTCCGACGCCCGGCTCTCCCTCCGACGGACCGTCGAAACCGTGCGCGACTGCGCCCACGCGATCCAATACGCCCACGACCGCGGGATCATCCATCGCGACTTGAAGCCTCAGAACGTGATGCTCGACGCGGCCGGACGGCCGTTCGTCATGGACTTCGGCCTGGCCCGGGCGGTCGACCGCGACCGGCGCCTCACGGCGACGGGGGAGCTGCTGGGGACGCCCGCCTTCATGGCGCCGGAGCAGGCTTCGGGCGGAGCCGTGCGTGTCGGACCCGCCGCCGACGTCTACGGCCTGGGAGCGACGCTCTACGCGCTCCTGGCGGGCGAGCCGCCGTTCGACGGCCCGTCGCCGGTCGAGGTCCTTCGCCGCGTGTGCGACCGCGAGCCCGTGAGCCTGCGCCGCCGGAACGCGCGCGTCCCCCGCGACATCGAGACGATCGTCGCGCGGGCGATGGAGAAGGAGGCGGGCCGGCGCTACGCGACCGCCCGCGCCTTCGCCGCGGACCTCCAGCGATGGCTCGACGGCCGCGCGATCCTGGCGAGGCCGGCGGGACCCGCCGTCCGCGCGGCAAAGTGGGTGCGCCGCAACCGGCTCCTCACGGCGGCGATCCTGGTCGCCGCCGCCGGTCTCGGGGCGCTCGCCGTCTCGGGACGCCTCGTCCGGCGCAGCGAGGCGGGGCGCCGCCAGGCCGAGGCGGCGCTCGAGCGGAAGGGACGCGAGGAGCGCGAGCGCAAGGAGCGGCGCGATCGCGCGGTCCCGTTCGTCACTCGGGCGGCGTCGAAGGTCGAGGAGGCACGGCTCGTCCTCCACCAGCAGGGCGCGACCGTGGCCGACATGCGTGCGCTCCTCGAAGACGCCGCCGCGCAGATCGAACGGGCGCTCGAGATCGACGACCGCAACGAAGAGGCGCTCTTCCTCCGCGGCCGCGTCCGCGACCTGTCGGGCCGCCGCGAGGAGGCGCTGCGGGACTTCGACGCCGCCCTCGCGATCCAGCCCGGACACGTCGCCGCGCGCGTCGCCCGGATCGAGATCCTGCTGTGGGACTACTTCCGCGTCTCGCGCGCCCGCGGGATGGAGAAGGACGCCGAGGAACGTCTCGCCGATCTCGCGCGGCGCACGGACGCCGACGTCCGCGCCCTCGAAGGGGCGGGACAGACGGACCCGCTCCTTCTCGACTTCGCCCGCGCCCTCCGCCACTGCGCCCGGGGCACGTACGCAGAGGCCGTGGAGATCCTCGCGGACCTCATCCGCCGCAAGAGCTCGTGGGTCGAGCTGTACAAGCATCGCGGCGACGCCATCGTCTTCACGGCCCAATTCGTGAAGGACCCCGCGGAGCGCGAGCGCATCCTCGTCCGCGCCCGAGACGACTACGAGGAGGCGATCCGCCGCCGTGCGGGGTACGGCGAGGCGTACGAGGCGCTCGCGGGCGTCTACCGGTCCCTCGATCCGAAGAAGTGGAAGTCGAAGATCCTCGATGCCTACGAGCGGTGCGGGAAGATCGATCCGAACGACGGGGTCGCGCTGTCGCGCCACGCGCAGTACATCCACTTCGACCTCGAGGACGACCGTGCCGCGCTGCCCGTCTACGCGCGGCTCCGGGAGGTGTGGCCCCGCGATTCGTCGGTCCCGCTCCTCATGGCCGTCTGCCGGATGGCGCTCCTCGAGTGGGACGAGGCGATCCGCGAGCTCGACGCGGCACTGGCGATCGGACCCCGCTCCGACGCGCGGCTGTGCCGCGCCACGTGCCTGGCGATGACGAAGCGCTACCGGGAGGCCGTGGAGGAGTACGGCCGGGTCGTGGACGATCCCGAGGTGGGGGCGTTCGCGCTCCTGGACCGCGGCGTTGTCCGAGGCTTTCGCCTCGACGACCGCGTCGGGGAGATGGCCGACTATGACCTCGCGCTCCGAAGGAAGCCCGATCTGGAGGAGGCGCATCTCGACCGGGCGCTCGCCCACATCTCGGCGGAACGCTACGCGGAGGCGGCGCGCGACCTCGGCGATGCCGCGCGCGGGCGGAACCGGCCGGGGGAGTTGCTGCGGATGCGGGGCGCCGTCCGCATCCTGCTCAAGGACGTGGCGGGGGCGGTTTCGGATCTCGAGGAGGGGCTGCGCGGATCCGAACGGGACGCCGAGGCCTGGAGCAACCTCGGGGCGGCGCATCTCCTCGCGGGGCGGGACGCGAAGGCGCTGGAGGCGCTGGACCGCGCCGTCTCCGCGGCGCCGACCCGCGAGGAGGACCTCCCGCCGCACCTGCGTTCCGTCGTCGCGGCGATCTACGCCAACCGCGGCTTCGCGCGGTTCCGGAGCGGGGACGCCGCGGGCGCGGCGGAGGACCTGACGGCCTCGCTCCGTTTCGTGCCCGACGAGCCCGTCGTCCTCGATTTCCGCGGCCGCGCGCTGGGCGAGAAGGGGGCGGGGGACCGGGAGCGGGCGCGGGGGCTCCGGCCCGGCGTGGAGGCGATCCGCGGGCTGGCGACGGTCGTCACCGGCGGGACGTACGTCGTGGTCAACTGGTGGCGGTTCTACTTCCGGTACCACGACCGGCGGGAGCGCGCGTCGTCGCTCCTCTTCGGCGGGTTCCGCGACTCGTCGATGATGACGTGGAAGTGAGGGGGGGCCTTTCCGCTCCCGATGCCGATGAGGTACATGTCGAGGTAAGGGGAGTTTGCGTCGAGATGGAGCCGCCGCCCGCCCCCGGCACGCGCCTTCCGGCGAGGTGCATCCCGGCCGTCCGGGCATTGTGCGTCGCAGTCTTCGTCCTTGCGCTGCTCAACGGCATCTGGCTGAGCATTCATGACCGTGTCGTGACCACGGAATGGCTCCGGATGGTCCAACCGGGGGAATCCTCGCTCCTCGACTTCGCCCGCGGAAGCGTCTCCACCGCACGGCGCCTGCACTCGATTGTGGCCTGGGTCCTCGGCGGACTGATGCTCGCCGCCTGCGCGTCGGTCGTCCTTTTCAGGGGGTGGAGGGCGCTTCTTCAGGAGCGTCTTCTGCTGGGAATCGGCGTCCTGGTGCTGGCCTTCGCCGCGACGGGGCACGGCCTGGATCCGGCGCGAAGCGGCCCCGACGACGAGAGCCGACCTCCGGACCAGGCGTTCCTGGTCCGGCTCCATGCGGTGTGGCTTCTCTCGGGGGCGCTGCTGGTCCTCGTGATTGCGGCGGGCGGCGCCTTTACCCGGAACATGTCGGGAGTCAGGCTCGCGGGTGGAGCGGGAGAATTGCCGGGCGTCCTGGCGCGCCTCATGGGGCGGCTGTTCTGCGTCGTGGCGTGCTTCAATCTCCTCGACAGCGTGGGCGAGATCCTCGCGTACCGGTTCTGGGTCCGGGACTTCAAGGACGGCATCCTGATCCTCGTCTCGGGGTGGACTCTGGCCGCCTGGTTCCCGCTGGTCGCCGCCGCCGTCTGGATCGTGCCCCTCTGGGGCATGGTGCGGCTCCTCGCCTCGCGTCCCCGCGCGTTCTGCGCGGCGATCGTGGTGTTCCTGTGGATTCTTCAGGCCGCGTTCATCTACCTCTACTACTTGAGGGCCCTGTCGGAGGCGATCGGGGCGTTGCGCGTCAGCGACCTGGCCTGGATCACGGTGCTGACGGGATCGACCTTGCTGCTCGTCCCCGTGAGTCACATCCTCGCGCTTCTCCTGAAGGCCGAGAAGCGCGTGCCGGTTTCCATCGACCGCGCGTTGCGATGCGTCGCGCGCGCCTACCTCCTGCTTCCTCTGTACCCCTTGCTGTGGATCCGAAGGACGCGGACGCCGCTTCTTCTGGGGGAGACGAGACCCGTGCGTCTCATCGAAACGGGACTCGTCGTCGTCGTGGCCGGGATGCTCTACTACGTGCTCATCGAGCACTTCAATCGGATGAGCTTCCTCTTCCATACCTCCACCCTGGCTTGCCTCCTCACCGTCCTCGTCCTGGGGACGCTGTCCCGTCCGGGGGCGGTTCCGCGCTCCGCGTGGATCCCCGCCGTCGTTCTCCTGCTGGCCCTGGGCGCAAACCTGGTGCCGGCGTTGGGTCAGAACGCCCGCTTCCTGGTCGTGCGCAAGATCAAGTCGACGGCCAACGAGCGGAGGCTGCTGTCGCCGCTCCTCTTCGACGGCGAGATCGCGGAAGCGCGGATGTCGGCGGAGTCCGTCCGGAGCCCGGGGGACGCCGGGGGGGAAGCGACCTCCCCGACGCGCCTTCCCATTTCGGACCGCCTGCCCAACATCGTCCTTCTGATCCCGGACGGCCTGCGCTGGGACTCCCTGGGGATGAACGGATCTCCGAGGCGGGTCAGCCCGAACCTCGACGAGCTCGCCGGGCAGTCGTTCGTGTTCGACCGGGTGTATGCGCAGTCGGTGCTCACGGAGCCATCGATGCGGATCCTGTACACCGGCCGTTACCAGTCGCGCCACTTCGACCGGTCGATGACCGGCAGACACCTGCTGGAGTACCTTCGCGATCGCGGATATCGGCACTTCGTGGACACCCGGCGGCACTTCTACACCCGATTCGAGCTGGACGGAGTCGATCACCGGCCGCTGCTCCGGGAGGACGACCATGGGGACGGGGCGCGGAAGGTCGACCGCGCGATCGAGTACGCGGAGTCGATTCCGCGCGAGACTCCCTTCTTCATGATGATCTTCTTCATGGAGACGCACTTTCACCACGAGTATCACCCGGAGGCGCCCGATTTCGGACGGGACCTCCGGGGTCTCTACGACAACTGCATCGCCTACGTCGACGCCCAGATCGGCAGGCTGCTGCGGTACCTGGAGCGATCGGGCAAGTTGGCGGACACGATCGTCATCCTGACGTCCGACCACGGCTGCGAATTCCGCGAGCACGGGATGGAGTTCCACACGCTGCAGCTTTACGAGGAGTCGCTGCGCGTGCCGTTGTTGATCCACCTTCCTCCTGCCCTGCGCCTCTCCCCGCCGGCGAGGGTTCGCCGCCCGGTCGGCCTCATCGACGTCACCCCGACCTTGTGCGACCTCCTGGGGCTGGATGTCCGGGGATTCGAGGGGAGGAGCTTCGCGCGGGCGCTGGTCGATCCGTCGTTTCGGGATGCGGACGGTGAATCGAGGGACCTCTTCTTCCTCTCGGGCTTCGAAGACCAGTTCGGTCTCCTTCACGACTTCCGGACGAAGTTCATCTACAACCGTCGCGAGCGGTTCTTCGAACTCTATGACCTGGTGTCGGATCCGGGCGAGACCCGCAACCGGGTGGACGCGGAGCCCCGGCAGGCGCGCGAGATGTTCGGCCGGATGCGCGGGTTCCTGGGTTCGGGGAGCGGCCGATTCGAGGCGGAGAGCATCTTCGGGAAGCGGTAGGGACCGGGAGACCCCGTCAAGACACGGAGAGCGCGGAGCGCGAAGCCGGGCTATCGCCGGGTCATCCCCCTGGAGGGCGGGGCGGGGATGCGTGGAGCAACGTCAGGCCCGATTCCTCCAGCAGGGCGAGCCGGTACAGTTCTCCGTCCTTCTCCGCGGCGGCCAGGGTCGGTTGGACGGCCGGGGCTTGCTCGGCGGCCGCGATGAACCGCTGCATGGCGCGGCAGAAGTGGCGGTTGCAGGTGTCCGACCGCATCGCTCGGGGCAGCGAGCAGCCGGCGGCCGTGTGGTAGATGCACGAATCCTGATAGGCCTCCGTTTGAACGTGCGACAAGTACTCGGCGATCACGTCCTCGGCGCTCGTTTTCGGGTTCGCCTTCAGGGTGCGGCGCAGCGTCGCAGCCGTCAGGTAGGCGGAGTCCTCGCCCGCCATGCAGCAGTGTCCCCGGCAGGCGGCGCAGCCGAGCAGGGCCATGCTCCGGGCCGGGCTGAGTCCGGGCGGCTCCGGCGCGTCTCCCGTCGGGCCGTCCGGATTGGCCGCCACCTCCCTGGTCAGAGCGCGCAGTTTCTCTTCGAGGCGAAGTCTGCGCTCCGGGGATGGCCGGATCACCGCCCGCTCGTTCGCCGGAAGAACCGCCCGGTTTACATAGTCGACGGCCGGCCATCTCCCCTCGAGCCGCATCCGGACCTCGATGAGATCGATCCGGGCCTCCACCGCGAACTGGCGTACGGCCGCTTCCTGTTCCGCGACCCGCGTCCGCTTCTCCGCCTCCTCCGCCAGCGTCCTGCGGCACTCCCGGTCGGGACAGAACGAGTACTTGATTCCCTCGAGACAGACGGAACATCGATGGCCGGCCTGGATGTCGGCGTGGAGCTTGAATCTGCACGCTCCGGAGGCGCAGACCGGTGGATCGAAGAAGACCGGAAGGCGACAGATCAGGCACTGCCGCCGGCGGCCCGGGAGGCTCTGCGTCCCCGACTGCATGGCCGTATCGTACGGCGTCCTTTGCCCGGGCGCATCAGTTTCCGCAGGGCCGGGCGGCACGATCGGCGCTCGAGTCGAAACGTCGGATTGAACTTCCGGCCGTCTCCGGGTATCCTCTCCACGGACCGACCGGCGAAAGGAGGCCGTCCTCATGAAGTGTCCGCTGTGCGGCGGGAAGAAGGGGGTCCTCTGCTCCGGCTGCGGCGGGCGCGGGGACGTTCCGTGCAGCGCTTGCGAGGCGCTGGGGGACGTCCGCTGCATCAAATGCAACGGATCGGGGGACTTGGACTGCCGCACGTGCGACGGCAAGGGCAAGGTGGACGGCGCCCGGTGCGCGACCTGCTTCGGCCGTCGCACGACGGACTGCACGCGCTGCGGAGGAAGGGGCCGCTTCCCCTGCTCCCCGTGCAAGGGGACGGGCCGGGCGGCCTGCTCCGTCTGCGGGGGGGCCGCGGAGGCCCGGTGCCTCACGTGCGGAGGCAAGGGGGAAGTGTAGCCCGCCGCGCCCCTACTTCCTCCTCGTCACCGCCTGCTCCACCGCGTGGCACGCGACCTGGTGGCCGTCGAAGTTGAGGAGCTTCGGCGGGACCTCGTCGCACGTCCCGGCGATCGCGACGGGGCAGCGCGGGTGGAAGCGGCAGCCCGGGGGCGGGTTGAGGGGCGACGGCACGTCGCCCGGCAGGATGATCCGCATCCGCTTGCGCATCGGGTCCGGCACGGGGACGGCCGAGAGGAGCGCCTGCGTGTAGGGGTGCAGCGGCGCCTGGTACAACTGCTCCGTCGCCGCGGACTCCACGATCTCCCCGAGATACATCACCGCCA
>JACPRC010000227.1 GCA_016190175.1 Planctomycetota bacterium
CAGCCGCGCCCGGATCACGAAGTCGTCGATCCGCTCGCGGTCCGGCTCCTCCGGCAGGTCGTTCCGCTCCTCGCAGCGCCGGAGTCGATCGAGATGATTCGGATCGTGACGCCTCTCCGTTCCGGCCGTCCGACCATCGACGATAGTGCGGATTGCCTCGCGTGACGACGGGAGGTACGATGATGCCATGTCCGGCGACCGCGAACTCGTGCGCCACGACCTGCCCGGCGAGCGGCGCGACGAGTTGCTGCGGGCCGCCGCGCGCGCCCTGGAGTCGATGCCCGGCGTGCGCCTGGCCTGGGCCTACGGGTCATTCGTGAGGGCCGAGCGGTTCCGCGATCTGGATCTCGCCGTGCAGTTCGCGGGACGACCGGGCTGGCGTGACCCGGGCCGGGTGGTCGAGGCGGTGTCGCTGGCCCTCGAACGCCCGCCGTTCGAGATCGACGTGGTGCCGCTCAACGACGCCGCTCCGGAGTTCCGGCTGGACGTCGCCCGGCGAGGAATCCTGCTTCGCGAGCGCATCGTCGGGGAAGCGATCGAGTTCGCGGCCCTGGCCCGTTCCGAGCTGATGGACCTCGCGGAATGGCGGCGGGCCCTCGCGGCAGGGAGGTGAGCAGGTGGTGCGCAAGGAGCGGCGGCGGGCCCTGCGCGAGGCGCTGGCGGACCTGCAGCGATATGCCGTCACCGTCCCGCGCGACCGCTTCCTCGCAGACCGGGACGTCCAGCGGCAGGTTCTCCATGCTCTCTACGTGGCCGTGCAGGCCTGCCTCGACGAGGCCGTGGAGGCATGCCAGGCATCCGGCATCGAGGCCGGAGACACCTACCGCGAGGCGTTCCTCGCGCTCGGCCGAGCGGGCCTTCTGGACCCGGCGCTCGCTTCCCGTCTGGCCGACTGGGCCTCGTTCCGCAATGTGCTCGCGCACTTCTATCCCGTCCTGGATCTCGAGCGGGCCCACGGGGCGCTGGGCGAGATCGACGACCTGCGGGCGTTCGAGTCCTGGCTGCAGGGCCGGTCGCCGGATTGAAGATGCGACTGGACCTCGGTCACCCCCGCGCCAGCCGCGCCCGGATCACGAAGTCGTCGATCCGCTCGCGCTCCGGCTCCTCCGGCAGGTCGTTCCGCTCCTCGCAGCGCCGGAGCCGCTCCAGGAGCGGCCGCGCCAGGGCCAGCACCTCCCCCATCGACACCTCGCCGCTCCTCACCCGCAACAGCGTCGCGGCCAGCTCGCGGTCCGCCCGGACGACGACCTCGCCCGTGCGCGCGAGACCGATCCCCGCGTGGACGAGCCGCAGCAGGTGCGCCCCGTACTTGCCGTTGTACCCGCCCCCCTTCGCGTGCAGCCTCTTTCCCGCGACCATCCGCTTCATCTGCGACTCGGCGTACCCGACGTACGGCGCGAGGCTGCCGCGGTGCAGGAACGACGAGCGCATCGCCGTCAGCTCGCGCCCCCATTCGTCCTGCTCCACGACATCCGGGTTCCACAGGACTTCGAGGATCGTCGGATTGCCCTTGAGGGCGAGGCGGCAGAACTTGCCGATCTCGTGCAGGGCGAAGTCGGGCTTGAACCCGGTGAACGTATCGTCGGACCCGCAGAGGGAGACGAAGTCGCGCAGGGGCGCGACGAACGTCCCCACGAAGTCGTCGTCGCTCCCCGGGACGTCGATCCCGTAGGCCTTGCTCCCGGAGCGCACGACGAGCGGGAGCGTCAGGTCCTTCCCGCGCGCGAGGGCGCGGATCGCCGCCGGCGCCGTCACGTCCCTATCTTACACCTGCCTATTGCCACCTGCCTACTGCCTTGCTACTGTGGGCCCCCATGCGCCTCGGCGTCCTGGGCGGGAGCTTCAACCCCATCCACCACGGCCATCTCATCATCGCGCGGCGGGCCGCCGAGGAGCTGCGGCTCGATCGGATGCTCCTCGTCCCCACGTGGATCACGCCGCTGAAGTCGCCCCGCGAGATCGCGCCCGGGCCCGACCGGCTGAGGATGGTCCGGCTGGCGATCCGCGGCGACGATCGGCTCGACGCGAGCGACATCGAGCTGCGCCGCGGCGGCGTCTCCTACACCGTGGACACGATGCGCGCCCTGGCTGCGTCGGGGCGAAAGCTCCACTTCGTCATCGGCTCCGACTCGCTGGAGAAAATCGAGGAGTGGAAGGAGATCCGCGAGCTGGCGCGGCTGGTGACGTTCGGAATCGTCACGAGGCCCTCCTACGAGGGGCTCCGCGTGCCGAAATATATAGTGTATAGGCGGGTGGCCGCCCCGCTCGTCGACATCTCCTCGACGGAGATCCGCGAGCGGGTGCGTCGGCGACGCTCCGTCCGGTACCTGGTGCCGGACGCCGTGGACCGCTACATCCGCCGGAAGGGGCTGTATGGAGGAAGCCATTAGCCATTAGCCGTTAGCCGTTAGCCGTTAGCTGTCAGCGTGTCGCCGGACTCAGAGAGGCCGTACGGATGATCGGACCGGTCGGTTGGGCGCAACGGTGGTTCGAGGACTCCTGCCGCGGGGCGGGCTACTCGATCGAGCTGCTCCTGCGCTCCGCGGCGCAGCTTCCGAGGGCGCCGCGCAAGTGGCGGGAGATCGTCGCACAGACCTTCCAGGCGACGTTCGGCAGCATGCCGGTGGTCTTCCTGACGGCCCTCTTCGCCGGGATGATCCTCGCGCTCCAGACGGGGATCGAGCTCGCCCGCTTCGGGCAGCAGGACCTGATCGGCGCCGCCGTCTCGGTCACGCTCGCGCGGGAGATGGCGCCGTTCATGACCGGGCTGATCGTCGCCGCGAACGTCGGCTCGGCCATGGCCGCCGAGCTCGGGACGATGGCCGTCTCCGAGGAGGTCGAGGCGCTCGAGGTC
>JACPRC010000224.1 GCA_016190175.1 Planctomycetota bacterium
GATGGGGAGATAGGGAGATAGGGAGATAGGGAGATAGGGAGATAGGGAGATAGGGAGATAGGGAGATAGGGAGATAGGGAGATGGGGAGATAGGGAGATGGGGAGATGGGGAGATAGGGAGATGGGGAGATAGGGAGATGGGGAGATAGGGAGATGGGGAGACGAGGGGGCTTCTCTCCATCCCCCCATCTCCCCATCCCCCGTTCTTCATGACCGAGGCGGGATCCACTCACGCACAGTCTCCGCTGAGGAGGCCCATGAGGTATTGCACCTTCCAGCTCGGCCGTCGCACGGCGGCCGGGTTCGTCGGCGGGGAGTTCGTCTACGACCTCGGCCAGGCGTTCTTCCGGACCTTCAAGCGACCGTTCGCCTTCCGCGATCTGCTCGACTTCCTCGAAGTCGACGGTCCCGACCGGATCGGCGAGATCGACTTCGGGGGCTTGAAGAGCGACCGGACCGTGTGCGCGCCGATGCATTCGGTCCTGCTCCGCGCTCCCCTTCCCCGCCCGCCCAAGATCGTCTGCGTCGGTCTCAACTACCGGGACCACGCGCGCGAGCAGGACGTGGAGCCGCCGGAGAACCCGCTCCTCTTCGCGAAGGCGCCCAACGTCGTGATCGGCCCGGAGGAGGCGATCGAGATCCCCGCCGGGATCTCGGAGTGCGTGGACCCGGAGGTGGAACTGGGCGTGGTGATCGGACGCCCCGGAGACCGCATCGCGCGCGAAGACGCGTGGAGCCACGTCTTCGGATTCACCGTCTTCAACGACGTCACGGCGCGCGACGTCCAGAAATCGGACCGCCAGTTCTTTCGCGGGAAGAGCTTCCGCACCTTCGCGCCGATGGGGCCGTGGATCGTGACGCCGGACGAGCTGAACGTCCGCTCCCTCGCGCTGCGGCTCGCCGTGAACGGGGAGCAGCGCCAGAAGGGGAACACGAGCGACATGATCTTCGACGTCCCGCGGCTGATCGAGTACGCGAGCGCCTGCTTCCCGCTGGAGGCGGGCGACGTGATCGCGACGGGCACGCCCGCCGGGGTGGGCGCGCACCGCGATCCGCCCGTCTACCTGAAAGCCGGTGACGTCGTGGAGGCGTCGATCGAGGGGATCGGGACGCTGACGAACGGGGTGAGGTGAGCGGGGGCCGCGCGGCGATCGGAGGGGTCGGCGAGAGGAAGAGGCCGGGCGCGGCGCACGAGACGGCGGACATCCATCCGCCCGGCAACGCCTATCCCGCCTTGAAGGTGCAGGGAATGAGCCTCCACTTGAACCCCAGTTTCGGGTCCGGTTCGACGGCCGACCAGCGAACGGCGTGCATGGCTTTCGCCACCGTGTAGTTCATGAGCGCAGGATCGTCCTGGCGCTGAGCAAAGCCCCGTCGCGACGACGTAGTAAGGAAGTCGCCGACCTCGATGTCGCCGCCGGTGTCGGTCACGAGGATGAACCCGTCGCCCACGGCCGTGATGAGCATCAGCCGGCCGTCGGCGGTCTCCGTCCACCCACCGCACACCCCGAAGGCGCGCGGGTCCTTGGGCGTGTCGGTCGTGTCGACGCCGTAGAGCGTCTCCGCCTTCCCGAGCGCACGGCCGTTCGTGCCCCGGTTCTCCCCCGTGGCCACGACCACGGCCCAGCGCGGGATCTCGCGGTCCAGGGGCGCGCGGCCGAAGTGGGAGCCGGTGAAGCCGTTGTAGGACACGGTCGTTCCAACGATGCCGATGTACCCCTCCTGAGTGCCTGCGGACTGGAACGCGGCCAGGGTCCCATCGGCGGCCAGGTTGACGGTGATCTTGCCGTTGCCGTCGATGATGAACCGCGTGCTGCCCCCGTTGTAGCATTCGAAGAACTGGAACGCGTTCGTCGTGGACGGTACGTCGATCGCGATCATGTCGTTCCCGGCGGCGGGAGCCACCGTGGGCGCGATTTGAATGTGCTGACCCATCGTGGTAGAGGCCGCGATCAGCAGCTTGTTGTCCGCCGTGATCGCTCCGATTCCCGACATGGTCCCCGTGGTCGTGATGTTCCAGTCCGAGGAGTTGATGTAGACGGTGTTGGAGTTTCCCCCGATCGTCACCGCTCCCGTGGACGTTCCCGTGGCGATGTTCACCGCGAAGTTGGAGGATGCGTTGAGGTTCACCGCCGCGCCGGTGATCGTCAGCCCCGCCGACCCCGTGATCAGCCCACCCGCCGCCATGGTGCCGGTGACGTTCACGTTCCCGTTGAAGTACCCCGCCCAGTTGGTGGTCGCCCCGCTGGCCGCCCCGTACACGCCGTAGCAGATCGTCGGCGTCTGCGCCGTGACGGCCTGCGCGTTGCCGTAGACCCCGTATGCCGTTTCGCCCGTATTCGCATCCGCGGCACCCCAGATCGCAGTCCGGATCCCGGCGACGCTCCAGTAATAGCCGATTCCGCTGGGACTTGCGACCCCCTGGATTCCGATTCCCCGAGACGACTGACTCGTGCCCAGGATCCCTGTCGTGGTTCCCGTGCTGGCCGTCGCGGAGCCCTGGAGACCTGTCGGCCAGTTCGTACCTGCCGTCCCGGCGACGGAGGTAGATCCGTAGACACCGGCCCCGTCGGGAGAAGCCGTCGCGCCCCACACGCCGTAGATGGTACCCGAGGCGCCGGTCGTATTGCCATAGACGGCGCTCGTGTTGTTGGCGGTGTTGGAGGTCGTCACGCTCCACTGCGTCGCGAGGCTGCCCGAGATCGCGTTGCCCCACGACGGCGCCACGCCGACGCCGCCGGAGAGGAGAGCGCTCCCCGCCGCGACGTCCGCGAGCCTGGAGAGCGTCGTAGCCGCGCTCGCGTAGAGCAGGTCGCCGACCGTGTAGGACGACAGCCCCGTCCCGCCGTCCGCGACCGCCACATCGGTGCCCCCGGCTCGGTAGATGTAGGCTGTGCCGATCGTCACCGCCGTGGGGATGTCGGTCGCAATGCTGGGGATCCCCGTCGCGCCCGTCACCAGCACCCCGCTGTTCGCCGTCGTGATTTCTCCTATGACATTTGCGCCAGAAGAGTAGAGAATTCGATTGATCGTTGTGGTAGCGGGATACGTAGCCGTCGTCGCCACCCAGTTTGTCCCGTCCGCCCTCAAGATGGTTCCAGTTCCAGCAGCAGTCGCCGGCCATGTCGCCGTGCTCCAGCTCGGCGTCGTACTCGCGCCGCTGCGCAGCATCTGGCCTGCCGTCGCCGTCCCCGCAAAGACCGCCAGCGCGGTCGCGGTCGAGTAGACGATGCCGCCGTTCGACGCCGTCAACCCCGCGGCCGTCCCGCCCCGACTCAGCGCCAGGTACTGCTCCGCCGCGACCGTGTTCGTCCCGCTCCAGTACGCCGCGTAGTTCGTCGTCCCCGTGCCCAGCGTCACCGTCCCCGTCGCGTTCGGGAAGGTGATGGTCTGTGCCGCCGTCGGGTCCGTGATCGCGAATGTGGTCCGTATGTCGTTGTTCGTCAACCCCTCGAAGCTCAGGGGGCTGGCGCCGAGGATCTCCGATGTCACCGTCAGCGAATCCGTCGCCGCGTTCCCGATCGTCACGTTCGCGTCGAACGTCACGTTGTTCTGGTAGCTCGTCGTCCCCACGTGCGTCGTCGCGCCCGAGATGTAGACGTCCCCCTGGAACCACCCCGCCCAGTTCGTGTCCGCGTTCTTCGCCTCCGCGTAGATTCCGTACGCCGTCGTCGTCGTCGCCGCCTGGAGGTCCCCCTCCGCCTCCGCCCTGATCCCGTAGAGGTTGAACGTCCCCGCCGTGGACGCCCCCGACTTGTACGCCCGGAAGAAACCCCCGGTGTGCGTCTTCGTCACCGCCGCCGTGACCACGCTCGGATCCTCGGACATCCCGTACACCGCGTACATCGTGTTCCCCGTCGCCGTCGCGTTGTCCCACGCGTTCGCGAACGACGCCGCGACGATGTTCGCCACCGCCGACGAGTTCTGCAGCGTCGACCTCAGCCCGTAGCTCCACTGCCCCGCCGTCGCCGTCCGGGCCGTCCCGGAGATGTATGCGATGCGCGAGTTGTCCCCGGGGTCCGCCGTCACGGTCAGCCCGTACCCCGTGAACGTCGTCCCGCCCGTGGGACCCGTGATCGAGAAGGCGTTGCCCGTCGTGAGGCTGGTCGCCGAGAGCGCGTTCGCGTTGCCCGTCGCCGCCGTGCTCGTCAGGCTCAGCGACGCGGACGCCCCCGAACTCACCGTCAGCGTGGACGTGAAACTCTTCGCCCCGGCGATCGTCTGCGGCCCCGCGGTCATCACGAAGTCCGCGTTCGCGCCGACGTCCGGGATCGTGTAGGTCCGCGCCGTCCCTGAGCTCGCGTTCAACGTCGTGTTGAGGAGGACGAGCTGGTTCGACGCCGCCGTCACGTTCAGGCTCGTTCCCAGGATCCCCGTCCCGCTCAGGTTGAAGTGTCCCGTCTGCGGCGTCCCCGGCGTCGACGACTGCAGGAGCACCGCCGTCGTCGTGCTCCCTCCGCCCGAGGTCGTGACGGTCCGCCAGCCGGTCGAGTCGCGGAACAGCAGGTTGGACCCGTCGTAGTAGACGTCCCCCGCCAGCGGCGACGCCGTCGCCGCACCCGACAGGTTGAAGTAGCCGGGCGCGCCGGCCTTGTCGAAGCGCAGCCGAGCCTTCTGTACGTAGACGTCGCCCGTCACTCCCGCCGCGGTGGACGTCCACGATGTTCGGACACTCGTCCCCGCCCCGTCGGAGGTCTTCACCTCGACGGCGTCCTGGGCGAAGGACGACGCGAGCAGGCAGGTCAACGAGACCGAGGCGAGCAGCGGGGTCTTCATGGCGAGCCCTCCGGACAAGGCGTCGGGCAACAGGCATGGGCCGCGCGCAAACCCTACGACGCGATCGGAGGGCCTCGATCGGACGGGCCCTTCCCCGCCGCTCGCGCCCCGATCCGGCCGACGATGGTGATGCCCGAGGATGTGGATGCGCTTGTCGCCCTCGATTCCGCCTCCCCCGACGCCCCGGTCCCTCCGGCCACCGGCGCGGCCGCAGGGGAGCCGCCGTTGCCGTCGCGGAATCCCGGCCTCCTCCCCCCGCGCGCGCCAAACACCGGCCGCAGTTCTCCCTCCAGCCGCCCCGCCCAGGTCACGTTCCACAGCGCGAGGTCGGGGGGAACGTCCAGCCGGTGCGCGCGCCCGCCGGCGAGGGCCAGTTCGGAGCCCTCCTCGAAGCGCGCGGAGGAGACGCGCAGGTGGCCCCCGACCACGAGCCGGCCGCGCACGAGCAGCGTCCCGTCGACGTCCAGGCTTCCGGCGAGACGGATCTCGCCCGATGAAGCGACGTGCATCTCCCCTCCGTCACGGACGACGATGCCGCCGCCGGCGAGCGCGGAAAGGAGGATCACGGATGTCATGCGGGACTCCAAAGGTATTATAGCCCCGGACGGCGGGCGGAGGCAACGAAAACCCATGGACAATGTAGGTCGCCCGCCGCCTCCCCGTGTCAAGGGCCGGCTACTTCCCCTCCAGCGCCTTCCTGCACCGCGCCATCCGGGGGCGGATCTGGGGTTCCCACTTCGGATGCAGTTTCGCCGTCTTCTCGAACGCGGCGAGCGCGTCCCGGTAGTCGGGCACCGCGTCCTCGTGGAGGCCGGCGAGCCAGTTCGCGCGGCTCTCGTGCGCCTCGCCCAGGAAGCGCCAGGCCTGGGGGTCCGTGGGCAGGACCTTGACCGACTGCCGCAAATCCTCGATCGCCTGGCGGTAGTCGCCGCGGGCGTCCGGGCCGTGGCGGTTGGCGCGGAGCACGCGCGCCTCGCCCCGCCACATCCACGGGTCCGGACGGTCGGGGGCGCACGACACGGCCTTGTCGAGGTCCTCCAGCGCGGTCCGGTAGATCGCATCCTGGGTCTTCGGGTCCCCGACCGTGAGCAGCGACAGCACGCCTCGCACGACCCCGCGCCACATCCAGGCCTCGTAGCGGGTGTCGTCGAGTTTCAGCGCCCGATCCAGGTCTTCGATGGCGGCGATGCAATCCGGCCTCGCGTCCAGGATCCGCGTTATCCGGAAGAAGATGCGGACAATGCGGCTGATGCCGCGGTAGATCCACGGCGACGCGCGGTCCGGACGCAGCTCGATGGCCTTGTCCAGGTCCTCGAGAGCACGGTCGGAGGAGGGGATCGGATCCTTCATCTGGGTCAGCTCGTTCCAGGCCTGGGCCGCATGAACGACCCCGCGCCATTGCCACGGACCGGGGGAGGACGGATCGGCCGCGATCGCCGCCGCGAAGTCCGCCTGGGCCTCCTCGCTGAGTCGGACGAAGTCCTCCCATCGGCCCAGCTTCCAGGCTGCCCAGGCCAGCCGCGCCGCGCCGCGCCGCACGAGAGTCCGGGCCGGGGTCGCCCCGCGTGCGAGCGCATCGTCGTAGTCGCGGATCGCGGACTCGTATTGCTCGCCGGGCTCTTCCTTTCTCGATGTCCGGTCGAGGCCCCACAGGATGTGGGCCATGGCGCGCGTCTCGATGTGAGGTCCGTATCCCCGGTCGCGCTCCCAGCCCTCCGTGCACCATCGCACCGCATCCTCGTACTTCGCCGCGTCCAGGGCGATCCACGCGAGCGTCTCGCAGGCCTCCTCGATGTTGGGTTCCAGACGCAGGGCCTCGGCGAGGAGGTTCCGGGCGCGCGCGACGTCTCCCTGGACCCATGCCGTGAGCCCCCGGGCGCAGGCGGTCTCGCCGGGGCGGAGACCCGCGGCTTCCGCGGACGCGAGGGTGCGGACGTCCTCCTCCATCCGCGCGCGGAGCCGGCGCGATTCCGCGTCCTTCCCGGCCAGCTCGCGGGGGGGCCGGACCGAACTGGGCACCCCCGACTGGGCCCGGATCCACACCTGCCCCTCGTCCCCCCACCCGTCCTCCACCAGGAGGTCCATGCGGCGTCGGTACAGGCGCGCGACGAGGACGATCCGTTCATAGAGGGCGGGGCCGTACTCGGGGTCCTTGCGAAGGGCCTCGTCCTGCTGCGCCAGCGCCGCCTCGTCCCTAACGAGCGCCCGATACATCCGGCCGAGGCGATAGTGGGGTTCGGCAAGTTGCGGGTACGATGCCATCGTCTCCCGGCAGGCCTCCTCCGTCTCCCGCACGAAGGGTTCCATCGCCTCGCTCTTCCCGGTGCGCCGGATCGCCAGCGCCGCTTCGAGCATCTTCTCGGTGCGCTTCCGGAGCTGCTCCAGGGCCTTCCGCCGCTCGGAGCGGACGCGCAGGAGGAACGCCGCCGAGGTGGTCGCAAGCACGACCAGCGCGACGGCCGCGACCAGGGCCGTCCGGTGACGGCGCGCCCTGAGCCGCATGGAGCGGAGGATCCCCGGCGGCCTCGCCGCCACCGGCTCGCCCTGCCGGAAGCGCGAGAGGTCGCGGGCGAACTCCTCGGCGGAGGGATAGCGGCGGTCGCGCTCCCGGTCCATCGCCGTCAGGCAGATCGCCTCCAGCTCGGGCTCGATCGTGGCGTCGATGCGGCGGGGTCGGGCGGGTTCGTCGTAGAGGATCTGGTGAAAGAGCACGGCGATCGAGTCGCCGCGGAAGGGCGGGCGGCCCGAGAGGATCTCGTAGAGCATGACCCCGAGCGCGTACACGTCCGTGCGCGCGTCGAGACCCGCCGTGTCGCCGGTGACCTGCTCGGGCGACATGTACGCGGGAGTTCCGAGCGCCGTGTTCGACTGGGTGAGCTTCGTCCGGTCCCCGGCGGCGCGCGCGAGGCCGAAGTCCGTGAGGAAGACCCGGCCTTCTCCGTCGACCAGCACGTTGGCGGGTTTGAGATCGCGGTGGATCACCCCGCGGCCGTGGGCATACGCCACCGCGCAGGCGACGTCCTCGAGGATCCGCAGCAGGGTGGCCCGGTCGCGCTTGGCATCGCGCAGGATCGCCTCGAACGTGCGGCCTTCGATGAAGTCCATCGCGATGAAGTGGATCTTGCGGCCGTTCTCGCCGGGGGCGGACCCGATCTCATGGATGGGCACGATGTTCGGATGGTGAAGCTGGGCCGCGATGGTGGCTTCGCGGCGGAGGCGCGCGATGTACTCGTCGTCCGCCTCCCCTTCCCGGACGACCTTCAGCGCGACGACGCGGCGCAATTCCGGATCCAGGGCCTCGTATACGACGCCCATTCCGCCGCGGGCGATTTCGCGCTTGAGGGCGTAGCGGCCGAGCCGTCTTGCGGTGGCCGGGGGAGGAGGAGCATCGGGGGCGGTCTCGATCTCCCGCCGCTGCGACTCGGTGAGGAATCCCAGGTCCACGAGGATGCGGAGGATGGAAACCTCCCTGCCCGACTGGTGCCTTCGCGCCTGCTCCCGGAGGGCCTCCTGGAACTGGACCTGCGTGACGAAGCCGCGCGTCAGCGCGCGGGCTCCGATCGACTCGATCGGAGTGGTGCCCTCTCCCGGATCGAGGCCGTCCGCGGGCGGATCTGCGGGGGCCATCGGTAGGAGTATACCGCCGCGGGGATCGGCGGTTTCGGTTTTCGACCGCGGCCCCTTCCCCGCGCCGGGCCCGGTCGGTATAATGGTGCCGCGAATGGACGAGTCCGGCGCAGCAGGCGGCCTAGGGGAGCAGGCGCTCTCCGCGAGCGTGCTCGTCCTCAACCGCCACTACGCCGCCGTCCGCATCGTCCCGGCGCGACGCGCGTTCGTCCTCCTCTACCGCGGGCGGGCCGAGGCGATCGACCAGGAAGAGGGGCAGTACGTGTCGCTCGACTTCGACGGCTGGCTCCGCTTCACGGACCGCCAGTTGGCGGGTCCGCCCGACCATCAGCTCTTCGTGCGCACGCCGAGGCGTTCCATCCTGGTCCCCCGCGTGATCCGGCTCGTCCGGTACGAGAAGGTCCCGCGCAACGACGTGAAATACAACCGCCGCAACGTCCTGGTGCGTGACGACCACCACTGTCAGTATTGCGGGCGGCGCTTCCCGGTGTCGCGGTTGAGCATCGACCACGTGGTGCCGAAGTCGCGCGGGGGCGGCTCGACGTGGACGAACGTCGTGACCGCGTGCAACGACTGCAACACGCGCAAGGGCGGGCGGCTGCCGCAGGAGGCCTCGATGCGGCTCATCCGGGAGCCGCGCGCGCCCAGGCGGAACCCGTTCGTGGACCACCAGCTCGACTCGGGACGCTACCGGATCTGGCGCGATTTCCTGCGGGACGGCGAGCGGGCGCTGGACGCGTGACGGCGATTCGCGTTGTCCCGGTTGCCCCAGGCTGGTAGACTCTCGATATGGCGAACAATGGAAAGACGGAGAAGCGGTTGAGCGATCTCGGGCGGATCTGCCGGGAGGACCGGGAACGGTGGAGGCGGATCGGAGAGTACATTCTCAAGAGCGAGCGGCGTTGGCAGGCGAACGATCGCAAGCTGGAGGGGATGCTTCGCGAGCTGATGCGTCTCTCAGAGCGAATGGACGCGAGTTGGCGGCTGCTCCACCGCCACCTGGAGGGTTCGGGGCCCGAGTGAGCGGGGGGCCTCAACGCCGGTGCCTGCGCGCCAGTTCCCGCTTCACGTCGGCCAAGCTCACGTCCGCGGCCGCCAGCAGCACCAGCGCGTGATAGAGGAGGTCCGCCGCCTCCGCGACGACCGCCGCCCGTTTCCGTCCCCGCGACGCCATCGCCAGCTCGCACGCCTCCTCGATCAGCTTGTCGCGCAGCAGCGCCGGGTCGGCAAGCAGCCGGTTCGTATAGGAGCCCTCCTTCGGCCGCCGGCGTCGATCGTCGATAGTGCGCTCGAGGAGGTCGAGGAGGTCCGGAAAGCCGTCGCCGAAACAGGTCGGCGTCCCGCGGTGGCAGGCGGGCCCCTTCTGCTCCACGCGCGCCAGGATCGCGTCCCGGTCGCAGTCGTAGTGGAGACCGACGAGGCGCTGGGTGTTCCCGGACGTCTCGCCTTTTTTCCAGTAGGCGCGGCGGCTTCGGCTCCAGTAGTGCATGAAGCCGGTGCGGCGCGCGCGGCGGAGGGCCCCGGCGTCGGCGTAGGCGAGCATGAGGACGGCGTTCGTCCGCGCGTCCTGGGCGACGACGGGGATGAGTTTCATCGGACCGGCACTCCTTTTCCGCGGAGGCGCTCCTTGACGGCGGCCACGGTCGTCGTTCCGTAGTGGAAGATGGACGCCGCAAGCGCGGCGTCGGCGCGGCCCGCGGTCAGCACGTCGTGGATATGCTCCGCCGAGCCGCAGCCGCCGGAGGCGATGACCGGCACGGGCACCGCTTCCGCCACCCGCGCGGTGAGCTCGATGTCGTACCCCGAAGTCGTGCCGTCCGCGTCCATGCTCGTGAGGAGGATCTCCCCAGCGCCGAGGTCGCAGACCCGGCGGGCCCAGTCGATCGTGTCGAGGCCCGCGGGCAGCGTCCCGGCGCGCGTGTGCACGCGGTGCCCGCCCCCCTCCCGTTTCGAGTCGATCGCGACGACGACGCACTGCGCGCCGAAGTCGCGCGACGTTTCCTGGATGAGCGCGGGGCGCTCCACGGCGCCCGTGTTGACGGAGACTTTGTCCGCGCCCGCGCGGAGGGTGTCGCGGAAATCCGCGTACGTGCGGATGCCGCCGCCGATCGTGAGGGGGATGAAGAGCCGCTCGGCGGTCCGGCGCGCGACGTCCAGCATCGCGCGGCGCCCCTCGACCGTCGCGGTCACGTCGAGGAAGACGATCTCGTCCGCGCCCTCGCGCTCGTAGCGGGCCGCGAGCTCCGCCGGGTCGCCGACGTCGGCGAGGTCGCGGAACTTCACGCCCTTCACGACGCGGCCGGCGCGCACGTCGAGGCACGGGATGATGCGTTTGGTCAGCATTGCAACCGCAGATGAACGCGGATTCAGTCCGGTCGCCTTGGTGCGATTTCAGCATCATGCCCCTCGCGCGGAGCTGCCGTTTCGAAGATGTCCGAGGCAAGACGCTCCTTCGCGACTCCTACGGCGTCGGCGTCGACATCGCACCCGATGTACCGTCTGCCGACCGATTTCGCCGCGACAAGGGTGGAACCGCTTCCGCAGAACGGATCGAGAACGACTTGCCCAGGCAGTGTCGCGAGATCTATCAAGGCGCGAAGCAGCTTGACGGGCTTCTGGGCAATGTGGAGGCCCCCTTCGCCTTTGCTGAACCCCGATTTCAACACGTTGTCCGGAACGCGCTCGTGCGCGACGAAAGCCCGCTCGTTGAACGCCCCGACGCCGTGAGCCAGTACGTTGTCTGCGATCGTTGTCCCGATCACATAGGGTTTCACAAACCACAGGATGGGTTCGAACGTGGGGCGAAGATTGCCGATGCGCCAGCCCTCCCATTGTGCCGCGCTCGCCTCATCCCCCCGCCTTTGAAACACGACGCTGAGCCGCTGCGCCCGGTGAGGTGCGGTCTCACGCAGCCAGGCCAGAGAGTCCTTGAACGTGAACCCCGCATCCTCGAACGCTACGACGCAGCGATGCGAGAGCCGGCGGCCGGCGAAGACCATTGCGCTGCCTCCCGGCTTCAGGATCCGGAGCCATTCCCCTGCGAAGGAACCGCACCAGCGTTGATATTCCACCGGTATTCTCCGATCGGCCTCCGACCACCCGTTGAGCGGTTTTCCCCTGCGCCGAAACACGGCGCCCGCCTTCACTTGCGCCGGGCTGGTGCCAAGCAAGGCCGAGTTGGTGTTGTTGTGAAGCACATCCCATTCATCCGCACCGATCCCGTACGGGATGTCGCTCAGAATGAGATGGATGCTGGATTCCACGATCTCCCGGACGGCGGCGATTCCGTCCGCCACCGCCACGGAGTCGGGTTTGAGTCTCTGCGGCATGAACTTACGCTCCCAGATTGCGGTCACCTGCGGTTCCACCTCACGGCCCCCTTCGTGCTCCTCAGCCCCTCCGCGGGCCGCGTCGCCTCCCGCAGCGCCAGGCCCAGGGCCTTGAAGCACGCCTCGTTCACGTGGTGGAAGTCCTTGCCCCGGACCACGACGGCGTGGAGGGTGATCCGCGCCTCCATGGCGAAGCTGCGGAGGAAGTGGGCGAGCATCGCGTCCGGCAGGTCGGCCTCGCAGTAGGGACGGTCCACGAGGTCCACGGCGACCGTGACGAGCGCGTCGTCCATCGGGACGGTCGCCGAGCCGACGCGCCGGACGGGCCGGTCGCGGAGCGCGCCCCGCAAGGCCCGTCCCAGGGTGATCGCGAGGTCCTCGTTCACATGGTGGGCGAAGTCCCCTTGCGCCCGGACCTTGACGTCGAAGCCGGCGAACTTCGCCAGCGATTCGATCATGTGCCGCAGCCAGCGGTCCGGGAGGGAAACGTCGCTGCGCCCGCCGCCGTCGAGTTCGAGGGAGACGGCGACGTCCGTTTCCCGCGACCGGCGCGCGATCCGCTTCTTCCTCATGACTGCGCGGCCTCCCGGGCCTCCTCGAACGTGAACCGGCCCGCGTAGAGCGCGGACCCGATGATCGCCCCGTCGGCTCCCAGCTCGCGGAGTTTGCGCACGTCTTCCAGCGACGTGATGCCGCCGGAGAACGTCACCGGCCGCGGCGACGCCTCGACGACCGCCTCGACCGGGTCCCATTCCATCCCCGCGCCGCGCCCCTCGACGCGGACGTTGGTGTAGAGAAAACCCGCGACGGGATGCACCGAGGCCGCCCGCACGAAGTCGCGGACGTCGATGCCCGCGGTCCTCTGCCACCCCTCGATGAGGACGTCGAACCCCGACGCGTCCACCGCGACCACGAGGCGGTGCGGATGCGCCGCCGCCATCTTCGCCAGCCAATCCGGGTCCGTGACCGCCCGCGTGCCGACGACGATCCGGTCCGCGGCGTACTTGCCCTCCGTGAACAACCGCAGGCGCCGCTCGTCCCGGATGCCGCCGCCCACCTGGACGTGCACTCCGTTCGCGTGGCACCGGGGAATCGTCTGGATGATGGGGACGTCGTTGCTCCCCGTGCCGAAGGCCCCGTCGAGGTCCACGATGTGGAGCCACGTCGCGCCCGCCGCAATCCATCGCTCCGCCACCTCCACAGGCGTGCCGTAGACCTTCTCCGGTGCCTTGTGCGTGGCGTCGAGCTTCACGACCTTGCGGTCGAGGAGGTCCAGGGCAGGGTAGACGATCATGCCCGCACCGACGCGAACTCGACGAAGTTCCGGATGATCCGCAGCCCGGTCGCGCCGGACTTCTCGGGGTGGAACTGGACGGCCCAGGTGTTTCCCCTGACCGCTGCGGCGCCGAACGGACCGCCGTAGTCGGCGGTCGCGACGGCCCCGACCGTCCCGGGCGCGAAGGAGTGGACGAAGTAGAGGAACGGGTCCGGCGCCAGACTGCGGAACGGCCCCGTCCCGTCGTGCGTCACCGAGTTCCATCCGATGTGCGGGAGGCGCGGGTGGGCGAGGCGGCGCACGGGTCCTTCGAAGAACCCGATCCCCTCCCCCGCCCCCTCCTCGCTCGACTCGTACAGGACTTGCATGCCGATGCAGACGGCGAACGCCGGCCGGCCCGCCTCGAGCTCCGCGCGGAGTTCCGCGCGAGCGGGCGCGAGTTGCGCCGCGACCTTCGCGAACGCCCCCACGCCCGGCAGCAGAAGGCAGCGTGCCGAGACGATCTTCGCGAGATCGGTCTCGATCGAAACCGGCGCGCCGGCGTTCTCGAACGCCTTCGCCAGGCTGTGGAGATTGCCCACGCCGTAGTCTACTAGCGTGAAGGGGACGCTTTCCATTCCGAAAGAGCCGTCAAGAGCCGGTCGTTGTGTTCGGCACTTCCCACCGTGAAGCGGACGAAGCCCTCCAGCCCGGGGAAGTCGGCCAGGTCTCGCGTCAGGATCCGGCGCCCCCGGAGGAACTCGCGGACCCCGCGGCCGTCGCCCACCTCGACCAGGAGGAAGTTCGCGTCGGAGCGCGCCGGATGGAAACCGAGCCCCTTGAGATCCTCCGCGAGCCGGTCCCGCTCCCGGACGATCGTCTCGACCGATCCGCGCACGAACGCCGGATCCCGGAGCGCCTCCAGCGCGACCGCCTCCGCGAACGTCCCGACGCTGAAGGGCGGCTTCACGCACTCCAGCTTCGCGACCAGCGCCGCGGGACCGACGGCGTAGCCGACCCGGAGCCCCGCCAGGCCGAACGACTTCGAGAACGTCCGCAGCACGACGAGGTCGGAGCGGAGGTTTCGCGTGTAGTCCTGGCCGCAGAAGTCCGCGTAGGCCTCGTCGATGACGACGATCCCCGGCGCCTCGGCGACGAGCCGATCGAGGTCGCGTTCGGGGAAGGCATTCCCGGTCGGGTTGTTCGGCGACGCGACGAAGAGCAGCTTCGGCTTCGCCCGCAGGAGCCCGTCCACGTCCAGATCGAAGCCGGGACGGACGAGCGGGACTTCGACGACGCGCGCGAGATTGACACGGGCGTAGAAGGGGTACATCACGAAGGTCGGCGTCGGCATCGCGACGACGTCTCCGGGCTCGACGAAGGCCTTCGTCAAGAAGTCGATCAGTTCGTCGGACCCGTTGCCGACGATCACCTGGTCCGGGGGGACGCCGTGCCGCCGGGCCAGTTCGGCGCGCAACGCGGCCGAGATCGCGGACGGATAGTGGTTCAGCTCGAGCGAGGCGGCGCGAGCGGCCACGCGCTCGACGGCCGGGTTCTGGCCCAGGAGGTTCGTGTTGCCGTCCATGCGCAGGAATCCCGGGTCGTCCTCGGGGTAGGAGGGAGGGCGGCGTCCCGAGATCGAGCGTCGGACGAGGAGGTCAGGGTTCACCCCGTTAGATTCCTTTCACAGACATCATACGCCGATCTTCCGGAGGAACCTCGACGATATCCCGGCGGAGTCTAACGCGGTTCATGGCGGATCTCGATCGACCTCCTGTGGGCGCCGAGCCCCTCCACGGTCGCCAGGGCGATCGCGGGGGCGGCCTCGCGCGCGAGGGCCTCGGGGGTGAGCCGCTCGTACGTGATCGTCTTGACGAACGTGTTCGCGCTCAGGCCGCTGCGGCGGCGGGAGTCGCCGAGCGTGGGCAGGATGGCGTTCGGCCCGGAGCCGTAGTCGCCCATCGCGACCGGAGAGTGCTCGCCGAGGAAGACCGCGCCCGCGTGCCGGATCCGCGGGAGGACCTCCATCGGGTCGCGGGTGGAGATCACGAGATGCTCCGGCGCCAGGCGGTTCGCGAAGGCGACGGCGGCGTCGAAATCGGGCGCGACGAGGAGGGCGCCGTGGTCGCGCAGCGCGTGCACGACGATCGCGGCGCGTTCCAGCCGCGGGATCTGGACGGAGAACTCCCGCGCCACCGCCTCCGCCTGCTCGCGCGACGTCGTCACGAGGATCGAGAGGGCGGCGGGGTCGTGCTCCGCCTGCGCGATCAGGTCCGCCGCGACGAACCGCGGCGAAGTCGTGCCGTCGGAGAGGACGAGGACCTCGGTCGGGCCCGCGAGGAAGTCGATCGCGACATCGTCGGCGACGGCCTTCTTCGCGGCCGTGACGAAGCGGTTGCCCGGCCCGGCGACGATCTCGCACGCGGGGACGCTCTCGGTGCCGTACGCCATCGCCGCGACGGCCTGGGCGCCGCCGATGCGGAAAACGCGCGTGACGCCGCAGATCCTCGCCGCGCAGAGGAGGGTCGCCTGCGGTTCGGGGGGCGTGCAGAGGATCGTCTCGCGAACGCCCGCGACGTTCGCGGCCGCGGCGGCCATGCACACGCTGGAGGGATAGGCCGCCAGCCCGCCGGGGACGTAGATCCCTGCGCGCTCGAAGGGCACGACGCGCATCCCGAGCGTCACGCCCGGGCGCGACGTGTCCTCGAATCCGCGAAGGAGCCCCTGGTGGTGGAACCGGAAGACGCGGTCGTACGCGGTCCGGATCGCCGCCTGCACCTCGGGGGCGACGGAGCCCATGGCCGCTTCGATCTCCGCGGTGTTGACCTCGAAGGAGGCAGGCTCGACGCGATCGAAGCGCTTCGCGTACTCCCGCACCGCGGCGTCGCCGCGGCGGCGCACGTCCTCCACGATCCCGCGGCAGGAGGCGAAGGTGGCGTCGTCCACCACGGCCTTGCGGTCGATCGCGTACTCGGCTAGGGAGCGGACCGGGATCACGGGATGAGCCTCTCGATCGGGAGCACGAGGATCCCCGTGGCCCCCGCGCGCTTGAGCTTCGGCACGACGTTGTTGATCTCGTCCTCGTCCACGACCGCGTGGACCGCGACCATGCCGGGGACGGCGAGTTCCACGATGGTCGGCCCGGACAGCCCCGGGACGATCCTCGTGACCTCGGCGACCCTCTTCTTCTCTACGTTCGCCATCAGGTAGCGCTTGCGGGATGCGGCCTGGACGCCGGTGAGCGCGTGGAGCAGGTCGTCGATCTCCCCGTGCCTGGCCTTGAAGGAGGCGGGGGAGGCGATCAGGACGGCCCAGGAGTCGAGGATGACGTCGACGAGCGTCAGATGGTTCTGCTTCAGCGTCGCGCCCGTCGCCGTGAGGTCCGCGATGAGGTCGGCGACGCCGATCGCGGGTGCGATCTCCGAGGCGCCGCTGATCGGGACGATCCGCACCCGCTTGCGCCGCTTCTTGAAGAACCGCCGTGTGAGGTTCGGGAAGGACGTCGCGATCCGGGAGTCGGCGGGGACGTCCTCGACGGAGGTGATCTTCGCCGTCTCCGGCGCGGCCAGGACCAGGCGGCAGGTGCCGAACGGGAAGTCGTGCGCCTTGACGACCCTAGCCCCCGTCTCGTGGACGAGGTCGAGGCCCGTGATGCCGAGGTCGGCGGCGCCGAACTCGACGAACTCGGGAATGTCCTGCGCGCGGGTGAAGAGCACCTGGTAGCGGCCGCCGTTGATGTTCGAGACCAGCGTGCGGTCTTGTGCATGGCCGACGCGCAGGCCGATCGACCGCAGGGCGTCGAGCGCCTCCTCGGCGAGGCGGCCCTTGTTGGGAACGGCGATCTTGAGCGGCATGACGCGCGGGCACTATAGCACAAGGCGGAAAGGACGGAGCCGTTTTTTCTTGACCCCGCCCCGCCGCCCCGCTATATTTCCGCTCGCCTGGTGACCCGATTCCCAAGGGGCAACACCCGTTCCCATTCCGAACACGGAAGTTAAGCCCTTGGGGCCGATGATACTGCCGGGAATTACTTCGGCGGGAAAGTAGGTCGTTGCCAGGCTAAAAAAAGCCCTCGGTCACCCGAGGGTTTTTTTTTGTCGGTCCTTTCTGATCCGCGTCGGGATGGGGCGCTCCGGTCTCGCGTCTCACTCCGTAATCCAGATCCAGCCGCCGACTCCCCCCGCCTTGCATCCGCTCTCCGTCTTCATCGCTTGTCTCCTTTTGTTTCCACAGGATCATGCGGCGTACGGGGCTCCGGTTGAGCCATTTCGGTCCTCCCGCCGCGACCGCGCTGCCTGTGCTGGGATAGGTCCTAATAGACGTCCACAGTCGCCCCGCTGCCGCCGGGCACCCCCGCCGCATTGATGTGGGTGTTCGTCTTCATCTCTTCTCTCCTTCTCTGATGGCTCATGTCCGGGGCGGGACCCGGGTTGAACGATTTTGGTTGTGCCCGGCGACCCGCCAACCTGATATATGTAAGAAGCGGATACGGAGGTCCCCCATGAACGACGAGATGAAGTGCCCGTTCTGCGCGGAGACGATCAAGGCGGCCGCGACGATCTGCCGTTTCTGCAAGAACCCCATCGGAGGCGGCGCGGCCTCTCCCCCGCCCATGTACATCCCGCCCCGGCCTTCGTCGTCCGGTCTCCCCGCGTGGGTCGTCGTGCTGGCGGTGGTCTTCGGGGGCGTCTGCGTGATCGCCATCGTGGCCGCGATCGCGGTCCCCGCACTCCTGAAGGCCAAGGGCGCGGGAGGCGAGCGCAGGGCCGCCGCGTCGCTCAAGACGATCGCGACCGCGCAGGCCGACTTCCGGTCGAACGACCGCGACGGCAACCGGATCATGGACTTCTGGACCGGAGACGTCGCAGGCCTCTACTGCATCGACAACGGTTGGACGGGAAGCCCGTCCGTCGCGCCGATCAAGCTGATCGAGGTCGACCTCGCGCTGGCCGACGCGGCGCCGGACCCCGGCCTGAACGTAAGAGGTTCCGATTGCTACTCGGTTCCCGTCTCGCGGTACGGGATCCAGTCGGCGAAACACGGGTACTGGTACATGGCGCTCGACGAGGACCGGCAGGTCGCGGCCTTGGGCGGATCCGGCGCGTATCGGCAGGACACGGACGGCACCGGCGAGTGCAAACGCAGCACCTCTCGATTCGGCGTCGCCGCTTTGCCGGAGAACTACGGTTCCACCGGGCGGCACGTGTACATCCTCAACGAGGGCAACATCATGTTCCGGCGGGACTTCCGTGCGGACGTGCTGGACCGGTCCGCCGCGCTCCCGCGCCGCAGCGGGTCCTTCGACGGGAACTGGCCGACGGATCTGGACTTGTCGGGTCGATGGACGAAATGGGAATAGGGCCCGAGCCCTCCCGATCGGGGCTCCCGCTCCCGGCGAAGATCCTCATCGGGATCTGCGCGCTCGTCCCGATCGCGGCGGTCGGGATCGTGGTCGTGATGCCGGTCCTCCTGCGCGCACGGGCGGTCGAGGGGGAGCGCAGGGCGGCGGCGGACCTGCGCGCGATCGCCGCGGCCGAGCAGCGGTTCCGTTCCGAGGACGCGGACGGCAACGGCGTGCGCGACTTCTGGACGGCGGACGTCTCCGGCCTCCACTTCTTCCGCGCCGGAGGGACTCCGATCCGTCTCCTCGACGCCGGCATCGCGACGGCCGATCTCGACCCCCGCGAGTCGCTTTCCTCTTCCGCGCCGCGGGTGGGGAACTGGTTCCGCATGCTCGGCCGCGACGCGACGGGGAATGCTTTCGCGCGGGACCGGGCCTTCGGTGTCTCCGCCCTGCCCGAGCCGGGGCGCAGGGGGCAGAGGGTGTTCCTGATCGGCGAGGAGAACGTCCTCCTCTCGCGCTCCTTCGATGGCGACGTACTGACCGCGGGCCGTCCTCCCGCGCTCACCGGGGTCTTCCCGGCCGATTGGCCCGCGAAGGAGGAGGGCCGCCTGTGGAGGAAGGGCGAGTAGCCGGTCCCTATCCGACGGGCGTCTCGTCGCTCACCCGCGTCTCCTCCCGACCCTCCCCGTCCGTCGAGTAGACGACGTCCTCCTGGCGGAGGATGAGGTACGAGAGGACGCTCATCGTCGCGAAGACCGACGCCGGGATCGCGAGGGCCAGTCCATCCCGCATCCCTTCCGTGACCGCGCGGGTGAAGGCGGGGATGTTCCCCATCCCGATCCCGACGACCCCGGGCAGCGCATGCGCAAGTCCGAGAGACCACGCGCACGCGTGCCAGGTGGCGGCGCAGGCGATCGCGACCACGAATCCGTGCAGCAGGAGACGTCCACCCTGCGTCCGCGCGTAGTAGAGCGAAGTGCGGACCGCGTCGCGAAGGGAGCCGCCCTCCACGGCCAGACCGGGTGTGACGGTCATGAGTGCCAGACCGAAAAGGGTGCCGACGCCGACGACGAGGAGCCCCACGAGGAACGGGACCAGGTATGCGTGGCGGAGGACGGCGGTCAGGGTCTCGCTCGACCGACCCGCCGACGCGACCGCCGCGAGTGCCGCCATGGGGATTCCGAGGGAGACGGCGGCGAACAGGGGGAGAAGGAGGGCGGCGCCGAGGTTCCGAAGCAGGTGACGCACCCCTTCCCGCCACCGGGGCGGGATCCCCTCCACCTGGCGGCGGGTCATGTAGCAGAGGGCGATGGCCGCCGCGCAGCACGCGACGACGGCCGCCATCAGCCCGGCGGCCTGCAGAACGCGGGATGCGGCGTGCCGCGTCGCCGAAAAGGCGATCCACGCCGGCACGAGGAGGATGGCCGCCAGGAGCAGCTTCGAGGGCTGGAAAACGTAGGTCATCGCGCGCATGAGATCCGTGGGTGAGAAGTAGCGCGCGCTGAGGGACTCGAAACCCGGCCTGGGGGTTGGGCGCCCGGGAGGCTCCGGGCGGCCTTCGTTGCGCCCCGGAGCCGAGTGGCGGAAACGCGCCGTCTTCTCGGACGGCCGCGCGAAGCGTCCCGACGCCGGCCGCTCCGCAGGAACGGCGAGGTGGGCCGCGAGCTCCGGGATCTCCGCCACCGCGCGCCACGGTTCGCCGACCCTCCGGATCATGTCGGTGCCGCGGAGCTGCCCGCCGCGGACGAGGCGCAGGACCTCCTCGATCCCCACGAGGTCTTCGTGGCCGTGCAGGCCGAGCATCCACTCCTTGGCCGGATCGCTCATGCCGGGTTCCTCCGGGGACCGCCTCCTCGTCGATGCGGGCTTGGCAGCAGGCGCTCGTGGCGGGAGCATTATTGTAAAGCGGGGCGGAGCGGCGTTCAAACCAAACTACGGCGGCGTGAGGGTGACCAGGACGAGCGCGTCGTCCGCCGTGTTCATCGTCATGTCCGCGCCTGCCGCGAAGATCATGAACCGGTACGGCGAAACGGGGACGGGGCGTGACACCGGCGTGGAGGCCAATCCGGCGAGGGGGAAGCTCCCGACCCAGGCCGGAGATTCACGGAACAGGGCGACATGGATCACGTCGTCTGCATTCAGGGGAAGGCCGTCGGCGCCCAGCCCCGTGAACACGGCGAGCGCCGGCTGCAGGATGGCCGGTACGCTCGCGGGCGACAGTCGTCCGATCGTTGCCGAGCCGGACGTGATCGGGCCCGTGATCGGCATGGGGACCGTGGCGAAGTTCACGGCGTCGTCGAACGTGCCCGGAAGGGTGTCTCCGCCGACGGAGAGGGCCAGGAACTGCGTCCCATGGATCAGGTACGTGTTCGGCTCCAGGAGGCCGACGGGACTGGGGTACGACGACGAGGTCGGCACGGAGAACTCCGAAGAGCCGAGGAACGGGACGGTCCCCGCGAACGGCACGGCGATCACCGACTGGACGCCCGACCAGATCTTGACCGCGATGTAGTACACGACGTCGTCCGGTGTTCCTGCGGTTCCGTCCGGTCCCGCCGAGCCGACCAGGAGCTCGCCGAACCCGAAGTTGAAAACCGACTGGCCGTAGATCTCCACGTGTCCGGTCGCGTTGGGAATGGAAATGGGAGTGATCACGGCGCCGCCCGTATCGAGCATCACGAAGACGTCGTCGGGCGTGCCCATGGCGCCGTCTACTCCGGGCCGCATCTGCGCCGCGAACTGAGGATGCCAGACCCGGAGCGCGGAAAGCACGGGGTCGAGCGGTCCCGTCACGGCCATGGAGGCAGCCGTGAGGGTTCCCGCGTCGAGACTGAACGTCAGGAACCAGACGCGGTCGTCCCCGTCTCCGAAGGCGAGGCTCGGGCCGGGACTTGCGAACGCCAGGACGCCGTCGGATGCGCTGGCCGGCCAGCAGACCGGCGAGGCGGGGTCCAGATAGCCGACGGTCACGTGCACGACCGAGAGCGTCGGCAGGAACTTTACGAGGACGACCTCGTCGTCGAAGTCGTTGAAGGTCGAGTTCGGTCCCCCGGTCGCGATCGCCGCGAACCATCCGACGTACTCCATCGGCCGGCCGATCGACGTGGTGGCAAGCGCCCCCACGGTGGCGCTGTAGATCGTGGTCACTTCCCCCTCGAACTGGATCATCACGAGGGTGTCGTCCGCGTCGCCGACCGTCATGTTCGGTCCGCCCGTGGGGACGAAGACGTAGGGACCGGTGGCGGCCTTCTGGGACGTCGGCCCCTGGGCGATCGCGGGCACACTGAGGGCGGTGACCTCGTCTTTCCCGGGATGGTAGAGGACGAGCTGATCGTCGTCGGTGCCGAGCGTCAGATCCGGTCCGGACGCCGCGAAGACGAGACGGCCGTCCGCCATGCGATAGGGCGCGGAAGCGTCCGAGAGGCCTCCCACGACGTGCGCGCTCGCGACTCCGGGACGGCCCCAGCCCGTGAGAGTCAAGGCGAGCGTGGGCATCGTGGGGGCCGAGGTGGCGAGGACGATCTGGCCCGTGAACAGGGAAGTGCTTGCCGGAGCGAAGGTCAGCGTAATCTCGATCGAGACGCCGGGTTGCAGGGTCAGGGGGAGCGCCTGCGAGAAGGCGGCGGTGAACGGGGGCGCCGGTGCCGCGAGGAGCGACACCTGGATCGCGATCTGGCCGTCGTTGGCGAGGGAGACGACCTTGGTCTTGGACCGCGTGGGGAAGGTGTCGGGAAAGACGATCGGAGACTCGGAGAAGACGAGCGAGTATCGCGAGGGAGCGTCGTCCGCGTTCTTGAGGCTGCATGCCTCCATCGCCAGCGCGCCCAGCACGATCCAGCGAAGTCGCCGCATTTCCAGCCCCATCCGAACTCGACACCAAAAGTTGACAGGGAGCTTTTGGTGTGGGGTTTCCAGCCCCACCCGCCCGGACTCGACCCTATCGCTAATTCTATCGGTTCCCCTTGCGCTCTGCTGGAGGAAATGCGCCGCAAGATTCGATGCGGAGGCTCGTCCTAGATAGTGATATACTCATGGAACGGGAAACGCGCGAGGTGCGGACATGATGCGGTGCGAACCACGCGGTCGATGCTGCCCGGTGCGGCGCTGGGCCAAACGGCTGATCCTCTTCACGGCGGCCGTCGCCGTCGTCGCGGCGGCGGTCGGCTACTTCGCGGTGCCGCGGGCCGCGCGCTCCGACTGGGCGCTCCGGAAGGCGGAGCGGGAAATGTCCTCCGCCCTGGGGACGCCCGTCCATATCGGCAAGCTCGACTTCACCTGGAAGAACGGGTTCGTCGCGACCGACGTCCGCACCGATCCGACGTCGCTCGGCGACATGGAGGCGGTCTGGACCGTGCGCGAAGTCGGATTCCGCCCGCGTCCGATGAGGGTCTTCTCGAAGCGCCCAAAGGCGGCCGCGGTGCTGCGTGAGCCGAGGATGGAACTGAAGTGGCGGGGCGAGGTGGCGCAGGCGGCCGGCGTCCCCGTGCGGCCGCCGTCGATCCGCTCGCCCTTCGCGGGCCGGTTCAAGGGCCTCTATCTCACCGACTTCACGATCGAATGGGGCGTCGTCGTCATCGACCACCCCTCCTTCATCGAGCCCGTCCGGATCGATGACATCTGGGCGTCGGGCGAGCTCGACGCGCGGAAGGACGCCGTCCGGCTCGAGGTTCGCGGGCTGAGCGCGAGGGTCAACGGCGGCGCCGTTAGTGCTCGCGGGCGGCTGGAGATTCGGCCGCAGGGCGCGTCGGGACGCCTCTCCCTCAGTGCCCAGAACGTCGACGTGAACGACTTCGTCGTGGAGGCCGTCCGCAACCTCCAGCCCATGGTGGAGGTGGAGGACGGCGGCACCCACAAGGGAGGAATGGACCTGCACGTCGAGGGCGAGGCTCGCGCCGACCGCGCCGGAGGCCTCCTGAGCGCCTTCACGGGGCGCGGGGATCTGCGGATCTTCGGGGCCGATCTCCAGCGGAGCCGCATCCTCCACGTCGTGGGCGAGGCCGTGGGCTTGCCCGGACTGATCGCGACCCGCTTCCACACCGTCGCGCAGAAGTTCTCGGTGCAGAACGGCCGGGTGCTCCTGGAAGAGGTGCGGGCGGAGGCCTCCGAGGGCGCGCTGGCCATGACGGGCTGGGTCGGACCCGGCGGCTCTCTCGACGTCGTGGTGCGCCTAGACCCGGGTCTCGGGCGCGGCCCGCGCGAGGCGGTACGCGTGATCGGGACCGTGCGGCGGCCGGAGGCGATGAAGTAGCATCGTGGGCACGATCATGATACTCTGATACCCGTATGGCGGACAACGGAAGCGGCGACGCACGGCGGCGGCTGGAACTCCTCGAGAAGGCCTATCTCGAGGACCGTGAGCGATGGCGCGCGAACGACGAGCGATGGCGCGCGAACGACGAGCGATTCAATCGCATGATGGAGGCAAACCGGAAGGAGCACGAGGAGTTCCAGGCGGACTTCCGGGAGACGATGCGGGCTATCGTGGAGCAGATCCGCAGGCTCGACCGCCTCGAGAAGAGCAATGAGGCGTCTCTTCGCATCCTCCGCCGGATGATGGAACGATAGCCGCTACGGCACTTCCATCCGCACCAGCGCCTCCCCCAGCGCCCACTCTGCATCCGCGACGACGATGTCCCCGATCTCGGCAAGGCCGAAGTCCCGCGGCCCGAAAACCCGTTCGCCGAGGCGGAGCACGCCGTCGATCCGCCAGACCCCCCCGGGCCGGAGCCGCACCTTCGCGGCTGCCGGATGGCGCTCCATGATCCGACCTTCGAAATCGCATACGACCGTCTCGGCTCCGGCGAGCGCGATGCGGTCGTCGCCTCCGTCGGCGAAGTGGAAACGCATCGCGAGTCGGTGGGAGTAGTCCACTCGCGGGACGGTCGCCTCGTCGATCCCCAGCGCGGTCCCGTCGCGGCGGACCGCCACGACGCGGTTCCCGCAGACGCCGAGCGACGCGACCTCGTCGACCGTGAGGGGATAGGTCGCATCGAGGGACTCCCCGCGGTAGCGGCGCACGGTGCGGTCGCCGGATTCCCGGCCGGCGATCAGGCGCCCCGCGGCGTCGATCGCGAGCGGGATGGCGTCGGCAAACGGGAGCGGCAGCGGAGCGAGTTCCCCTCCGCGGATCTCGAAGAGCGCGCCGGCGCGGCCGACGCATGGGCGCGGCCCGGCGACGCGCCGGAGCGGCCCGTCGAACGCGATCCTCACGCCGCGAGGGCTTCGACGATCATCGCGATCCCCTGCCCTCCCCCGATGCAGGCGGAGGCGACGCCGAGCTTCTTCTTCCGGCGGCGCAGTTCGTACAGGAGCGTCAGCAGGAGGCGCGTGCCCGTCGCGCCGAGCGGATGGCCGAGCGCGACGGCGCCGCCGTTGACGTTGACCTTCTTCCGGTCGAGCCCGAGCTCCTTCTCGACGGCCAGGTACTGTCCGGAGAAGGCCTCGTTGATCTCGAAGAGGTCGAGCGCGTCCATCTTGAGGTCGGCAAGCTCCAGCGCGCGCCGGATGGCGGGCGCGGGGCCGATCCCCATGATTTCCGGGGGCACGCCCACGGCCGCCTGGGAGACGAACCGTCCGATCGGCTTGAGCCCCGCTTCCCTTGCGCGCGCGCCGGCGGTGAGCACGAGGCACGACGCCCCGTCCACGATGCCGCTCGCGTTGCCGGCCGTCACCGTGCCGTCCTTGCCGAACGCCGTGGGCAGGGACCCGAGCTTCTCGATCGTCGTGTCCGGCTTGATGTGATCGTCGGAGGCGAACTCGACGACTTCGCCCTTCCGCTTCACCGGGACGGGGACGATTTCCCCCTTGAAGAGGTTCTCGCGGACCGCGCGGACGCCCTCCTGGTGGCTGCGGAGCGCGAACTCGTCCTGCGCCTGCCGGGAGATCCCGTACTTCTTCGCGACGTTGTCGGAAGTCTGCGCCATGAAGAAGTTGCAGTACGGGTCGAGGAGGCTCGTGAAGAGGGAGTCCTCGATCTTGAAGTTGGCGCCGAACTTCACGGGCTCGCCGCGCATCCCGCGGATCAGGTGCGGGGCCTGCGACATGTTCTCCATCCCGCCGGCCAGGACCCACGACGCCTCGCCCGTGCGCAGGAGTCGCGCGCCCTGGGCGACGGACTCGATGCCGGAGCCGCACAGCCGGTTGACGGTGACGGCGGGGGTCTCGACGCGGCAGCCCGCCTTGAGCGCGACGTGCCGGGCGCCGTACATCGAATCCGGCCCCGTCTGCATCGCGTTGCCCATGAGGACGTGGTCGATCCGCTCGGCCTCGACGCGCGACTTGCGGAGCGCGGCCTTCGCCGCGGCGGCCCCGAGATCGACCGCCGTGACGTCCTTGAACCATCCGAACCCCGGTGTGCCCGAGTATTCGGCCCACGCGGTGCGCGCGCCGTCCACGATGACGATGTCGTCGGCCATCTCATGCCCCCGTGAATTTCGCCGGTCTTTTTTCCAGGAACGCGGAAGTCCCCTCCCTCATGTCCTTCGTCGAGAAGCACGCGCCGAAGAGGGTCGCCTCGAGATCGAGCGCCGTCTCCAGCGGCGCTTCGACGCCGCGGTCCACCGCGTCGAGCGTGAGGCGCACCGCGACGGGCCCCGCCGCCATCATCTTCCGCGCGAGGGCCTCGGCCTCCGCGAGCAGCCGGTCCTTCGGGACCACGCGGTTGACCAGGCCGATCCTCAGCGCCTCCGCCGCATCGATCGGCTCGCCGGTGAGGAGGATCTCCAGCGCGCGCCCCCGCCCCACGAGGCGCGGCAGCCGCTGCGTGCCGCCGAAGCCGGCGATGATCCCGAGCTTCACCTCGGGCTGGCCGAGCTTCGCGTTCTCCGCCGCGATCCGCACCGTGCAGGCCATCGCGAGCTCGCACCCTCCCCCGAGCGCGAAACCGTTGATCGCGGCGATCACGGGTTTGCCGAGCCGTTCCATCGCGGCCGTGAGCCGCTGCCCGAGCAGCGCGGTCTCCCGCGCCCGGATCGCGTCAGCCTTCGCCAGCTCCGAGATGTCCGCGCCCGCGACGAAGGCGCGCTCGCCCGCGCCGGTCAGGATCACGGCGCGGACCTGCGGGTCGGCGCCGAACCGGTCGAAGGCCGACTGCAGTTCCGACAGGACGGCGGCGTTGAGCGCGTTGAGCTTGTCGGGACGGTTGACCGTCAGGAACGCCAGCCCGTCCCGGACCTCCGCCAGCAGGTGCTCGTACGGCATGTCACTTCACCACGATGACGACCTTCTTCAGATCGAGGTCGTCCTTGGGCCGGTCGGTGTTGCGGTCCGTCTCCACGCGCCCCAACTGCTGCAGCACGTTCAGGCTCGCCTCCTCCGTCACCTTCCCGATCACCGTGTACTTCTCGTCCAGCGACGGGATCTTCCCGAGGCACAAGAAGAACTGGGAGCCGTTGAAATCCGTCTTCTCGAAGCCGCTCATGGAGACCGTGCCCAGGTCGTGCAGCACGTCCCGCGACTTCTCCGAAGGCACGGCATAGCCGGCGCCGCCGACGCCGATCCCGTACGGGCAGCCCGTCTGCACCCAGCTCCCGCGGATCACCCGGTGGAAGATCATCCGGTCGTAGAACTGCGCGCGGACCAGATTCACGAAGTTCATCACGTTGGCGGGCGACACCTCCGGCATCAGATCGATGACGACGTCGCCCTTCTCCGTGCTGAGGATTGCGGCGAGCCTCTTGCCCCGCTCCGACTCCTTCACGTTGATCTTGAAGGAGGTCGCCTTGAGCTCCTTCTCCCCGCCCGCGTACTTGGCCACGATTTCCATCTCGCCGGCCTGGAGGGTGGGAATCCGGTAGAAGGCCGAGACCGTCTGGCCCTTGGCGAGCGAGATCCGCGGAAGCGGGAGCCGGTTCGCGACGTGCGGATCGGGCCGCAGGACCCACCACGCGAACGTCCTCTTCCCCTTCCCGGGCGCGCCCGGGATGGTGATCTCGAAGGAGAGCGACCGCTTCTCGAACGTCGGTTCCGTGACCTCGAGGATCTTCTCCCCCGTGTTCTGGAGTTTCACCTCGATCTGGATCTCGTCCCCCAGCACCGTCTCGGTCTTGTCCGGGGTCGCGGCCAGGGTCAGGCCCTCCGTGGGCTGGGGATCCTGGGGTTTCGTCTCCTGTGCGGCCACCGACAGGAAGAGCCCCAGGGACAGAAGCCACTTCATATGTTCCTCCGTGAAGACGCGATGACTCAATTCCCTCGTTTTCGGACGGACAGAGTAATCGACTTGATGTGGATATCGTCCGCGGGCCGGTCATCGTGGTGCGACCCGCAGTGCTGCGTCGCGCGGGGCGGGAGGTTCTGGCGGCACTTGCCGCACGGGCTGTGGTCCGTCTTCACCTGCTCGACCTTCTGCACGACGTCCATCCCCTCCACGACGTTTCCGAAGACGGTGTAGCTCCGGTCGAGGTGCGGCGCGGGGGCGAAGCAGATGAAGAACTCCGAGGTCGCGCTGTCCGGGGCGTCGCCGCGCGCCATGGCGACCGTGCCTGCGACATGCTTGCGGTCGTTGAACTCGGCGGCGACGGGCGCCGGCTTGCCCGCCTCCTCCGGTCTGCCGCCCTGCATCATGAACCCCGGGATGACGCGGTAGAACCGGCCGCCGGCGTAGTGGCCGCGCCGCACGAGGGCGACGAAGTTGAGCACGTGCCGCGGCGCGGTGTCGGGGAAGAACTCGATCACGATGGTGCCGACGTTCGTTTCGATCTTCGCCAGCCAGTCCCGGACCACGAGGACGCGCGCTTCGGCCGAGGCGAAGTCCTGGAACTGCCACTTGAACGTGTAGAACCCCTCGCGATCCTCGGGGACGGCGACCACGCGCGACACGTCGAGCTTCCGGCCGAAGAAGCCGCGCGCGTCGAGCCGGTGCTTGCGTTTCACCTCCCGCAGCTTGGCGGGGCTCTTCACCACGCGCCCCTCGGCATCCGAGACCAGGAGGCCTTCGACGTAGTCCGCCGGTTCGTCCAGCTCGACCTCGCGGTCCGTCGCGTTCTCGACGACGAAGCGCATCGGCATGGGGCCGCCGGGGCGGTAGACCTTCTCCAGCGGCTCGATCCGGAGGACGACCGCCGGGTCCTTCGCGGGCTCCTGGAGGATCAGGACGAGGAGCAGCCAGGTCACGCTACTTCGCGTACGTGTAGAAACCGCGGCCGGTCTTCTTCCCGTGCCAGCCCGCGGCGACCATCCGGCGCAGCAGCGGCGGCGCGGCGTACCTCGGGTCGCGGAACTCGGCGAAGAAGACGTCGAGGATGTACAGGGTCGTGTCCAGGCCGACGAAGTCCAGCAGCTCGAGCGGCCCCATCGGCATCCCGCAGCCGAGCTTCATGGCCGTGTCGACGTCCTGCGGCGTGGCCAGCCCGTGCTCCACGGCGCGGACCGCCTCGGCGAGGTACGGGACGAGCAGCAGGTTCACGATGAAGCCGGGCGTGTCCTTCGCCGTGACCGTCGCCTTTCCCAGGGATTCCGAGAAGGCCTTGCATGCGGCGTACGTCTCCTCGCTCGTCACTTCCGGGCGCACGATCTCGACGAGCTTCATGACCGGGACCGGGTTCATGAAGTGCAGCCCGATGCACTGGCCCGGCCGCTTCGTCGCCGCGGCGATCGCCGTGATCGAGATGCTCGAGGTGTTGCTGGCCATGATCGAGCGAGACGGCAGGATGCGGTCCAGCTCGGCGAAGAGCTTCTTCTTCTCATCGAGGTTCTCGACGATGGCCTCGATCACGATGTCGCAATCCTTGAGGTCCTCGAGCCTCGTCGTGGCCCGCAGGCGCCCCATCGTCATCCCCATCTCCTCGGGCGTCACCTTCCCGCGCGCCATCCCCTCGTTGAGGAAGGTCTGGATGCGGGTCATCCCCTTGCTGAGAAGCTCGGGCGTGAGCTCGCGGATGAAGGTCGTGTAGCCCTTCTGCGCGCACACCTGCGCGATGCCGGACCCCATGAGGCCGCAGCCGACGACTCCGACGGTCCTGATTTCCATGATTCTCTCCCGAAAGTAGATCGCGTATCTTATCCGTCCTCGGGGCGCGGGACAAGGATTGCCGCCGGTCAGCGACCGGCCGACTCGAACGCGACCGCCAGTCCGAGGCCGCCGCTCACGCACAGCGTGGCCAGTCCGCGCCGCGCGGAGCGCCTCCGCATCTCGTGGAGGAGCGTCACCACGATCCGCGCGCCGGTAGCGCCGATCGGGTGACCCAGCGCGATCGCCCCTCCGTTCACGTTGGTGCGCGACCAGTCGAACCGCATCTCGCGGTCGCACGCGAGCACCTGCGCCGCGAAGGCCTCGTTGATCTCGACGAGGTCGTATTCGTCGAGGGCCCGGCCGGTACGCATCTTCAGCTTCTCGAAGGCGGGCACGGGGCCGATCCCCATGAATCTCGGATCGACTCCGGCGGCCGCGCCGGCGACGACGCGCGCGAGCGGCCGGAGTCCGGCCGCTCTCTCCTCCGCCATCAGGACGAGCGCCGCGGCGCCGTCCGTGATGCCGCTCGAGTTGCCCGCGTGCACCGTGCCGTCCTTGCGGAAGACCGGCGGGAGCTTCGCCAGCGACTCGATCGTGACGCCGTCGCGCGGATGTTCGTCGAATGCCAGGCCCTTCACGGGGACGATCTCGTCCGCGAAGCGTCCCTCCTTGCGCGCCCTTTCGCAGCGGTTCTGGCTCTCGGCGGCGAAGCGATCCTGCTCCTCGCGCGGGATGCCGTACTTCTCCGCCAGGTTCTCGGCGGTTTCCCCCATCACCTGTCCGCTCAGCGGACAGAGGAACCCGTCGCGGTACATCCCGTCGACGAGCTCGGCGTGGCCCAGGCGGTAGCCGGAGCGCGCGCGGTCGAGGAGGTAGGGCGTGCGGCTCATCGACTCCATGCCGCCGGCGAGGACGACGTCCGCCTCTCCGGTCGCGATCGCCTGCGCGCCGAGGAGGACCGACTTGAGGCCCGAGGCGCACGCCTGGTTGACCGTCATGGCGACGACTTCGTCGGGGAGGCCCGCGCGGCGGACGACCTGGCGCGCGGTGTTGGGGCCGTTGCCCGCCTGGCGGGCGTGGCCGAAGACGACCTCGTCCACGGGGGGATTCCCGGCGTCGGCCAGCGCGGCCCGCGCGGCGACCGCCCCCAACTCGGCGGGTGGGATCTCCATCAGCGAGCCGAGGAAGCGTCCGATGGGCGTGCGGCGGGCGGAGACGATCACCGCGGTTCTCATCCGGGCGTCACTCTACGGCGCGGGGTGACGGTTTTCAACGATCGGTGGTACGGACGAAACGGCGCGGCAGCCTATATAATACCGGCGCCGCCATGGGCTCCGAACCGCTCGATTGGGTCTGGTCCAGACTCGGCGACATCCATCGCGAGTCCACGACTTTCGTGCTCCCGGCATCCGACAGCCCGGACGGCCGCCTGCTCCGCGCGCTCGTCCGCAAGGAGTGGATCGACGAGGATCGGGTCCGGGAAGCGCTGGCCGAGCAGGAACGCATGCGGACGGCGGGAGAACCGGTCCTGATCGAACAGGTCCTCCTTCGGCGCGGCTGGGTCACGGCGGAGAAACTGGCGCAGGCGTTGAAGGAGATCCAGGGCGGGGCCGCCGCGATGCCGGAGCGCCTCGGCCGCTACGAACTGCGCGGCGAACTCGGGCGCGGGGGAATGGGAACCGTCTACCGCGCGTACGATCCGCTGCTGAAGCGCGAAGTCGCCGTCAAACTCCTGCGACGCGAGGAAGACGCCGCGCGGGTCCAGCGCGAGGCGCAGGCGGCGGCGCGCCTCCAGCACCCGAACATCGTGACCGTCTTCGACGTGGGTCGCGCGTTCGAGGGACCCTACCTCGCGATGGAGCTGGTCGAGGGGCGGCCGCTCCACGACGCCTGGAAGGACTGGACCGTCCGGAGGAAGGTCGAGGCGGTCGAAGCCGTCGCGCGAGCGATCTCCTATGCGCATCAGAAAGGCGTCGTCCACCGGGACCTCAAACCGGGGAACGTGATGGTGACTCCCCATGGGGAGGCGAAGGTGCTGGATCTGGGCCTGGCCCGGATCGAGGGAGCCCACACGATGACCCGCGAGGGCGACGTCTTCGGGACGCCCGCGTACATGGCGCCGGAGCAACTGCTGGGTCAACGCGTGGCGGCGCCTGCGGACATCTACGCGCTCGGCGTGATGCTCTACGAGGGCCTGACCGGCTGCCTCCCGTACGGAGGAGACCGCTTCGAGGAGATCTGCGTGCGCATCCTCTATCGCGAGCCGATCCGCCCCCGACTCCTGGAGCCCGACCTTCCCCGAGATCTCGAAGTGATCGCTCTCAAAGCGATGGAGAAGGAAGCGAGTCGCCGGTTCGCTTCCGCCGAGGAGTTCGCCGAGGACATGCGCCGGTGGCGGGAGGGCGAGCCCATCCGCGCGAAGCCCCCCTCGTTCGCGGAGAGGACGATCAAGCTGATCCGGCGCCACCGCCTGGTCAGCGCGCTCTGCGCCGTCATTCTCCTGGGGGTGCTGGGGCTGCTCGGGTACTTCGTCCGCGCGCGTATCCTCGTGGCGAGATACCTGGCGCAGGACACCGAGGAGAGCATCGAGAAGGCCCGCCGGCTCGATCCGGACAGCCGCGAGGTCGAGCGGAAGTGGAACCATCATCGCGCCACGCGCCTGATCCGGGACGGCCATCTGCGGGCGGCCGAGTATCGCCGGGAGTGGGAGGAGGTCCTGAAACTGCGCCTCGCGGTGGACGAGCTGGAGGGACAGGAGAGGCAGTTCGAACAGGATGAAAAACTGGGCCGCGCGCAGGAGAAGATGGAGGTCCTCTTCGAGCAGGCGGTCTCCGGCTATGTCTCCGCCCTTTCCGCGAATCCGGACGACGGGCGGGCGATGGAGGCGCTGGCGCGGCTCTACTTCGACCGGTACGTGGACGCGGAGAAGGACGAGAATCCCGCCCGCGCGTCGGAGTTCCGGGAACTGGCGCGGCGGTATGACCGCAACGGCGCGTACGTTCCCCGCTTCACGGGAAAGGGGTGGCTGACCGTCGAGACGACGCCCCCCGGCGCGAGGGCGGTCCTGTACCGGTACGAGGACGACGGCGCCGGGCGCCTGGTCCTTCGAGACGAGCGGCCGATCGACCAGCCGACCCCGATCCGGTCGCTGGACCTCGTGCGCGGCTCGTACCTGATGATCCTCAAGGCCGACGGGAAACGCGACACGCGGCTGCATCTGCGGATCGAGAGAGACCAGCGCCGGGAGATGAGCGTGCCCCTCTTCGGCGACGACGAGATCGGGACGGGGTTCGCGTACGTTCCCGCCGGTTCGTTCGACATGGGCGGGGATCCCAGGGCGATGGGGGTCGGACCGTTGAAGCTCGTCGGCGAGAAACGCTTCTTCATCTCCAAGTACGAGACGCAGGTCCGCGAGTACGCCGCCTTCATCCGGTCTCTGCTGGACTCGGGAAGGAGAGACGAGGCCTTCCGCCGGCTCCCGAAGGGGTGGAGGATCGACGGGGATCGCGTTCTCCATCCCTTCGATGCGGAGGACTGGCCGGTGCGCTCCGTAACGAGCGGCGACGCGGAGGCCTACTGCCGGTGGATGACCGAGCGCGACACGAAGGCGGTCTACTCGCTGCCGACCGAGGCGCAGTGGGAGAAGGCGGCGCGCGGGGTGGACCGGCGGTGCTACCCCTGGGGGAACGGCTTCGTCAACGCCTACTGCTGCAGCAGGATGTCCTCGGGGGGACAGGTCCGCCCCGTCGGCTCCTTCCCGGACGATGTCAGTCCGTACGGCGTATTCGACATGGCGGGGAGCATGCTGGAATGGTGCGCGGCGGATCCGGAGGAAGACGACGGACGCCATCGGGCGATACGGGGCGGCTGCTGGCAGTACAGCGACGCCCGGGATTTCCGCTGCGCCGGGCGGGACGAGGTCCCGAAGGCGCTGGCGGAGGAGATGTTCGGATTCCGCGTGGTCCGCAAGCCGAGGTAGCGGGAGCCCTCCTCCCCTCCGCCGCGCGGGCCGGGGAGGAGGGCGAAAGCGGTGCGGGGGGCTATCGAACCACCGCGCTCCGGTACCACTTCATGTAGTCCTTCTCGTGTTTCTCGAAGTCCTTCACCGTCGTCTTGAGCACGAGGAGATACCCGGCCTTCGAGCCGACGCCGTAGCCTCCGAAGACGAGGTCCTCCCCGTCGGAGGCGGCAAAGACGCGGTACCATTTCCAGCCGAGCTTGTTCTCTCCCGCGTCGATCTCCTTCCAGTGATCCGCCGCGATCCCGGTCAGCTTGATGCCGAGCTTCGCGATGTCGTCGTGCGAATAATCGTGACCGAGCTTCGCCAGGCCCCAGAGCTGAACGCCCTCGTGCTTCGCTGCGAGCAGGCCCCAGCCTCCTTCGAACTCCTTCTCCGCGAACTTCGTCCCCTGCGGGGCCAGCATCGAGAAGGCGTACTTCTCGCACTCGTACACCGTCCAACCCTTGCCCGCGACGGTGGACGGGCCGAGTTTCACGTTTCTGTACCAGGTTTCGTATTGCTTTGCGTTCTTCTGCGCGCACTCCGCCGTGGTCTTCAGGAACAGCAGATAGCTCCCCGACGGTCCCGTCCCGACCGCGGCGAAGACGACGACGCCCTCGTGCTCGCAGCCGTAGGTCCGGTACTCCCGCCAACCGCCCTTGTCCTTTCCCGCGTCGATCTTCTTCCACGCTTCCGCGGGGACGCCGGTCGCCTCGACGCCGAACCTCTCGATCTCCTCCAGCGAGGTCCAGGTGCCGAGCCGCGCGATGCCGAAGAACTCCGCGTCCTCCGTCCGCGCGTAGAGGCCGCCCCATCCGTTCTCGTACTCCTTTTCCGCCCACTCGGTCCCCTTGGGGACGAGCATGGTGAAACCGTACTTCTCGCACCCGTACTCGGACCACTCGTCCGAGGGAGACGCGACCGCTCCCGTCCCCGCCAGCACCGCCAGTGCCGCCAGCACCGCTCTCATTCGATCCTCCTTGTCATGAGTCACCGCATATTCATGATCCGTTTCCGCGGCGTTTCCGTAACGTCAATCAACGCGCGGGCGCATCCGGCCGGCCGCCCCCGGGGAAGAAGGAATCGAGCTCCTCCCGCAGGGCTTCGGGGCCGTCGACGGAGGAAGCGATGACTTCCTTGAGGCACTCGTAGAGCCGCCGCCGGGCGGCGGAGAGGTGGTTGTCCACGTCGGAAGGGGCGATGTTCAGCTCCGCGGCCAGGCGGGCGTAGGTGGGCCGTTCCTCCGGCGCCGCAAGATCGTAGCGCCGGAGGGTCTCGTAGACCACGGACCGGCCTTCCGCCTCGAGCCCGCGACGCAGCCGTCCCAGCGCCTCGTCGAGCACGGTCCGGCGCCACTGCCGGTCGAGCGCCTCCTCGGGGGAGACGTTCCGGGAATCCTCGAGGATCTCGTCCGGCGCGTTCCCGAAGTCGATGGAGACGGGGCGCTGCCCGCCTCCGCGCTTGAGCCTCCGGCCCGCGCGGAGCCGGTTGAGGATGAAGTGGTCGAGGTGGGCGCGGACGAAGTTGCGGAAGCGCCCGCGGCCGGGCTCGGCGCGGTCGAGGAACGGCCCCTCGACGATCCAGGCGAAGAACTCCTGCGTGAGGTCCTCCGCCTCCTCCCGGCTCTGCCCCCACTTCAGGCGGAAGTGGGCGTAGACGGGCTTCCAGTAGAGCCGGGCGAGCGCATCGAGTCCGGCCCGGCGCGGAGCCTCGTCCCGGGATTCCGGGTCGCCGGGTTTCAGGAGCGACCAGTGCGTGGATGGGAAGGGCGACGGCCCTCGGGTAGGCTCACCGGGCGGACGTTCTTCTGTCATGGGACGGGCGGCTGGGCCGCCCTGCCCCACTATATTGGGTCGCCGCGGGATTTGCAAAGAACCGGTTGAGGGGAGGCGCGCGGCTCTTGCGGGAAGGGGGTTCAGCCTGTATGCTGTGCGGACTCGCCGGCCGGCGGCGGTGACAATTCTCGTCACGAGGCTTGCGGTTGTGGACAAAAAGTGTCGGGACGCAGGACATGGCGTATGGTTTACCGCATTTCGATGTTATCATGTTAGGAACAAAGCGGTTATAGGTGGCTATCGGCGGGCCGATGGCACATCGTTTGCGTAAACGATGGGTGCCGCGGCGGGGGCCGAGCGGCGGAAGGAGGCAGCGGAAGGAAGAGACTCGGGCGGATCGGGTGCGACGACAAGGGAGAAAAACTCATTTTGGAGAATCATATGCGCAAGGAAAAGGGCTTCACTCTGATCGAACTGATGATCGTGATCGCGATCATCGCCATCATCGCGGCCATCGCGATTCCGGGCCTGCTGAACTCGCAGCGCGCTTCGAACGAGCGCAACGCCAGCGGCTCGCTCAAGACGCTCGGGACGGCGCAGTCGGACTTCCGGTCGAACGACCGCGACAACAACCGGATCCAGGACTTCTGGGTGGGCGACGTCGCGGGTCTGTACTGCATCGACAACACGAACGTGCTCGCGGGCGGCGTCGCGACGCCGATCAAGCTCATCGAGGTCAGCATCGCGCTCGCCGACATCACGGTGGGCGGTCCGGGCTGCACCGTGACGCAGCCGCCGGGCAACAACTACGCCGTGGCCGCGGCGCCGACCTACGGCACGATGTCCGCGAAGGCCGGCTACTGGTACATGGCGCTGACCGCGGACCTGCAGTGGGGCGCGAACACCGGCACGGCCGGCACGTACGCCACGAACACCGGCAACACGACCGAGGCGAAGCACAACACTTCGCGCTTCGGCGTGGCGGCGATGTACGAGTCCTACGGGTCCAGCGGAAACAAGTCGTTCATCCTCAACGAGGGGAACACGATGTTCAAGCGGGACTTCGGCGCCGACGTCCTGGTGGTGGGCGGCGCGCCCCCGCCGACGCTGAACGTCGCCGTGTTCGACGGCAACTGGCCGCTCGACGCGACCTTGGCCGCGAACTGGGGCAAGATGGACTAGCGGCAGGCCGACCTGTATGATAAAGGGCCCCGGCCCGAGACGGACCGGGGCCCTTTTCTCGTGGGGCCAGGGACGATGCGCGGATTCACCCTCATCGAGTTGATGATCGTCATCGCCATCATCGCCATCATCGCCGCGATCGCGTTGCCGAATCTCCTCTCCGCGCAACTGTCGGCGAACGAGCGCAACGCCAGCATCGGGTTGAAGACGGTGGTCACGGCGAACTTCGACTTCCGCTCCAACGACCGCGACAACAACCGGCTCCAGGACTTCTGGACGGGCGACGTGTCGGGGTTCTACCGGCTCACGGATCCCGGCGGCAACCTGATCAAGCTGATCGAACTGCCGGTCGCGCAGCAGGACGGGAACCCGATGGCCCCGGGCAGCGCCGGCGGCTGGATGTCGGGGATGCTCCCTCCAACCACGCACAAGGCGGGATACTGGGTCATGTCGCTCGACCAGGACCAGACCCCCGTTCCCCCGGTGGACTACCGCCAGATCACGGATGCGGCGATGGGAGCGGTCCACAACAACTCCCGGTTCGGCCTCATCATGTACCCGGACTCCTACGGCACGTCCGGCCGTTCGATGTTCATCGTGAACGAGAACGGCTCGATGCTGCGGCGCGACGCCGCCGCCGAGGTGGCCGTGCCCGGGATCCCGCCCCTCCAGATCGTGCCCGCATATCGCAACTACCCCGCCAACCCCGGCGGGGTCGGCTGGGGGAAGCTGGACTGACCCGGCCGGATTCCGCACCGACACGCGGTCTCAACGATCCTCGAAGCAGAGCGTCTTCCAGGCCCGGGCGACGCCGGTCCCTGCGCTGAGGCAGTTCTCCTGCGCCGGCGTTCTCTCCGTGAGCGTCTCGGCGGCGAAAGCGAAGTGGCGCATCGCCGTGCGGTAGCAGCGTTCCGCCTCGCGGAGGTCGCCGCGGGTCGAGCGTTCGACCGTGCCTCGGTCGGACCACTGGGTCGCCTCGCGCAGGTGGCGCTCCATCGTGAAGTCCGCCCAGCGCGCGAAGTCCTCGGGCAGCGGCGGCAGTTCCTCCTCCCGCTCCGCGGCGACCGCGAGGTCGGCATGCGCCTCGGCGATCTCCCGCCACCGCTCGCGGGCGAACTCCCGCGCGCGCGGCCGGCCTGCGAGGGCGCGGTACGCCTCCGCCAGCGCGCGCACCGACTCCGCAAGCGGGGCCCTCGACGCCCCGGCAGAGAGGGACGCGCGGCGGTGTTCGTAGGCGCAGGCGGCCTCGAGCAGGAGGAGGCGGTGGACGTCGCGGTCGCCCGATTCGCAGGCCTGCAGCTCCGGCCGTCCGGCCTTGCGGCGCGCCGCGTCCGCGAGGAATGCGGCCGCCTCGGCGCGCAGCGCGGCCCCGCTGGGGGTCGTGAGGACGCGCAGGTAGGCCTCCATCGCGGCGGAGAGGAAGGGCCGCCCCGCCGGATCGGCCAGTCGCGCCTCGATGGACGCGAGGCGGGGACGGATCTCGGGATGCTCCGCCGCCAGTTCCCACACGCGCAGCGCGAAGAGCCGGGCGCAGATCCTGGCGGTCGCCGCGTCCGCATGGGCGTCGGCGCGCTCCCGGAGCGTCCCGAGGAGCCGCGCGTACTCCACCGCCGCCGCGAGGGACTTCCCCTCGCGCTCCAGCTTCTCCGCGCTCTCCAGCGACACCGGCGGAAGAGGCCGGGGGCCGCAGGAGAATCCGCACAGGAGCAGCGAGAGCGCCGGAGCGGCGAGCCGGCCCATCACCATCCCTCCCGCCCCACCAGCTTGACGAAGACGCACGAGCAGATCCGCGTCCGCTTCACGAAACCCTCCTCCCGGCGCACGACGAACAGCTCCTGCTCGCGCTCGCCCCCGACGGGAACGACCATGATCCCGCCCTCGCGGAGCTGGGTGAGAAGGGAGATGGGCATCTCCGGGGCGCCCGCCGTCACGAGGATCCGGTCGAAGGGCGACTCCTCGGGCCAGCCGACGGTTCCGTCCCCGGTCCGCAGGCCGGGCGCGAACCCGAGATCCGTCAGGCGCGCGCGGGCCGAGTCCGCCAGTTCCGGGATGCGCTCCACGGACCGGACGCTCGCTCCGAGGGTGCACAGCACGGCCGTCTGGTATCCCGAGCCGGTCCCGATCTCGAGCACCTTCTCGCCCCCGCGGAGGGCGAGCGCCTCCGTCATGCAGGCGACGATGTAGGGCTGCGAGATGGTCTGACCGCTTCCGATGGGCAGGGGGCGGTCGTCGCAGGCACGGTCGGCGTACTCGGGGGGGACGAAGAGCTCGCGCGGAACGCGGCGGAGCGCCTCCAGGACGCGCGGATCGCGGACACCGCGCTCCTCGATCTGCTCGCGCACCATCCGTTCCCGGGCGGCTTCGGCATCCATTCGTCGAACCCCAGTCCGTGCAGGGCGAGCGCCCCCAGGAAACGCGCGGCGTCCGCGGCCGGGGAGATCTTGCTCCTCTCGGACCCGTACAGGGTGGGGACGTGGACGTGCGCGATGCGCCAGCCGGCGCGAACCGCCTTCAGGAGCAATTCTACCTCCACCTCGAAGCGCCGGGAACGGATTTCCAGTCCGCGCAGCCGGGACGCGCGGTAGACCCGGAAGCCGGAGTGGACGTCCTCGAAGCGGCGGCGGGCGAGAAGGGAGACGAGGACGGAGCTGAACCCGTTCGAGAGACGGCGGTGCGCCGGCATGGGGGCGGCCCTGACGCGCCGGCCGATCACCAGGTCCGCCTGCCGGAAGGCGCCGAAGAGGGCGGGGAGCGCGTCCGGGTCATGCTGCCCGTCGCCGTCGAGGGTCGCGATCGCTTCGAACCCGTCCGCGAGCGCGGCGCGGAGACCCGTGCGCAGCGCCTCCCCCTTCCCCCGGTTGCGTTCGTGACGGAGGACGACGGCGTCCACGCGTCCGGTGGCGTCGGTCGAGCCGTCGTCCACGACGTAGACGCGGTCCACGTGCCGGCGGACGCGTCGCACGACGTCGGGCAGGTGACGCGCCTCATTGTACGCGGGGATGACGGCGGCGGAGGCCCGCATTCCCCTCGTCTCCCCGTCCCTCATCTCCCCATCTCCCCCGGTCTCTAACCTGCCTTATTCATGCGGGTTACGCCGCCCGCGGGCACTCGTGCGGCGAAGCCGCCCCCTTTGTTCTCTGTTCTGTCAAAGACGCCCTCATGACTTCCGCTCCCCCGTTGGAATCCCCGCCCCCTGTCGTGCGCTATCTTCCCGGCCTTGAGGCTAACTCCCCTCCTCCTCCATCCGGCTCACCTTCAGCTTGAGCGCCCGCAGGGTGTTGTCGGTGATCTTGACGTCGTCGCCGATGCGGTAGCCGACGACCCAGATGATCTTGTCCTCATCGGTGAGGATGGGGACGCGGTCGCGGACGGGCTTGGGGACCTTGTTGTCGATGAAGAACTTCTTGAGCTTCACCTTGCCGCGCGCGCCGAGCGGACTGAAGATGTCCCCGTTGCGCCGAAGCCGGAGGACGAGCGGCCCCTTCACCTTCTCGAGGTCGATCACCTCCTCCGTGTAGTCCTTGTTCCGGATGTACTCCTTCAGGCCCACGATCTTCCCCTCGAGCACCTCGGCCTCGATCTGGAGGTTCAACCTCGGGATCGCGGTCGTGCCGGGGATCTTCAGGCGCTTCTTCGTGAATTTCGGCGGAGGCGGCGGCGTCGTCGGACGGTAGATCTTGAGGACATAGGACTCGCGCCGCGCCTCGAGACCCTTGGGAAGGCGGACGGCCTTCGCGTATCCCTGCTCGCCGCAGAGGGAGATGATCTCGAGGTAATGCTCGAAGTTGAGATTCGGCAGCCGCCCGAGGAGGGACTGGAGCGCCTTGTCGATGATGAGCGTCTGGATCGCGGGGGGCAGCTTCGCGAATTCCTCGACCGAGAGGCAGACCTCGTTCTCGCCCGAGAGCATCTTGGTGTTCTCGTATACCTCGTTGGCGATTTCGCGGAGGAGGATGTAGAAGGAGCCCGCGGTCTGGCCGAGCTTGACGAGGGACATCTTCACGCGTGGGTTGAATTCGCTCTCGATCATCGGGAACAGCTTGTGCCGGAGCTTGTTCCGGGTGATCGACGTGTCGAAGTTCGTGAGGTCCGTGCGGTACGGGATCGACCGCTCGCGGAGGTACGACTCGATCTCGTAGCGTTCGACCTCGATGAGGGGGCGTACGAGGAAGAGGTCGTGCTTCTTCGAGAGCAGGCGGATCGGCGGCATCCCCTTGAGCCCGCGCAGGCCCGTGCCGCGGATGATCCGGTGGAGGATCGTCTCGGCCTGGTCGTCCAGGTTGTGCGCGACGGCGATCTTCTGCGCCTTCAGCTCATAGGAGGTCTTCTTGAGCCACTCGTAGCGCAGGTCGCGGGCGGCCTCCTCCGTCGAGAGCCGCTCGCGTTCCTTCAACCCCGCCGCGTCGACCTTCACGGTGTGGAACGGGACCTGGAGCTTCCCGCAGAGGTTCCGGACGAACTCCTGGTCCTCGTCCGCCGCCTTGCCGCGCAGCCCGTGGTGGACGTGACCTGCGTGGACCTTCCACCCGAGCTGCTGGATCTCGTTCACCTCGCGCAGGAGATGGAGCATCGCGACCGAATCCGGGCCTCCCGACACGGCGCAGAGGACCGTTTCGTCCTTGCGGACGAGGTCGTATCCCTCGACCGTCAGGAACACCTTCTTGAGAAGATTCACCCCGTCGGACTCCTCATGGAACAGTCACGCGCGCGCGTCTCTCCCGGATCGTTCCGTCCCGAAACTCGTGGGTGAACCCCCGGAACGAGTCTGACGGGGTTCACGGCCTCACGGTCCCCGCGGGACGCCGCGCGGCTCCCGCGAGTATTATAGCCCGGACCGGTTCACTTGCGCCGGATATGCGAGAAGTACGGGGACTTGTCCTTGTCGTACAGGAGCCGCCCGTTGACGAACGTCTTCTCCACGAAGGTCCGATAATCGAACGGGTCGCCGTCGAGGACGATGACGTCCGCGTCCTTCCCCTCCTCGATCGAGCCGACGCGGTGCGAGACCCCGATCATCTCCGCGGCCGTGATCGTGATCGACTCCAGGGCCGTCCGCTCGTCGAGCCCTCCTCGGATCGCGAACGCGGTCTCGATGGGGAGCGTCAGCAGGTCGCGTCCCGCGATCCCGTCGAGGTCGATCGACGGGGCCAGGGGGACGACGGCGAACTTCACGCCGGCCCGGCGGAGGATCGCCGCCTGTTCGATGCTGCTCCCGTTCGGACGGTTCACGTTGCGGTCGGCGTAGACGCGGTTCCGCGGCGTGATGAGGCAGGTCGCCCCCACGCGCGAGATTTCGTCCGGCATCGTCCACCCCTCGTCCACGTTGACGAGGACGCAGGCGAACGGGAAGTCCTCGAGGAGCTGGAGGGCCGAGCGGATGTCGTCCGCGGTGGAGGCGTCGATCCGCGCCGCGATCTCGCGCCGGAGCAGTTTGACCTCGTTGTCCACGCCGGGGTTCTGCGGGGGCTGCTCGTTGGGCTGGAGCCGGTTCTCGGCCTTCCGCTTCTCGTAGTCCCGGGTCTTGAGGATGAAGTCCCGCGCCTTCATGAACCGCTCGCGGATCTCGTGCTTCTGCGAGGCCGGGGAGTGGGTCCAGTTGGAGAGGTTGACGGCGGCGGGCTCGAGGACCGTCATCTCCGCGAGTCGGCCGTAGCTCATCTTGACGACGGCGTTGGACTGGCCCATGGTCCCGACGCGGCCGCCCCAGAATCCGCCTCCGAAGCCGAACTCGAGGTAGGCGGTCGTGATCCCGCTCGCCAGCGCGAGCTTCACCGTCTCGGCATAGGGATCGAGGGAGTCGGAGATCTTGCCGCCGCCCCATCCGGAGAGTCCGAGCCCGCGGGCCTGCGCCGCGACGTAGCCGGGCAGCACCCGCTTCCCCTTCACGTCGAACTGCGTCGTCCTCTCCGGGAGCGGGATGCCGTGGCCGATGCGATGGATCTTGTCGTCCTTGAAGAGCACCGTGGCGCCCTTGAGCGTCCCCTTCGTGACGGTGACCACGTCGCCGCCCACGAGGGCGACGTAGACGGGCTTCTTGGGCTCGTCTTTCTTCGCCTCCGCCTTCGGCTCGTCCTTCTTCGGTTCCTCTTTCTTGGGGGTCTCCTGGCCCCAGGCGACCCCGAGCAGCAGCGCGAACGCGGCGATGCGGATCACCCCGTTCGACTTCCCGCGAGGGGGGCGCGTACACGGGGCCCGCCGTCCTTCCGTGGCGGAAAGACGTGCGCACAGTACCCGAAGAAGTCTAACGGGGTTCATCACTTGCCCTCCTCGTGGGGGATGGGGAGATGGTGGAGATCGGGAGATGAAGACGGAGCGTCGCGACGGCATCTCGTCATGTCCTGAGCGTGTCCGCAGTATGTGATGGTCGCCTGATCAGACTCTTTGCCGGTTTCGAGATCCACCGATACACCTTCGAAGCAATTATCGGAGGGCATTGCGAATCTGGCCGGCGCTGTCCGAGTATTGCTTCTCTAGCTCGGCAGCCAGAGAGAGCAGTCGTTCCTGGAGTCCATGGCTCATTAAAGGCCTCATCGTTCTCAGAATTCCCGCCAGTTGGTCCTGGTAATCGGCATCCGTAGAGACCAACCGAACGAACCCAACAGCAGCCACTTCCAGTGTCGGATCAGCGCCAAGAGAGGCGAGACCCGATCGACTCAAGCCTACCAGTGCCTCCCGAGCGATGCTAAGATGTGCAGAAGGCCGATGCACTTCTTCGAGGAAGACTTCACGGAGCAATGCGTACTGGTTTGGAGAGCCTTCCGCCGCAAGCGCGCTGATGACGTCGTACCGGATTTGCGGAGGCAGCGACGCGTCCTTCGCCGCAGCGAAGTAATAGTCCTTGAGGTCGGGCCATGGCTTGCCGTCCTTCCTGTACGAGACGACTAGGAAGAGGGCCTCCTTGTCCTCACCAGGGGAACATGCCATCAAGGTCTCGAGAACTCTCTGCCGGTATTCATTATCGCGAAGCTCATGATCAAAGGCGCCCGAATAGAGCGCGGTGTCGCGGTCCACCAGGCCGAAACGCATGCTATCGCGATCCCGCTGTAGACGCCCAAGAAACGGAGCGGCGAAAGACATCGATCCGAATGACGTCGCGATCTCTTCTAGCGAGAGCTTCCAGAAGAACTCGTAATCCTTGAGATTAAATCCGCGAGGTGCGCGGCCTCTTGTCAGTTCAGCAAGTCGCTCAATGCGGTCGGCGGTATCAGGTGAATCCGTAGAGATTTGTCTCATGGTGGCCATTCTGGCCGCCCATGCCACCAATGCGCCGCTCTTCGAGCTGGCCGCCTTCCAGATGATTGCTTTCGGCTCCGCGTCGGGCCAACCGCCGCAGAGACTCCCGATGAGCATGGTGAGTAGCGACGATCGACCTTCCGCTGCCTTGGACAGCGCGTTCCAGATTTCCGTGCGATCCTTCGATTCGACCATGAGGCGATGCATTCCAACTAGAGCCGAGATCAGTTCCTCCTCATTGGAAGCCCCATTTTCCAGATCCAAGACGAGAGCCTCCAATCGTTTCACTACCTCCCGTGCCGGCGAAACAGAATCACCCGAACTGTTTGGAGCGACTTCACCGGTTCCGGCCTTGCCCAGTTGTTCTCCTGAGCCTCTGGACGGAGGCGGACTACGCTTGGACTCAGTCGGGGGTCCTGGCGCGATCAGGAATAAGAGGAATAGGAGGACCGCCGAGATCGCCATTGCCAGAGCGACACGTGTCACTGGGTTCTTGCCCTCCCGGCTTTCAACGCATCGCCCGGGGTAGCGTTGGCTAGTTCTCGGTCTTTTCCCAGCTTCCGGCTCCCTTGGGTTCCCATCCTTGGGAGCCAGGATCGTTGAGAGACGATTGCCCCCATGGGGAGTTGGTTCCGACAGGTGGATCCTTGACGATCGTCGTATCGGAATCGCGAATGGACTTGCCCTTGGAATCCTGCATGAACTTCGCGGCCGCCGTGAAAGTGGCCGAAATCCTCCAGTCGATTCGATGCGTGGGAAGCAACGCGAACCCCGCCGCATCGCAGTCTTCAAAGAAGTACGTGGCGAATGAGGCGTCGAGCGCCAGTTCGTCGCCGGTCTCAACTTTCTCGCCCAAATAGAACCGATTCGCGTCCTGCACCGTGATGCCAGGTGTGTCGATTGCAACAACGGCCACGTGGACCTTCTCTTCTCCCTGCTTCTGGAAGACGCGGACTTGCGCCCTGTAGACCTGATTCACATCAAACCTGGGGAGAGAAGTGGGCTCGACGTCTCCGAAGAACTTGCTGTGGTATGGAGCGTGGGCTTTGGGCTTCCAAGTGATGGTCTTGGCCCCTTTCTTCATCTTGGCTACGAACTCGGTGATGCACTGCTCGACACGGCCGTTCAGGTAGAACCGTCCGGACGCCTGCTGAGCAGTGAACTTCCCCACGAAGATGTAGGCGGAACCCATGGGCTGGATCCGGAGGGGAGTCACAGGATCTTCGGGCGTGGCGAGGGGAGGCTGTTCCGTCGTCGGTGGAACAATGCGCTCAAAGGCCTCGCCCTTGAAAGAGATCGCCACCTCTCCCGCTCCGGGTTTCGGCCGGCAGTTGTGCACAGAAGAGTCCACGGGCATCTGGCCGATGCCCAGATTGAATTGCTTGACGGTCTTGTTGGGCGCGTTCGTGACGACTTTGAAGACGACGTCGCTTCCAGTTCGGGACACGCTTTGAATGTTGCTTGCCTTTGCCATGGGCGGAGGCAATGTCCAAGTCCAGGCATCGGGCGTCCCTTCGATTTCCGGGATGGTCTCGACACCTTGCGCTGAGGCGAGGTCATGACAGAGGAGAAGGGCGAGAGTCGTGGAAAGAGGAAAGTGGGATTTCATTGCGTCACCCCTTGACGGTCCCAATGTCGCCGGAACTCAGTTGCAGAGAGCGACCGGCATACTCCTCGTGGTCGCTACGCCTCCAAACCTCAAGGCGCGCACTCTTGGGGAGGCTAGCTCATCGCGTCCGGCAGAGTCAAGAAGATTTCGGATCCGCGGGCGTCCCCCCGAAGCACGAATGATCCGATGAATCAATCCCCCGTCACTTGCCCTCCTCGTAGACGACGCGACCCTGGACGAGGACCCGCACCACGCGGGTCGTGGCGGCGAGCGGATCGCCGCTGAGCAGGACGACGTCCGCGTCCTTGCCGGCTTCCAGGCTGCCCGTCGTCTTGTCGATCCCGAGCATCTCGGCGGGGTGGATCGTGAAGGCGCGGAGCGCGGCGTCGCGCGGAAGCCCGAACTTCACGAGCTCGGCGACCTGGAAGAGAAAGTCCTCGTGCGAGACGACGAGGAGGCCGACCTTCGCGCCGGCCTTGGCGAGCTCCGCCGCGGGGTTCACGCGATCGCGCGTGAACGGCAGGAATTCGAGACGCGGGGCGAGGAGCACGCATGCCTTGCGTTCGCCGAACTCCTCCGCCGCCTTCCACGCCTCCGACGCGCAGACGTACGCGATCCGCGGCTGGAGAGCCTCGAACTCCTTCATCACGAGCCAGAAGTGCGCGATCGCCGCGGGGGAGTCGGCCTGGACGACGATCGGGAGCTCGCCTTTGAGGGCGCTGATGAGCGCCTGAAGGCGCGCGTCCGGCTTCTGCGGCGGCTTCGGCTCCTGGAGCGGCTGCGCCCCGTCCTTCTTCTCTTCCGTCTTGCCGGGCTCCTTCTTCTTCTCGGCCTCCTCGCGCTTCTTCTTCTCCTCCTCGTACTTCTTCTTCTCCTCTTCGTATTTCTTCTCCGCCTCGATGGCCTTCTTCGCGGCGTCGAACTCGCGCCGCAGGGTGTCCTTCGCGCCCGTGTCGGCGCGCATCACGACGCGCAGGAAGGCGGACTTCGAGACGACCATCCCCTCCTTCCCCAGGCCGTTGAGCTTCATAGCGAGACCCTGCCCCGCGATGACGCCCCCGCCCGGGATGATCGCGAAGGTCGTGAACCCCGTGCGGGGGAGCGTCTCGAAGACGTCGAGCGCGGGGTTGAACTCGTCGTAGGCGAGGTTCTGCGGCGTGCTGCCGCCTCCCGACATGCGCGAGTAGGAGAAGGAGGCGTACGGGTTCACGAACCCCGGCATCGCGGTCAACCCCTTGCCGTCCACGACCGTCGCGCCGTCCGGGACCTTGACGTCCTTCCCGATCTCGGCGATCTTGCCGTTCTTGATCAGGATGGTCGCCGAGTCGAAGTCGGTCTTCCCCATCGTGATCACGCGGACGTTCGTGACGGCCGTGAACTCGTCCTCCGCCTTCGGGGTTTCCTGCAGGGTGAGGAGCGCCATGAATGCGAGCATCGTCGTCCTTCCCCTTTCAAACACGGAGATCACGGAGACCACGGAGACGCTTCTCCGCCGGTCCTTCTTCGAGGAAGCAGGGAGACAGAAAGTCCGCTCCGGGCTCTCCGTGGTCTCCGTGTTTCATTCCTAGTATCTCCTGCCGTCGCGGACCGCGTCGTACACGACGCGGCCGCGGATGATCGTGGTCCGCACATGGGACCGGACGTCCAGCGGCGGGCCGCTCCAGAGGACCACGTCCGCGTCCTTCCCGGGCTCGAGGCTCCCGACGCGGTCCTCCGCGAGGACGGCGCGCGCGGGGGCGATGGTCACCGCCTCGAGCGCGACGCGTTCCGGCAGGCCGTGCCGGACCGCCATCGCCGCCTGGAACATGAAGTCCTGCTCCGGGACGACGGGCGAGTCGGTGTTGATGGAGAGCCGCCGGACGCCGCCATCCCAGTATTCCGACGCGATGCCGATGAACCGGTCCCGGAAGGACCAGAACGGCGGATCGTAGAGGCGCGGGCCCACGTCCACGTGCAGGCCGCGGCGCGCGATTTCCGGCGCCATGCGGTAGGCGTTGTCCTCGCCGTGCGACAGGATGACGGCGAGCCCGTACTCCTCGTGGAAGATCCGCACGGTCCCCATGATGTCCCGCGCGTCCGCCGTGTGGATGATGACGGGGACCTTCCCCGCGAAGAGCCCCCGCATCAGGTCGAGGCCCGCGTTCCGGTCGGGCCGGATCTTCGTGAGGCCCTTCTCGTAGTTCGACCAGGCTTCGTGATACGCCTTCGCGCGGTCGAGCTGGCGGCGCAGGATCCACCACATGCCCATGCGGCTGGCGCCGAGGTCCCCTCCCCACCGCTCCGGGTTCCACGCCTGCGCCACCTTCATCGCTCCCGGGAACCGGACGAGAAGATCCTCGGTCGACCGCCCGCCGCCGGTCTTCATGAGCACCCCGAACCCGCCGAGATTCGTGCCGCTCCCCGGGATGTAGAGCACCGTCGTCACGCCGCCCGCGACCGCGTCGCGGAGCAGCTCGTTGTCCGGTTCGACCACGGGCCGGATCGAGAGCTCCGGATTCACCGGGTGGTTCATCTCGTTGATGTCCCACCAGGACGCGTTCCCGCTGTGGCAGTGCAGGTCCACCAGGCCCGGGAGGGCCCACGCGTCGCCCGCGTCCAGGACCGTCGCGCCGTCGGGGACCTTGACGTTCTCCCCGACCTCGACGATCTTCCCTCCGCGCACCACGATGGCGCCGTGGTCGATGGCCCCCCGAGGTCCCATCGTCAGGATCTTCGCCGCGCGGATGACGAGCACCGGCTCCCGTCGCTCCTCCTGCGCCTGCAGGGGAAGCGCGAGCCAGGCCGCCAGTCCCACGACCCCTCGCGCCGACATGTCTAGTATCTCCTGCCGTCCCGTTGAGCGTCGTACACGACCTTGCCCTTGATGATTGTCGTGCGCACGTACGAGCGAACGTCGAGCGGCTCGCCGGACCAGAGCACGACGTCCGCGTGTTTTCCGGGTTCGAGCGATCCGACCCACTCGTCCGCGAGGACCGCGCGCGCGGGCGCGATCGTGAGCCCGCGCAGCGCGACGTCCACGGGCAGGCCGTAGCGCACCGCCATCGCCGCCTGGAACCCGAGATCCTCCTGCGGCACCACCGGCGAGTCCGTGTTGAGCGACAGGTCCTTGACGCCCGCCTCGAGGTACTTCGACGCGATGCCGTAGAAGCGCCCGTCGTGGAGGAAATACCAGAAATCGTAGATGCGCGGGCCGATGTTGCAGTGGAGCCCGCGTTTCGCGATCTCCGGCGCGGCGCGGAAGCCGCCGAACTCGCCGTGCGAGACGATCATGGCGAGCTTGTACTCGTCGTTGAAGATGCGCGCCGTCCCCATGACGTCGCGCGCGTCGGCCGTGTGGATGATCACGGGATACTTGCGCTCGAAGAGGCCGCGCATCAGCTCCAGGTCGGGCTGCTTCGCGGGCGGGATCTTCGTCAGGCCCTTCTCGTAGTTCGAGCACGCCTCGTGATAGGCCTTCGCGCGGTCGAGCGTGCGCCGGAGGGCCCACCACATCCCCATGCGGCTGAAGCCGAGATCGCCGCCCCACCGCTCGGGGTTCCACGCCTGCGCCACCTTCATCGCGCCGGGGAACCGCAGGACGAGGTCCTCGATCGTCCGCCCGCCCCCGGTGTTCATCAGCACGCCGAAGCCGCTGATGTTCGTCCCGCTGCCCGGGATGTAGAGCACCGTGGTCACGCCGCCCGCGACGGCGTCGAGCAGCAGCTCGTTGTCGGGCTCGATCGTCGGCTTCGTCGAGAGCTCGGGGTTGCGGGGGTGGTTCATCTCGTTGATGTCCCACATCGATCCGCCGACGTGGCAGTGGAGGTCGACGAATCCCGGCATGGCCCACGAGTCGCCCGCGTCGAGGACCGTCGCGCCCTCGGGGATCTTCGCGTTCTCGCCGACCTCGACGATCTTGCCTCCGCGCACCACGATGACGCCGTGGTTGACGGCGCCCTGCGGCCCCATCGTCAGGATCTTCGCCGCGCGGATGACGAGCACCTGCTCCTTCTTCTCGTCCTGGGCGCGCGCCGGCAGCGCGAGCGCCAGCGCCATCACCCCTGCCAGACGCATCTAGTACCTCCTCCCGTCCCGGACGGCGTCGTAGACCACCTTGCCCCGGATGATCGTCGTTCGCACGTACGAGCGAACGTCGAGCGGCTCGCCGGACCAGAGCACGACATCCGCGTGCTTCCCCGGTTCGAGCGATCCGACCCACCGGTCGGCGAGCACCGCGCGGGCGGGCGCGATCGTCAGCCCGCGGAGCGCGGCATCGACGGGCAGCCCGTAGCGCACGCACATGGCCGCCTGGAAGGCGAGGTCCTCCTGCGGCACCACGGGCGCGTCCGTGTTGATCGAAAGGTCCGTGCAGCCCGCCTCGAAGTACTTCGCTGCGATGCCCCAGAACGCCCCGCGATCGATGTACCCATATCCCGGCGCTTCGATGTCGATGAGGCGCGGGCCGATATTGCAGTGGAGCCCGCGGCGGGCCATCTCGGGCGCGACCCGGTATCCGCCGAACTCGCCGTGCGAGACGATGACGCGCAGACCGTACTCGTCGCCGAGGATGCGCGCGGTGCCCATGACGCCGCCCGCGTCGACCGTGTGAACGATGACGGGATACTTGCCTTCGAAGAGGCCGCGCATCAGATCGAGATCGGGCTGTCTCGCGGGGCGGACCCTGGTGCGGCCCTTCTCGAAGTTCGTCCACGCCTCGTGGTACGCCTTCGCCCGGCCGAGCGCGCGCCGCATGGCCCACCACAGTCCCATGCGGCTGGTGCCGAGGTCGCCTCCCGAGCGCCGGGGGTTGTTCCCCGAGTGCGCGATCTTGAGCGCGCCGGGGAACCGCAGGACCAGGTCGTCGATCGTCCGCCCGCCCCCGGTGTTCAGGAGGACGCCGAAGCCGCTCATGCTCGTCCCGCTGCCGGGGATGTAGAGCACCGTCGTCACGCCGGCCGCCGCGGCGATCTTCAACCGCTCGCTCTCCGGATCGATCGTCGACAGCGTGTCCAGCTCGGGATTGCGCGGGTGGTTCATCTCGTTGATGTCCCACATCGACCCCGCGATGTGGCAGTGCAGGTCGATGAAGCCGGGAACGGCCCACGACTCGCCCGCGTCGAGGACCGTCGCGCCTTCAGGGACCGTTACGTTCTCCCCGACCTCGACGATCCTCCCTCCGCGCACGAGGATGACGCCGCGGTTCACGACGCCCTGCGGTCCCATCGTCAGGATCTTCGCCGCCCGGATGACGACGACCTGCTCCTTGTGCTCCTCTTGTGCCGACAGGGGCAGAGCGCCCAGGATCGCCAGGACCGCACCGCAGCTCTTGCGCATCTTCGCTAACCTGCCTTATTCATGCGGGCTACGCCGCCCGCATGAATAAGGCACCCTGCGGGCGGTTGCGGCGGTCCTGCGGACCGCCTCCACCGGACAGCCCCTCCGGCTCCGCCCGACACTGTGTCGGGC
>JACPRC010000229.1 GCA_016190175.1 Planctomycetota bacterium
CCTTGAGCGCGCCAAGGAGCGCAGGCAACGCGGACTCCGATTGCATTTTCCCCAGCGCCCACGCCGCGGCCGAGCGCACGGCTACATCCCTATCCTTGAGCGTGCCAAGGAGTGCAGGCAGCGCGGACTCCCACTTCATCTCCCCAAGCGCCCGCGCCGCGGCCTCACGCACCGCACCATGCCGATCATCAAGCAGCGGTATCAACGCGCGCGCCACCGGTTCACGGAAGTCGGTCTGCCCGACCTCGTGGAGAAAACGCCCTTGTTCGGGCAGGGAGGGATCGGTCGCCCACCGCGCAAACTCGCCCGCGATCCGCTCCCGAACTTCCTCCGGCAACGCGTCGCCCGCCTCCGCGGCCAAGAGCGCCGCCATCGGGACTTGCTTCCGCAGGATCTCCGTGACCCATGGACGCGCGGCGTCTCGCCGCGCCAGCGCCGCCACCACCAGCCGCTGTGCCGCGGCCGGACGCCCCTGGACGATGACCTGATACCCGACGCCGAGCCGGATGACCTCCTCCCAGCGCGGATCGAAGAGATGTTCGAGCGCGAACGCGTCGAACCGCTCCTGCGCGTGAAGCCCCGCGGCCGCGAAGAACTCCTGGAAGGTCAGGTGCAGAAAGCCCCACTCGCCCGCTCCGCGCTCCATGAGGAGCTGCACGTCCCTGCCGGCGCGTTCGAGGAACTTCCGCGCCGCCTGGAGCGCCTCCTCCCCACCGACCCGTTTCCGTCGACCGAGCGCGGCAGCGAGGGTTTCGACCACGAACTCCTCCGGCGCCACACCCGTCGGGTGGTTCTCATGCATCTCGATCGCGAGTTCTCCCAGGACCGGGATCGCCTCCTCCTCGTAGGCGATGTCAGGCTTCCCGGAGGACGGGACCATCCGGCGCGCCCATCCCCACGTCTCGCACAGGGCGCGCGCAAAGATCTCGTAGACATGCACGCGATGGCGCGGCAGCCGGCCCTCGGCGCGATGGACCAGGGCAAGCCCGGAGAGCAGGAAGGGATTGCGCGCCATGTCTTGGATCCGCGGATGCTCCCGGATCGCGGCCAGCAATGTCTCGGCGGCTTGCTTCTCCGCAGGCTCGTCGATGAGGCCGGGCATCTCCCAGCGGCGGTAGGCGCGCGCGAAGGCCGTGACGTAGGCGGAAACCTGGGCGTCATCGAAGGGACGGAGGAAGACCTCGGTACCGCCCCGCAACGCGAAGGACGTGTACCCCACGCGACGCGACGCCACCAGAAACCGATTGCGCTCGTACCGGCTCGCGAACGTCTCGAGCCATGCGCGCACCTCGTCACGTTCGGCCGCCCGTACCTCGTCGAGCCCGTCGAGCAACACGAGACACTCGTCGGCTTCGAGGCGTTCGGAGAGAAACCGCCCCAGCGCATTCTCGTCCCGCCCGACATTGCGAGACCTGAAGTAGCAGGCCATGGCGTCCACGACGCAATCTTTCGGCCTGCGGATCTCCGCGAGTTTCCCCACGCTCACGGGCAGCGGCAGCAGGCGCTCGTAGGTTCCGATTCGGCCCTCCCAGGTCAGCCGGCCGCGCGCCGCAATAACGGCGAGCCACTTCACGAGCGTCGTCTTCCCCGAGCCGGGATCTCCAAGGACGACGAGGGCGCGCGTGTCGCGGAGCACGTCGAGCACGGGGCTTCGTGAGGTCGTCTCTTCCTCGCGGATCTCGTGCTCGCGCGCAGGGGGACCGATCACGCGGCGGCTGGGGACATCGAGCTCGGCTGGCACGAAGACGCCCTCGACCTCCAGCGACGGCGGCGCGATGCGCTGGAGAGGAAGACCGACGTAGCGGAGGAGCCGGACGTCGGTGCCGAGCGCGTAGGCGCGGAAAGCGTCCCAGAGGTCGAGGTCGTCGGAGATCGTGAAGTTCGCCGGGTCCTTTCGGTCCATCGCGGGCGCCGGGAAAACGTAGGCAGGCGCGCGGTCACGCTTGGTTGTCCCGAGCCGCGCCATCAGCAGTCGGTCCTTCTGGGGCAGCGCCAGGAACACGTCCTCGCTGACCGCCACGGCACCCGGGGGAGCGACGTGTTCGAGGTGGCCGCACAGATCAATGGCCGGGTGCGCCAGCTTCCCGGTGTCGCTGGTCCACGCGACGCGGGCCGCGTGCACCCCGATTCGCGCCTCGATCCGGACGTCGACGCGAAGCCGTTCCCACAGACGGCACGAGGCGTCGAAGGCCCGGACGGTCGCGGGGCGGCCGCGATCGTCGGTGACGAAGAACATCAGGCCGTCGCCTTGCCAGTGGAAGGGCTCCGCGGCCTTCACCGAGCGGGCCGCGGCCTCGACCGCCTCGACATACGCCGCACGTGTCCGCGCGACCTCCTCGGGCGGGAGTTCCTTCCAGTCTCCGGTCGAGCCGACGCGGTCGACGCGGACGAAGGCGAGCGGGATGACCGTACCCACGCGCGCGGCCAAGTACCAGGGATCTTCGGTCACAGCGGGACAGTATACCAACGCCCGTTCCCGCGCAATATCCCCGCGCCCCCGCCGTTCTCCGGATGATGGAGGGCCCCCCGCAATGAAACTCCTCGCCGCGCTCGCGATCGTCCTCGCCCCGGCCGCCGCCCCCCAGGACCGCTCCCGGCCCGGCCCGTGGGACGGCGACGCCGTGCTCTACGAATCCTCCGACGGCCTGAACTTCAAGAAGTCGAAGAGGCTCGTCGAGGGTGCCGGCGTCCCCACCCTCATCGCCGACAAGCGCGGCCGCCTCGTCTCGCTCTTCCAGTGGTTCCCCAAGGACGACGAGAAGGCGTTCGACAAGGTCGCGGTCTCGTTCTCCGAAGACGCGGGCCGCACGTGGAGCGCGCCGCGCGCGATCGTCGTCAACGACTTCCCGGAATCCCTGATGCGCCCGTTCGATCCGACCGTCGTGCTCCTCGAGGACGGCCGCTTCCGCGTCTACTTCACGAGCAACGCGGGCGGCAAGGGGCCGCTCCGCAAGGACTCGCCCCCCGGCATCTACTCCGCGATCTCCGAGGACGCCGTGACCTGGATCTTCGAGCCCGGGATGCGCTTCGGCGTCGAGCGCGAGTTCGTGATCGACTGCGCCGCCGCGCGGCTCGGGCGCGAATGGCACCTCTACTCCCCCGTCCAGGGGAAGGACGGCTTCGGCTACCACGCGGTCTCGACGGACGGCCTGAAGTTCGAGCGCCGCAAGGACGTGTCGCTGCCGGTCAAGGGCTCGTGGCTCGGCTGCGCGGTCACCGTCGGCGACAAGCTCCGCTTCTACGGGAGCGGCCTCGGCGGCGGGTGGGCCGCCGTCTCGTCCGACGGACAGACGTGGGAAGTCGAGCGCGACTCGTTTCGCGGATGGGGCGCCGACCCGGGAGTCGCGCAGGTCTCCGGAGGCCGGTGGCTCATGATCGGCACGGCGTTCGACCGCAAGCGCGAGCGGAAGAAGGAGCGCCCGCCCGAACGCATGTCCGAGTCGGAGTCGAGCGTCGTCCTCGGCGACTTCGTCTACGTCTTGCGCGGCGGCGAACTCCTCAAGATCGATCCCTCCACGGGCCGGACCGTGGGACGGCTTCCTCTCGACGGCGCCGAGAGCGGCGACCGCAAGGCGTACTGGGACTTCATGCGCGGCCTCGACTCCTCCCGCGCGCCGAAGCACGCGTGCCGCACGTTCGATGCGCCGAGGAGCGTCACGATCGGCCGCCTCGCCAAGGTGGGCCGGGGCGGTTTCCCGCGCCCCCTGTGGGTGGGCGGCCGCCTGTTCGTCTTCCTCTCCGTCCAGGACCGCGCGTGGGTCGTGCGGCTCGGGGACGACCTCAAGCCCGACGGCTTCGAGAAGCAACTGAAACCCGAGGGCGCGCGCTGGGTCGATCACGACCTCACGTCGGACGGCGACTTCGTCTATCACTACGCCATGCTGCCGGGCGGCGCGGGACAGGTGCGCAAGTACGACAAGGACTTCAATGTCGTCGCGGAGACGGAGTCGTTCCGCGCGAGCGGGACGGAGATGGTCCTCGACCAGAACATCCGCGTCATCGGGGGCAAGGTGTACGCGGGAGGCGAGTATCGCGAGAAGGGGCCGTGGCGCGGCGGAGGTTCCGGCGAGCAGAACATCCCGCCGGACGCGAAACAGGCGCGCGGCATGCACCTGAGGATCTTCGACCTCGACCTCAGACCGCTCGGCGAGCGCGACCTGACGGCGCAGATCGAAGGAGCGGCGGTCCGCAACCAGTTCTGGGGTCTCGGCGCCGCCCAACTCGCGGCGGACGGATACCACTGCCTCGTCGTCCACGCGCCGGTCGGAAACGTCGCGAAGTTCCCGCGGGGCGAGTCGGTCGGGGCGCGGGGGATCTTCGTCCTCCGCTACGACGACCAGTTCCGATTCGTCGACTCCAAGGGGCCGCTCTCCGACACCGACCGCGACAACTTCTGGTGTACGGGGACGTGGCACGACGGGAAACGCGCGTACATCGCCTACGCCTCCGCGACGCGCGGCTGCGTGCCGGGACCGGGGGAGGAGCCGTCGGAGAAGGTCGAGACGAACATGCGTCTCGGGATCTTCGACGAGGATTGCGCGGAGATCGAGACGATCGATCTCACGCGCACCGGTGAAGGCGGGATGTGGCCGGGGATGCTGAAGGTGGGCGACCGGCTCTACGTGACGTACGTGAGCGAGACCGCCGGCGGCGCGGTGGTGCAGGAGTTCGTCGTCAGGTAGCGCGGCGCGAGCGGAAGAACTCCTTCAGCAGCGCCGCGCACCGCTGCGCGAGGACGCCGCCGGTCACGGGGATGCGGTGGTTGAGCCGCTTCTCGGACGGGATGTCGAAGACGCTCCCGCACGCGCCCGCGACCGGGTCCGCCGTGCCGTACACGATGCGGTCCGCGCGGGCGAGGACGAGCGCCCCCGCGCACATCGGGCACGGCTCCATCGTGACGTAGAGCGCGGCGCCCGCGAGCCGCCAGTCGCCGAGCGCCTCCGACGCCTGCGTGATCGCGATCATCTCCGCGTGCGCCGTCGCGTCGTGGAGCAGTTCCACCTGGTTGTGGGCGCGCGCGACGATCTTCCCGTCGTGCACGATGACGGCGCCGACGGGGACCTCGCCGGCCTCGGCGGCGCGCTCCGCCTGCCGGAGCGCCTCCTCCATGAAGCGGATCTCCTCCTTCACGGCACCACCTCGTCCGCCTCCGCCAGCTTCCTCATCTCCGCCTCCCGCAGCGTCTCGATCGTCCCCGCCTCCGCGTCCTTGATGACTTGCGCCAGCCGCTCCGCGGACAGCCATCGCGGGAGGATCACGTAGTCCGCGCCCAGTTCGTACAGCTCGCGCGCCGTCGCCAGGCGGTCCGTGGTCATCAGGATCTTCGCCTCCGGATTCAGTTCGCGCAGCATCCGCAGCAACCGCCGGTTGTCGATCCCCCGCAGGAAGTCCTCGGGGATCGTGCAGACGAGGATCTTCGCCTCGCGCACTCCCGCGTGCTCCAGCGTGTCCTTGTGACTGACGTCGCCGTACGCGCATTCGATCCCCCGCGCGCCCAGCTTCCGGTGCACCTCGGGGCTGAAATCGATGACCTCGAAGGTCGAGCCCATCTCGCGCAGGCGGTCGACGAGCGACGCTCCAGTGCGGTGGCACCCGACGAGCAGGATCGGCGCGCCTCGTTGTTCGCGGCGCGTCTCCGCGGCCTGGGGGTCCTTCATCCCCGCGCGGCCGAAGAGCCGCGCGATGCCGCCGGCGATCTGCTGGTTCGCGCGGATCATGTACGTGGAAAGCGTGCAGGTCGTGACGAGCACGATCGCGACGAGCGAGACGACGCCCTTGTCGATGTGGCCGAGCTGGAGTCCCAGCGCGACGATGACGAGGGAGAACTCGCTCACCTGCGCGAGCGAGATCGACGTCAGCGCGCCCATGCGCGCCCCGTACCGCAGGGCGCGCATCGGCGGCATCACCGTGACGAAGCGGCTCAGGATCGTCGCCGCCGTCAGGACGCCGGCCGCGACGAGCATCGCCCGGCCCGGCACCTGGATCTGCATCCCGAGCGCGACGAAGAAGAGCGTGACGAAGAAGTCCCGCAGCGTGCGGATCTTGGCCACCACGTCGAGGCTGTAGGGCATCGTCGAGATGCTCACGCCCGCGATGAGGGCCCCCATCGCCTCGGAAAAGCCGGCGCGAACCGCCAGGTACGCGATGAGGAAGCACCACGTGATGGAGGCGATGAGCATGATCTCCGGCATCTTCGCCACGAGGCGGAAGAGATGGGGCAGGACGTAGCGCGCCGCGAGGACGCTGCCCAGTGCGAGCCCGAGTCCCCTGGCCAGCGACAGGCCGATCTCGAGGAACGACGGGCTCGCGATGTTGGACTGCACCGCGAGGACGACGATCGCCAGGACGTCCTGGAAGAGGAGCACGCCGAGGGTGATGCGGCCCGCGACCGTGTCGAGCTCCGCCTTGTCGGAGAGGAGCTTGATGACGATCATCGTGCTCGAGAAGGCGATCGCGACGGCGACGTACGCGGCCGCGTACCCGTGATACCCGAGCGCCCACGCCGCGCCGTAACCGATCGCCGCGCACCCCGCGACCTGCACGACGGTCACCACGCCCGCGACGCGGGCGGACTCGAGCAGCTTCTTCACGTCCATCTCGAGTCCGACGATGAACAGGAGGAACGCGAGGCCGATCCGGGAGATGTCGGCGACGGAGCCGTCGTCGTGGATCCAGCGGAGTCCGATCGGCCCGATCAGGATGCCCGCACCGATGTAGGCGAGGATGAGGGGCTGGCGCAGGATCCGCGCGGCGAAGGCGAGGACCGTCGCCGCGACGATGCACAGGCCGATGTCGGTCAGAAGGCGTTCGTGCATGGGCGGTCCGACCACCGGGACCGGCGCACGCCGCTACCGGCGCAAGTAGACACCCGACGGATGAAAGGACATGCCGCGGTAGTATTCGGCGACCCACCGGCGCCTGGCCTGCGCCGCCGCGACCACCTCGCGCGCCGCGCGAGCGAATCCCTGATCCGGGAATTCGCGGGCGTTGAGGCGGGCGATGATCGCGTCAAGCCAGGGGATGTGGTCCACCCTCCCCGATTCGATGGTCCGCCTCAGATCGGCCAGCTCGCGCGAGATCGCCATCTCGCCCAGCATGCGCCTCCGGTCCATGTCCATCGCGCGCCTCAAGACGCCCGTGTGGGCGGGACCCGCCAGCGCCGCCAGCCCGCCGCCCACGACCTGTGGTGCGACCCGCTCCAGCGTGACGAACACCTGGCGGATGGTCGCGCCGAAGTTCTCCGAGCCCGGGCTGAACTCGGCGCCCGGGATGGTCGCGATGATGGGGATCATTTCCGGGGCCGCCAGGATCACCGTGGCGAGCCCGCCCCGGTCGTAGGCCGCGGGATGGCTGTCGAAGGCCGCCCTCCGGAGCTGGGCCTCGGTGACCGAGCCGATCGTGCAGTCCCGGACCCGCGCCACGACCCAGTCGCGCAGCGCCTCCTGGAGGTAGATCGTCGTGCGCCACACCCAGTGTGCCGCCGTAGGGTTCCCCCTCAAGTGCTCGTTCGTGCTGAAGGCGATGTTGTAGAACTTCCCGTATCCGATCGGGTAGCCGCCCGAGCCCCACGGCCCGAGCCAGGTGTCGATCTCCTCATAGAAGCGGTACGTCGTGGTCGCCTGCGGATGGCCGGCGATCACCGAGGTGAGCTGATCGTGGACGTCCTGCGCCGTCGCGGCGTCGCAGCGGATGATGGACCTCGGCGGAAGCGGAAGAGTCAAGGAGCACCTCCCGGTTCGTTCGTTTCCTTCGAATCCCCGTTTCCGTTGTTCCCGGCGGCTCCTCCGCGGGGAACGGAGAGGGGGGGATTCGAACCCCCGGTACCCTTGCGAGTACACACGCTTTCCAAGCGTGCCCGTTCAGCCACTCCGGCACCTCTCCAGAAGGGCCGCGCCGTCCGAAACCGGGAGTGTATCACGGCGGTTATGGTTGTACAAGGCAAGGGCGGCGGCTACGATGCGTCGATGAACCTGCCCCGGTTGCGCCCGCTGGACGTCGTTCCCGTCGAACACGAGGGCAAGACCATGTTCCGCGCGCGGGACAACGAGGGGATCATCGAGCAGGAGGTGGTCCTGCCCCCCGTCGTCTTCGTCGTCTGGAGCATGCTCGACGGAAGCGTCGGACTCGCCGATCTCCAGGATCGCATCGCGGAGCGCTTCAAGGGGACGAAGATCCCGCTCCAGGACCTGGAGAACATCGTCCGCGATCTGGACGAGCACTTCCTTCTGGAGTCCGACCGGCTCGCGGAACGGCGGCGCGAGATCGCCGATGCGTATCGAAACGCGCCCCACCGGCCGCCGAAGTTCGCGGGACTGTCCTATTCGAAGAGCCCCGTCCAGCTCAGCATCGAGCTCGACGGCTACTTCAAGGGCGAGAAGGGCGCGGGACTTCCCGACGGCTCCGCGGCCGGCGAGGAGGTCCGCGGCGTCATCGCGCCCCACATCGACTTCCCCCGCGGCGGATGGTGCTACACCCACGCCTACCGCGAGATCGCGCAGCGCAGCCGCGCCGATCTGTACCTGATCCTCGGCGTCGCCCACGCCTCGCCACCCAACCCGATGGTCGTGACCTCGAAGAGCTACCACACGCCGCTCGGCCCCGCCGAGACGGACCGGGATTTCGTGGACGCGCTGGCGAAACGCTTCCCCCGGTGCTTCGACGACGAGGTCGTCCACCGCAACGAGCACTCCGCCGAGTTCCAGGCCGTCTTCCTCCGGCACGCCCGCCGCGACGCGCCGTTCACGGTCGTCCCGATCCTGTGCTCGGCGTTCGAGATGTACTGCGGGCCGGAGAGCCCGTCCTCGGCGCCGCGGGTCGAGGAGTTCCTCCAGGCGCTCCGGGAGACGCTCGAGGCCTCCGGCAAGAAGACCTGCATCGTCGCGGGCGTGGACTACGCGCACGTGGGGCCGCGGTTCGGAGACAAGGTGGATCTGGACCAGAAGCTCGTGGACTGGATGACCGCGGAGGACCGCAAGAGCCTGGACCGCATCCGGGAGGGAGACGCGGAGGGGTTCTGGCAGTCGGTCGTCGCAGACGGCAACCGGCGGCACGTGTGCGGGCTCTCCGCGACGTACGCCGCGCTGCGGCTCCTCGGGCCCGCGAAGGGCGGGCTTCTCCAGTACGGCTACGCGCCCGATCCCGCCGGAGGCATCGTCAGCTTCGCGGCGGCGGCGTTCTAACCCGGCTTGTTCACCGAGATTCTCGGCCGCAGGCCGAGAACTCGTGAACAAGCCGCCCGCGGGGCGCCGTTTCACGTCGGCGGCGAAGCCGACGGGAATAAGGCGGGCTGATCACTCCCTCACGCGGGACTTCGCCGCGTTCGACTTCGCGCGACCTTTCCACGATCTCATATGGTGGACTGGACGCGCCGCCGCGCTATGATGTCTCCATGAAATCGACCGCGATTCTCGCTCTGCTTCTGCTCTCCTGCGGCAAACCCCAGGAGGCGAAGACCGAGCCGCCGCCGGCAGGCTCCGTCCGAGTCACCTGGCTCGGCCGCGCCTACTTTCTGATCGAGACGTCTTCCGTGAAGGTGGCCATCGACCCGTGCGCCAAAGGCGACTTCTGGAAGGCCGACGCGCGCGAGGTCCGCGCGGATCTCGTCCTCGCGACGCACGGTCACGACGACCACGACGCGGTCGATCTCGTCAAGGGCACGAAGGCGGCGATCCGGGCGAAGTGCGTCACGGGCGAGGAGACGGCGGCGGGCGTGAAGGTCCGCTACGTAGGCGTCGACCACGATGCGTCGGGCGGCAAGGAGCGCGGAAAGAACACGATCTACGTTGTCGAGTTGGAGGGTTTGCGCATCTGCCACGCCGGCGATCTCGGCCACATCCTGACCGACGAACAGATCAAGGCCGTCGGCCCCGTCGACATCCTCCTCCTGCCCGTCGGCGGCCGCTGGACGGTCGAGCTTGCGGAGGCGCGCAAGGTCGCCGAGCAGCTCGCGCCCCGGGTCGTCGTCCCCATGCACGCGAAGACGGACCTCACGCCGGACCTCGCCCACACGGTCGACGCGTTCGCGAAGGACCAGCCGAACGTGAGGCGCGTCGAGGCGAACAGCGCGGTCTTCTCGAAGGCCGCGCTGCCCGCGTCGCGCGAGATCGTCGTTCTGCGCGATCAATAGGTTCTCCAACATTCTCCGGAGGATGCGATGAAGACGCTCGCCGCCGTGCCGCTTCTGGCCCTCGCCACGGGATCGCTTGCCCAGGAGGAGGCGCCGAAGCCGACGAAGTACCACGAGTTCCTCAAGCAGTTCGAGGGCACGTGGGAGGGGACGGTCAAGTTCTCCATGGAGCCGGGCCAGGAGCCGATCGTTTCCAAGGGGACGATGACGGAGAAGCTGAGCTGCGGCGGGCTCTGGCTCGTCTACGAGTGGAAAGGCGAGATGATGCGGCAACCCTTCACGGGCCACGGCCTCATGGGCTACGACGTGAAGAAGGGCAAGTACGTCTCCGTCTGGGTCGATTCGTGGATGACGGCGGTCGGCACGAGCGAGGGGACCTGCGACGAGAAGGGCCGCGTCTTCACGATGGCCGGCGAGGACGACGACGCGAAGTCGGGCAAGAAGGTCAAGCGCAAGGAAGTCACGGAGTTCGCGGATGCGGACAACTGGAAGATGACGTTCAGCGTCGTCGGGGACGGCGGCAAGGACTTCGTGATGATGACGATCGAGATGAAGCGGAAGAAATAGCTACTTCCCGACCTCGATCTCGGTCTCGACGGCGGCCGCGTTGCCGGAGTGGTCGACGGCGATGAAACCCACGCGCGCGGTCCCCTTCGGCAGCGCGGCCCGCACGATGCCGATCCCCTCCGCGCCGACGGTGAGCACGGGGGCGTCCTCGTTCGGACTCCGGACGATGCGGTTCGACTCGGCGATCTCGACCGCGAACGGCCGGAGCTTGGAGCCGGACCGGATCTTGAGGACGCTCGGCCCCATCGCCGACGTCATCACGGCGCCGGCGAACTTCCCCGACTCGTTGAACTTCAGCGTCACGTTCTTCCATTCCTTGCCGTCGGGCGCCCGGTACTGGGCGGGGACCTCGAACCGGCACTTCCCGTCCTTGAGCCGCTCGTAGGACCCGACCGGCATGACGATGCGGTTCTTCGCATCCCCCACGGCGGTCCACGTCCCGTCGAACGGCGCGCGGAGCGTTCCGTCGCGCAGTTCCGCGGGGACCATCCCGACGATGCCGTCCTTGCCCCCGAAGAAGAAATAGGTCTCCGCGACGTCGTCGCCCAGTACCTTCGCCGTGGCGACACCGTCGGACATCGCGAGTTTCGAGAGGACCGGCGGTTCGCGGTCCGCCGCGCCGCTCTTCAGGAACGCGACGACGAGCTTGAGCCACGGTGCGGAGCATGAGGCCGCCCGGTACTCCTCGTCCCACAGTTCCTCCTCGGGCGGGAAGTAGGCCGCGATGCCGCGACTCTCGGGATGGTCCGCGCCGGCGACGCGGAAGAGGACGGCGGAGTCGATCGCGCGCTGGAGCGCCGCGCACTCGGCGTCCGCGCCGAGGCCGACGAGGTTCCGCGCGAGGTGGTGCAGGTCGTAGAGGTACCCGGATTCCACGGGGTCCTCGTCCTGCCCGTGCTCTTCGGTCGAGCGGCGCCCTTTCGCCAGCGCGAGCCAGCCCTTCCGGTCCTTGAGACCGTCGGCGAGGCGGGCGGCAAGCGCGTCCAGGGCGCGGCCGACGTCCGCGACCTTGTCGAGGTCGACGGCGGCGAGCGTCGTCCATGCGGCCTGCTCCCGGACGTCTGCGTCGGCATGTTTCTCGTAGAAGTCCTGATAGCTCGCGCAGATCGTCTTCGCGAGGGCCGGCGCGGTCATGCCCGGTTCCCGGGCCATCGCCCGCAGCATCGCGTCGTAGTTCCAGCCCTCCAGCGGCGCGAGTTCCTCGGAGGCGACCATGACGCGTCCGAACGGGCGGCAGGCGCTCATGACCTCGAGGCTCCCCATGAGGCAGCAGTCGAAGCCGATGAAGTCGAGCCGCTCGAGACCGGCGCGTTTGAGGCCGGCCCGGAGCGCCGCGGCCATCTCGGGGAGCGAGAGCATGTCCTCCTCGTGGCTCTCGTCCCCGCCGTAGCCCTGCCACCCGTAGCCGTGGTTCCAGAAGACGAGCGCCGTCCGCCGGGCCGGGAAGCGCTTCAGCCCCCACGCGAGGAACTCCTCCAGCACCTTCGGGTCGCCGGTGTTCGTCTCGCCGAGATCCTCCAGCTCCTTCAGGTCATCCTTGCGGACGAGGAGACGTTTCGCGCCCTTGAAGTTCCCGAGCTTCGCGACCTCGTCGCCGGAGTAATTCGCGTCGTCGGTCGGCTCGTCCTCCTCGGCGCGGTCGACCTGCACCACGACCTTCACGCGGTCGCTCTGGGGGGCGGCCATCAGGCGCGCGAGGTCGTCCACCGCGCACTGTTCGAGGTCGTTGTCCGCCGTCATGTAGAGGAGGACGGTCCAGTCGGCCTTCTCGTCGCGGGTCTCCTGGGCGCGGCCGGGGAGGACGAGGAGCAGGAGACAGGCGGCTCTCCGCATCTAGGGTGGTACGACGCGGACGATGTGAAGTTGGTCCCGATCCACGCCCTTCGTCTCGCCGAACTTCTCCGTGTGGACGCCGATCCCCTTCGTCGCCTTCTGGGTGGACCAGTAGGTGATGCCGGCGATCTTGCCCCCCTCGACCTTCCATTCGACGAAGATCACGGAGTGGCCGCTTCCGTCGCGGCGCCAGAGCTGGACGAAGTCGCCGGGACGCGCGTCCTCGATCCGCTCGATCCTGCGGCCCAGGCGGTACGAGACGACGGCCTCCTCGCAGAGTTTCCGGCGGTCGCCGTTGGATGAGGCGCCGAACCAGCGGAGGCGGAACTCGTGGAGGTCGTTCGCGTCGAGGGTCCCGATCTTGAAGCCGGCCCCGCGGTCGGCGCAGTGTTTCTCGTACGCCTTGAAGAAGACCTCGAAGGTGAGGCCGCAGCAGTAGCAGCGCCTCTTCGGGTCCCCGCTCGCGATCTTGCGGCCGGCGTAGACGAGGTCCTGGGTCGTCCCCTCCCAGCCGCTGCCGCGGGGCCAGTAGTAGTCGTGCGTGCCGTCCGCCGGGTAGGACTTCATGACCTCGACGACGGCCTCGTTGAACGACTTGAGTTTGGGTCTCGGGGGGCGCTCCTGGAGCGCGAGCAGGAGCGCGATGACTTCGCCCATGTCCATGGAACGACGGTCGAGGGCGGATCGTACGCGGTCCGCTCCCGCCGCAGCCGGGAGTCCCCCGACGCCGCGGGGGACCCCCGGCCGTGAGACTCACTCGCTGTGATACTCGAACGGGCCGTAGAAGGCGTTCTGCCCCGAGAAGTCCCACTTGTCCTTCCCGTCGTCGTACGTGTGCGTCTCCGCCTGCGCGCAGTACAACTTGTCGATCAGCGCGAAGGGCGGATTCTCGATGACGGGCACTTTCCCGTTCTGGCCCTTCAGCGCCCGGATCTTCAGGCGGCCGACTCCGCCCAGCGTCGCCTCCTTCGTCTCGGCTGCGGACTTGAACTCGATGGGGACGCTGCGGACGTCGAGCTTCGCGAAACCGGCGCCCCAGCGACTCGAGAGGAAGGCCACGACGGCGTCCTTCTGCTCCTTCGCGGCCTTCTCGTCCACATAGACCACCCCCTCCCACCGGCCCATCTCCTTCACGATGTTCTTTCCCGACTTCGTGACCACGACGGCGAAGGAGACGCCGCGGAGATCGGTCTTGCCGACCGTCCCCTCGGAGACCCGGAAGACGAAGGTGGCCCGGCACTGCTCGAAGGTGGCGTCCTTCTTCCACACGCAGGGGCAGTACGTGTCGCAGGAGCAGCCCTCGATCTCCTCCCCCTTGAGGGTGTACGGCGTCTTCGACTTCTCCTGGGCGCCGGCGGGCGCGGCGACCATCGCGGCCAGGACGAACGCGAGCGGCTTCATGTCTCCTCCCTTCACAGATGCATAAAGATACTAGACAGGACTAAATCCTATTCTAAGCGGGAGGGGTCCCGGTCGTCAACCCCCGTCCGCGTGCGGGCGGGACTTGACACCCGCGGAGATCCGCGGCAGTCTGGAGGGGCTGAGGAGGAGGTCGCGGCGTGGCGGAGGAGCGGGTCGGACGATTCGAGCGGCGCGCGTGGGTCCTGGCGCTGGCCGCCGTGATGCTGTTCGCCTTGGGGCTGATCTGGCTCGGGCTTCACGAGCGGCGCCGGGAGGCCGACATCGGGCGCCCGGGGAACCCGGTCGTCTTCGTCCTGTCGCCGGAGCACGGCTCGCGGCTGACGCCGGAGCAGCGCGGGGCGATGGCCGCGTTCCTCCAGGCCGAGAGCGGCCTGGCGGTCGAGGTGCGCGTCGCCGCCTCCCCGCTGGAGGCGGTGGAGGCCTTCGGCACCCGCGGCCGCCGGGGCGACATCGGACTCCTCAAGCTCTTCGAATACCTGCTCGCCCGCGGCGAGTACGAGGTGGAGGCCCGACTCCAGGTGCTCCGCGCGGGGGAAAGCTCCAGCTTCTGCGGCGAGGTCCTCGTCCGGGCGGACGGCCCGATCCGCTCCGTCCGCGATCTCGAAGGCCGGTCCGTCGCCTATGTGGACCCCTACTCGACGAGCGGCTTCGTCTTCCCGGCGAAGCTGCTGGCGGACGCGGGGGTCCGCGTGAAGGCCGACTTCGCGCGCAGCCACGCCGAGGCGCTCGCGCGCCTCCGGGCGGGGCAGGCGGACGCCGCGGCCACCTACGCGGGCGCCGCGGCGGCCGACCCGGCGCTGCGGGCGGTCGCCCGGACGGAGACGATCCCGAACGAACCCGTCTTCTTCCGCCGCGGGCTCGACGCCGGCAAGAAGGAACGCCTCGTCGAGGCGTTGCGGAAACTCGCCGCGACCGCCGAGGGGTGTCTCCTCCTCCGGACCGTCGCGGACACGACGGGCTTCCGGCCGATCGGCGACGACCACTACCTCGGCGTGCTCGCGGCGATCCGGGCGGCGGGCAGGACCATCGTCGACGTCGTTCCCGAGGGGGACCGCGTCGAATCGGAGCGGCGCGGGATCGACTACGTGCCGTAGGACTGCGCTATTTAGCGAAGCCCGCGAGGACGATCTTGCGGTCGCCCGACTCCCGGCGGACGATGCCTCCCGGAACCTCCGCTGAGCGCCATTCGCGGCTCTTGACGTCGCCTCGGACGGTCTCCCAGATCTCGCAGGCGAGCTTGACCTTGCCCACCGTCACGTCCTCGGTCTTGACGTATCCGCACTGCTCGTGATCGGTCGCCACGCGCAGGATCCGGTCGCCCGACCTCCACACGCGGACGTCGACGCCCGGCCATTCGTAGCGCGTGATCGCGCACTCGACCTTGCGCCCGTCGACCTCCAGGGTTCCGGTCCCCGCCTTCGTGATGACGGCCTCTTCGGGAAGCGCCGGCTTGACCGGGATCAGCTTCGCGGCGACCAGTTCGCCGTTGATCGCCATCGACAGCGACGCCTGCCGTTCGTCCACCCGGTCGAGGACGAAGGTCAGTCCGTGACCCTTGCGGCCGTCGTTCAAGTCGAAATGGGTTTTCGCCCCGACCGCGCGCCCGCCCCAGCTCGACGTGGCGGGGGAGAAACCGTACGGCCCCTTCCAGTCCCCGTAGAGCGACACCCAGGCCCATTCGATCAGCTTCGGGTCGACGGGACGCCGCGGCACGCCGTACTCGGGCGCCTGCTGTGCGACGATGGCGTCCGCCACGGGCGCGGGAGCGGCTTCGACGGAGCCGAAGAGGAGCGAGACGGCGGCCGCGGCGGTCATGAGCCAGGTCGCGCCGCAGAACGGGCAGCGATGCTCGGAGACCAGAACGTGCCGGCGGCACTTCGGACACGGACCCATCTGTTCGCTCATGCGGCTTCTCCTTGGACTCGAACGGGCGGCCTCATGGAGGATGATACGGCGGGAAGGCGGGCGGTACGAGACGAATCGCGCGACACCGCGGGACGACGGCGGTTCGACTCGTCGCTTCGCGGCCCGCTCACCCCCTCTCGACTCGGCGGCGAGGTGCTTGCACGTGGTTCGATTCGTCGCTCCGTTCCTCGGTCACCACACTTAGCCTCGGGCGGAACAGTCTGCTTGCACTGAGCGAGGGCGGCGGAGCCGGCCGTCGACGTGGTTCGACTCGCCGCTCCGCGGCTCGCTCACCACATCTCGACTCGGCGACGAGGTGCTTGCATCGAGCGAGGCGGCGCGAAGCGCCGCCGAGTCGAGATGGGCGCGAGAGGATTCGAACCTCCACGGGCTTCCCCACGGGATCCTAAGTCCCGCGCGTCTGCCGGTTCCGCCACGCGCCCGTCCGGAAAGAACAAAGGACAGAGAGGAAAGAAGAAAGGGGCGGGGGAAGCCTCCCCCGCCCCCCCTCTTCCCGCTCGGAAATCTCTCGGAAACCGAGGCTGGCTCATTATAATACCGGTCGCCGAACGCGTCACGGAGAGGTGCCAGAGCGGTTGATCGGGCGCGCCTCGAAAGCGCGTGACCTCGTAAGGGGTCCGGGGGTTCGAATCCCCCCCTCTCCGCCATTCCTTCTTGCCAACTCGCCGACGCGAACCCCCTCGAAGTGCACCCGCCCTTCATATCTCCCCTCGGGGAGGTTGAACTGGCGGGGTTTCTCGTGTCAGCCGGGGCGCCAAGCTCTCTGCGGCTCAGACACGATGCCCCTTCATGCCTCAGTTGATTTGACCATATCAATTGCTATAATCATGTTGGCTGAAGGAGGCCATCCGTCGTATGGGCAGGAGAGTCAGCGCGATCAAGGCACGGAAGAACCTCGGTGAGATCATGGAGCGGGTCCGGCTGACGGGAGAGCGAATCATCGTGGAACGGGCCGGGCGGCCGATGGTCGCCATCGTGCCGATCGAATTCTACGAATCCTGGGAGCGCCGGCGGCAGGAACTCTTCGCGATCGTCGATCAGGTCCGGCATGCCAACCGACGTGCGTCGCCTTCCGTGATCGAGTCTGAAGTCGCGGCAGCCCAACAGGCCGTCAGGCGTCGGCCGAAATGAGAGTCGTTCTCGACGCCAACCAGTTCATCAGTGGCGTCCTCGTCTCGCGAGGGAATCCGGCGAAGATCCTGGATGCGTGGCGGGACGGCCGCTTCGAGTTGCTCCTTTCGGAGTTCGCGCTGGTCGAGATCCGGCGCGTGCTGCACTACCCGAAGATCCGGAAGCGCCACTCGTGGTCGGCCTCACAGATCGACGACTTCGTCGAACGGCTGCGGGACTCGGCCACGATGGTGGACGTTCGAACCCGCGTCGACGCCGTGACCGACGACCCCGACGACAACGCCTATCTGGCGCTGGCGGTGGACGGAGACGCACACTGCGTCGTCAGCGGGGATCAACATCTCCTGAAACTCCGCGAGTATCAGGGCATTCGCATCGTCACCGCGGCCGCGTTTCTGCGGGACTTGGCGCGCGCGGGGGAACCACCCCCGTCCGGGATGTAGCCGGGATGCAGGCCCCGATTTTCGGGGACAAATCGGGATTTTCAGGGACGCGCGCGCGAATTCGTGGAGGCGAGCCAAACAGGCCGCAAAACGCCAGAAACGGTCCTTATGGGGGTTTGGGGGCCGCTGGCGCGATTTGGCCCGAGGGAATCCCACCCTCTCCGCCATCATGCCCCCGCAACCGCGACCGCCGTGCCAGGGCCGCGGAAGATCCGCATCCGGGCGCCTCCCGCAACGGTTTCCGGGTCGCCTTTCTACGACCCCACCCGCTGCGCCTTGTAGATGAAGCCGGGGGTCAGCGCCTCCTCGTATCCCACCAGCCTCATCTGCCACACGATCTCGCCGGAAGGGGTGACCTCGAAGATCACGGAGTCCTGGGTCCCGCCCTGGTTGAGGACGCCCTGGATCAGCGTGTTCCCGTTCGGAAGGCGGTCGGCGTCGCGCGCCGTCCTCAGTTGGTCGTTCGGATACGCGTAGGTCCAGACCTCGACGCCGGCGGGCCATTCGATCTCGACGGCCTGGTACGCGGCGTCGTTCTGGAGGCATACCAGGACATGATTCGGCGTCCCGGAGATCCACTCGGGCTCATGAGGATCGACGTCGCCGCCGGGCGCGTAGGCGGCCGCCCAGTCGTACTGGTTCAGGATGTTCCCCGTGGCGTAGTCCACGACGACGGTCATCTGGAAATCGCGAAGACTGATCATGACCTTGTCGCCGCTCGGCAGCAGCGAGACGGCGTTCGCGTGCGTCCAGCTTCCGTCGCCGCCAAGGCCCATCGAAAGGTACGGCTCGCCGAAGTGGTCGACCGCCTTCCAGGACCACACCAGTTCCTTCGTGTCCTTGCGCACCATCTTGACCTGGGCGTCGTCGAGCTGGTCTCCCATTCCCCAGACGTAGAGGATGCACTCGGTGGGGACACCGCCCACATCGACAAGGACCCGGTCGGCGTCGTGCGACACCTCCGCGTCCAGATGGGACCAGACGACGGACTCGGTCGCATAGTCGACCTCGAAGATCCCGGCCTGTCCTACGAGGATCAGGACCGTGTTCGTGTCGGCCAGGTACTCCGCGTCCACCGTACTGTTGCTTCCTCCCGACATCGTCGAGGGAATCTCGTATTCCCAGACCACGTTGCCGCTCATGTCGACCTGGACGACCCGGGGGACCGAGTCGTATTTCAGGGAGAAGAAGGTCGTGCCGTTGTAGGCCTTGGCGGCATCGTAGACGTCGACCTCGAAGCGGGGATCGCCTCCGGACGAGCCGGTGTCGCCGCCCGTGTCGTCGCCCGAACCGCCGCCGCAACCGAGGACGAGAACCAGCAGCACGCCCGACATTCCGGTCTTCATGGCCGCCTCCTCATGCACATCGTTCTCATGGCTGACCTCCGTCCCTTCCGGGAAAAGGGAGCGGCCGGAGTTCCTTTGAGAAAAAGCGGGGAATCCGGCATCATGGCTCGAATCTGCGAAGGGTGCCGAGGAGCCTCATGAAACGGATCGCGTGGCTGTTCCTGTTCGCCGGGTGCGCGGCCCCCGCGCCGCGCGTCATCGACCTCACCCACGTCCTCGAGCCCGGGATTCCCCTCTATCCCGGCGCGACGCCGCTCTCCATCGAGAAGAAGGCCGACCTCGAGAAGGACGGGTACTACGTCAACGCCTTCACCGTGGGCGAGCACACCGGCACGCACGTCGATGCGCCGCTCCACTTCGTGCCCGGGACCGCCACGGTCGATGCGATCCCCGCTTCGCGGCTCGTCGGTCCCGGCGTCGTCATCGACGTCGAGGCGAAGTGCGGCGACGCGGACTACCGCGTGACCGCGGAGGACGTGACGGAATTCGAGCGGCGCCACGGCCTCATCCCGGCGGGCGCGATCGTCCTCGTCCGCACGGGGTGGGCGAAGCGCTGGTCCGATCCGAAGGCGTATGTCAACGACCTTCACTTCCCGGGGCTGTCGGCCGAGGCGGCGCGGGTGCTGATCGACCGCAGGGTCGCGGGCGTGGGCATCGACACGTTGAGCGTCGATTACGGGCCGTCACGGGCCTACGAAGTCCACCGCCTGCTGCACGGCCGTGAGATCTACCACATCGAGAACGTCGCGGGGCTCGACCGCGTACCGGATACGGGCGCGACGATCGTCGTGGCGCCGCTGCCGATCAAGGGAGGCTCCGGCGCGCCGTGCCGGATCTTCGCGCTGGTGAGGTAGGCGGTCAGGAGGGGATCACGATCCGGAGCTTCGGGCCGCAGACGAGGGTCACGGGCCCGCACGACTCGAACAGCTCCCCGTCGATCGTGTAGCGGACGCGGCCCTCGGGACACGAAAGCACGGCTTCGGCGGCCAGCGCGTCCGTCATGTGCCTCATCGGCAGGCCGCGTCGCGCCCGCAGGAGCTGGCCCGCGAACTGGACCGGCGTGCAGACGAACCCGAGGATGTGAAAGCGGTCGTCGGTCTCGCAGGCCCGATAGAGCGGCCGGAACCCGAGCCCCATCTGATCGATCGTCCCCGCCGCGAAACCGAAATAGGGCCGGCGCGGCCACGACACGCCGTCGACCGCCGCGTCCACGTGGACCGGTTCGGTCAGCCGCCGCACGTACGATCCGCCCACGAGGGCGCTGAGCACCGCCCGCCCGAGGAGGCGGGCGGCGGTCCAGGGCGTCGGGTACGGCTTCCCCTCGGCGTAGTAGGCTTCCAGGAAGTTGTAGGCGGCCCCCATGCCGAAGAGGAACCCGCACTGACCGTTGATCCGCATCGCGCGTCGGTGCACGACGCGGGCGGGGTCGCCCGACGCGCTCGCGGCCACCAGGCGGCCGAGCAACGACACGGGATTCCCGCGCGGAACTCCGCACGCGTCGGCGACGGTGTTCATCGTCCCGCCCCGGAGCGGCGCGATTCTCGGGAGCGGGCGTTCGCCATACACGTCCGCGAACGCCGTCACCGCATGGGACAGAGACCCGTCGCCCCCGCTCACCGCGAGGACGTCGATCTCCCGGCGCCGGAAGTCCTCCGCGATCCCGGTCAGGTCCCCGATCGAATCGGAGATGGCCAGGACGCCGATCCCGCGGGAGGACTGGACCATGCGGGCGAGCCCGCCGAGCGCCTCGGGATGGCGCCGGTGGTACATCCCCCTGGGGTTGACGAGGACGCCGACCCGCCGGTCCCGCGCCCGCGGCACGAGATCGACGCTTCCGGCCGGCGCGCAAGGCGCGATGGGCGGGACCGTCATGGGCGCACAGTGTAGGCGGATCTGCGGCGCAGATCAACCGCGAGATGACCCATGTCCGCCCCGCCCGGGACCCTGGCTGGTCAACACTTATGGATGGACCAGCCGGAAAGAACGAAGAACGGAGAACAAAGAACAGAGAGAGCCGGGGGAAGCCTCCCCCGGTCCCCCTCCTTGCGTGTTCCGAGGCAAAGGAGAGGGTGCGGGGGAGCCTTCCCCCGCCTGCGCGGCCGCAGCCACGGCCGCTTCGGCGTGGCGAAGGCCCGCCCGCTTTCTTCTTTGTTCTTTGTTCTCGGTTCTCTCTGACCAGTCAGCCCGGAACCCATATGCGTCGGGCATGCGATTCCCGTAACGGCGCGCCCGCGGCGGCGTCCTATAGCAATCGCGGTCGCGCCCGGGCCGGCGGGACACGCGGGAGGGAATGCGGTTCTATGGATTCCGTGATCGCGGACATCCGGCCAGCCTCGATCGGACGCGCCGGCATCTCCCACGTGGCCCGCGCCCGAAGCGTCTTCGAGGAGCTCTTCCTCAAGCTCGCGGAGAACTACGTCGGCGCGTTTCCCGCGCACTCCTTCGATTTCGTCTTCGACGGGCGCGAGATCCCCCGCATCGGGACGAGCGCGCACGCGATCCGCGTGCGCATCGCCCGATCGAAGGAGGTCTTCCGGAGGATCTGCCTGGAGGGGTCCCTCGGCCTCGGCGAGACGTACTGCGAAGGACTCATCGACGTCGCGGACCGGGACTACAAGGAGTTCCTGCACATCTTCGTCCGGACGATCTACAACAACCGGAACCTCCTCTTCCGACCGAACGTCCTGGTCCGGCACATCCCCATCGTCCTCAGCCGCTTCGTCCGGACGAAACTGATGGTGAACCCCTTCCGGAAAAGGGACCAGGCCGGGGACATCAACAGCCACTACAGCCTCGACGAGTGGTTCGCGGACGAGGACGCCGCCAACGAGTTCTTCCTGAGCTGGCTGCACTCCCCTTACCCCCAGTACTCCTGCGCCCACTGGGACGAGTCCACCCCCGACCTGGAGAGCGCCCAGCGGAACAAGTTCGAGCGGTTCGCGCGGCATCTCGGGCTGGACCGCGCCGCGGGCGACAAGAGCCTGCTCGACCTGGGCTGCGGGTGGGGCGGGTGGATCCTGTGGGTGAACGACCGCACCGGCCTGCCCTGCACGGGCATCACCCTCGCGCGTTCCCAGGCCCGGCACATCCACCGCGAGATCTCGCTGCGCGAGGACCCGCGGGTCCGCGTCCTCACGCAGAACGTCCACGACATGGAGGGGGCGTACGATTATATAACGTCATTCGACATGCTGGAGCACATCGACGACTACGACTCCCTGATCCGGCGCACGCACGAGTGCCTGAAGCCGGGAGGAGTGGCCCTCTTCCAGGCCGGCTTCGACGACGACCGCATCCGGAAACTCGACCCGTTCCTCGAGAAGTACATCTTCCCGGGCGCGACGATCCCCAACATCGACCGGATCGCGCGGATCTTCCGGCGTCATTTCCCCGGCGTGGAAGTGGTCCCGCTCGGGAAGTTCGACTACGCGAAGACGATCGACGCCTGGTACGCGCGGTTCTGCCGCAACCAGGAGAGGATCGCCTCGATTCTGGCGACGAAGAGCGGCGTGCGTGACGTAGAATTCTCCCTGAGGGTCTTCAAGCATTACCTGGCGCTTTCGAGCGCGGCGCTGGGAGCCAAGAAGGGGGCGCGCGCGCACTACATCGTGGCCCGCAAGGGAACGTGAAGGTACTCTTCGTCAAACCGAGACTCGACTCGACCACGCTCGGGGGACTCGACTACTCCCTGTGCGAACCGCTCGAGTTCGAGTCGCTCGCGGCCGCCCTTCCCGACCACGACGTGGAAATCCTGGACCTGCGATTCGATCCCCGCCTGGAGGAGCGGGTCCGCCGCTTCCGCCCCGACGTCGTGGGCACGACCAGCATGTCGGTGAACGTCTATGCCGCCCGGGAGATCCTCGCGCGCGTGAAGGGAATCGACCCGTCCATCACGACTCTCGTGGGAGGCTATCACCCGACCGTGGCTCCCGAGGACTTCGCGGAACCCTACGTGGACGCCGTCGCCCTCGGGCAGGCGGTGGACACGATCCGGGACGTCATGCGCGCCATCGAGAAGCGGGCTCCGCTCCGTTCCGTTCCCGGGCTGGCCCTCCCGGCCGGCCGCGGGGTCGTGGAGCGGACCCCGCCGCGGTCGAAGGTGTTCGATCTGGACGCCCAGCCCATCCCGAACCGGCGCCTGAACCCCGAACACCGGAGGCACTACTTCTGCGAATACTGGCAGCCCGCGGCGATCATGCGGGCCTCCATCGGCTGCCACGGCCGGTGCAACTTCTGCGCCCTCTGGGACCTGACCGACGGCAAGTACCTGGTCCATTCCGTGCGGCGGGTGGCGGACGAGATCGAGTCCATCCCCGAGAAGTACATCTTCTTCATCGACGACAACTTCATCCCGCCGGGGCACGACGATCGGATCGAGCGGCTCCGGAGGGAGATCGCCGAGCGCAATCTGAAGAAGGAGTACTACTTCTCGACCCGGGCCGACGGGATCGCGAGGAACCCGGGGATCGTCGAACGATGGGTGGAGGTCGGGCTGCGCCGGATGTTCTTCGGCCTCGAATCGCACGACGACGAGCGGCTGCGGGGGCTGAACAAGGGGATCCCGGCGGACCTGAACCGCCGCGCGGTCGAGATCTGCCGGGCGAACGGCGTCGATGTCACGGGGTGCTTCATCATCAATCCCGATTTCACGAGAGACGACTTCCTCCGCGTCTACGAATACGCCACGAGCCTGCGCCTGAACGTCATCGCGTACCTGGTGCTCACCCCCCACCCCGGCACGGTTCTCCACGCGATGCGGAGGCACGAGATCACGTCGCGCAACTACGGATGGTGGGACCACCTTCACGCGGTGCTCCCGACCGCGCTCCCCGAGCGCGACTTCTACGACGAATACGCGCGCCTGTGGATGCGCACGTACACCCCGGCCACCTGGGACGGCGCGAAGAGGCTGGTCCGGCTCCTCTCGAAGGCGACCTGGGCGCAGAGGAAGTTCCTCCTCGCCAAGGCCGCGACGGTCTTCCCGAAGATCGCCCTGGGGGCGGTGGGGTCGCGGCCCCACGCGTACGCGAACTGGCTGGAGTGGGCCGGGTCGAGAAGGCGGCAGAACGGAGCGGCCGTCTCCGCCGCCCCGGAGGTTCCCGTCCTGCCGTCGCTGGAGCCGGCGTCCCTGTCCTTCGTCCCGGAGAGCGCGCTGGAGCCGCGCAAGGCGCGGCTGGTTTCCAAAGGCAGGCGACTTGACAGACGACGCGCGGTATCGGAGACCTCGTAACCGCCTCTGGCGGCGGATCCTGGCGCTCGGCCGGCACGCCGCGATCCACCTGTCCAACTATCTGGCGCACTTCCTCCTGCGCTCCGACTCCCTCAGGCCGGTGTACGCCATCTACGAGATGACGTACGGATGCGACCTCCACTGCTCCTACTGCGACGACGGCCGGGGCCGGCCGTATCCGCCGCAGGCGTCCGAAACCCGGCCGCTGCCGCTGCGCGATGCGGTCGCGATGTTGCGGAAGCTGCGGCGCGCGATGCCGTCGATCTATCTGAGCGGAGGCGAGCCCACGCTGCATCCCGACTTCCTCGAGCTCCTCCACGAGATCGACCGGCTCGGCTTCTGGCCCGTGATGCTCAACACGAACGGCCTCCATCTGGAGCGGCTCCTGCGGAAGGACGCGGACTTCCTGCGGTACGTGGACATCCTCATCGTCAGCGTAGATTCGATGGACCCGGCGAAGCTGGACGGGGTGCTGCGGGCCGGGCCGGGCGCGGGGCGCCGCGTGCTGGAGGCGCTGGACTTGTGCCTCAAGCTGCGGCAGACCTGCGGCTACACGCTTGCGGTCAACTGCGTGATCACGAAGGAGACGCTGGACGATGCCGTCGGAGTGGCGCGGTTCTGCAAGGCCCGTCGCGTCAAGTTCGCCCCCGTCGTCGCGAACCGCGGGAAGGGGCCGATGGACCCGGTCACGGAGGAGGCGCGGTACGCGGAGACCGTCGACGCCCTGTTCGCGCCCGGCGGTCCCGAGCTCCTGAGCGACCCGGTCCTCTACGAGGTTCTGCTGCGCTTCCGGCCGTTCGTGTGCCATCCGGCGCTGCGGATCCACGTCACGCCGGACGGCCGCGTCCCGTGGCCCTGCCAGAGCGACCGGCGTCTGGCCCTGTCCGTGTCGGACCATGAGTCCCTCCCCGCTCTGCTGCGCGAATCGGAGCGCCGGTTCCCGATCCGGGGCCAGGGAAGGGCTTGCGGAAGCCCGTGCTACCTCGCGCAGAACGTCAGCACGGACCGCTACTTCACGACCACGGCCTGGTACGCGATCCGGGACCTCATCCTGAAACGCTGACCGCTCCGCTTGCCGGAGGCCGCGCCCCGTCGTATTCTATCCCGGTGCCCGATCTCGAAGTGCGCTCGGTGCCGCTGCGCGACGCGCGCGGGGTCGTCGCGCTCGAGGTCCGCGGCGCCGTCACCTCGCAGAGCGCCAAGGCGCTTCGCGGGGCGATCGCCCGGCGCGTCGGCGCGGCGGACGCGTGCGTCCTCATTTCCCTGCGCGAGGTGCCGTACGTGAACAGCTCCGGCGTGGGGTTCCTGATCGATCTCGCGACGGAGATGGACCGCCGGGGCGGCGCCGTCGTGCTCGTCGAGGTCTCCGCCAAGGTGAAGCTCGTCCTGGAGCACCTGGGGGTCGCGGCCTATTTCCGGTTCGAGCCGGCGATGGAGGCGGCCCTGGCGTTCGGGCGGGAGATCTCCCGGCGGTGCCGCGCCATGCCCCGAATCGTCGATCTCCGGGGAAAGGGAGAGTACCCTCTCGGGGACCGCCCCGTCCGGATCGGGGCGGATCCCGGGTCCACGATCGTCGTCAGCCACCCGCAGGCGGAGCCGTGCCACGCCGAGGTGTACGTGTCGGACGGACGCTGCTTCGTCCGCGACCTGGGAACGCGGGCGGGCACGTACGTCGGGGAGCGCCGCATCCAGACGGAGGCGCTGCGTCCCGGCGACGTCGTGAGAGTGGGCGATGCGCGGCTGATGTTCGCGGAGGGAAGCGGACCGCAGTAAAACCAGACAGTCTGCTCTTACTGCGCGTGCGGCGGCTACTTCTTCTCCGGCGCCTTCGCGTAGAGGATGCGCGAGCAGTTCCGGCAGCAGAGGACGTCTTTGCCGAGCAGCAGCACGTTCAGGTCCTGCGACGTGATGCCCACGTTGCACCCCTCGCACTGCCAGTAGGTGGCCTTCCCCTCGTCCTCGATGACGTCGTACTTGCCGACCGGCGCGATCGCGAGGCCGTCGTCCTTGGCGGCGAGGATGCGGTCGTAGGCGGCCAGGATCTCGCGGTCCACCCCGCCGGTGAGCCCCGGGCGGTTCCCCTCCGCGGCGGCGATCTGCCCGTCGAGTTCCGCGATCTCCGCCTCGATCTTCCTCTTCTCGACGGCGTGCTCCTGCTCCGCACTCTTCAGGTCCTCGACGCGGAGCTTCTCCAGCTTCGCCTTCTCGTCCACCTGGTACAGCAGATCGAGCTGTCCGTCCTCGATGCGGCTCTTCTCGGCCTTCGCCCCGGAGATCTCCTTGAGGAACACCTGGTACTCGTCGTTCTTGCGGGCCTGGTTGGCCTGTACGGTGAGCTTCAGGATCCGGTCGTCGAACTCCTTGACGGAGCTCTCGCGCTTGGCGGCCTCGAGCTTGAGCGCCTTGATCTCGGCGGCGACGGCGTCCAGGCTCGTCTTGGCGCGGGCCACCTTCTCCTCGACGCCGGCGAGCTTGCGGGGAAGTTCGTCGCGGCGCACGCGCAGCCGGTGGATCGCTAGGTCGAGCTCCTGGAGCGGAAGCAAGGCGTCGATTTTTCGAGTCGGAGGCATCCTCTTCTCGGCGATCGCAAGACCCATTTTCAACCCCCTCTCGGGGGCGCCATGGTACACGAGCCCGGGGTCGGGCGCCACAAGAAAAAACGGCGGCAACCGTTCACAGGCGTCCGCACCCGGAGCTATCAGCCATCAGCCATCAGCTATCAGCCATCAGGAATCCGCGCGGGTCATCGGACCGACGGCTGATCGCTGATGGCTGAGAGCCCGTTCAGGGGGCCGGGACCTTCGGCGCTTCCTCCGCCTTCCGGATCCCCTCGAGGAACCCCTCGAGCCGCCGCGAGCGGATCGGATGCTGCAGCTTCTTCACCGCCTTGGCCTCGATCTGCCTCACGCGCTCGCGCGTCACCTTGAAGATCCGGCCGACCTCCTCCAGGGTGTACGTGTATCCCGTGCCGATCCCGTAGCGGAGCTTGATGATCTCCCGCTCGCGGAACGAGAGGGTCTGCAGGACGGACTCGATCTTCTCCTTCAGCATCTCGTGCGTCGCGGCGCTCACGGGGGATTCGGCGCCCTCGTCCTCGATGAAGTCGCCGAAGTACGAGTCGTCCCCCTCCCCGATCGGGCGGTCGAGGGAGATCGGGTGCTTCGCGATCTTCAGGACGCGCTTCGTCTCCTCGAGGCTGATGTTGGACTCGTTGGCGATCTCCTCGAGCGTCGGCTCGCGCCCCATGCGCTGGGCGAGTTTCTTCGAGACGTTGCGGAGCTTCGTCATCGTCTCGATCATGTGGACCGGGATGCGGATCGTCCGCGCCTGGTCGGCGATCGCGCGCGTGATCGCCTGGCGGATCCACCACGTCGCGTAGGTCGAGAACTTGTAGCCGCGCCGGTACTCGTACTTCTCCACCGCCTTCATCAGCCCCGTGTTCCCCTCCTGGATCAAGTCGAGGAACGAGAGCCCGCGGTTGCGGTACTTCTTCCCGATCGAGACGACGAGCCTCAAATTGCCGCTGGAGAGCTTCCGCTTGGTCTTCTCGTATTCCTCGAATCGTTCGCGGA
>JACPRC010000228.1 GCA_016190175.1 Planctomycetota bacterium
GCCGCTCCACGCCCGCGTGAAGGTCCGGCCGTCCAGCCCGTCGACGATCATGTCGACGTCCGAGTAGTCGTGAAAGATCCACTCGCCCGCCGCGGAGCCGAAGAGCCAGACCCGCATCGCCCCGTACTCCTCGATCAGGATCCCCGCCAGCCGCCGCGCCTCCGCCTGCGCCTCCAGACGCAGCTTCTCCCATCGCTCGCGGTGGTCGGAGACGCGGAGCCACCCGGGCGGCAGCGGCGGGATCTCGTCGCGGATGATGGCCACGGCGCTACTCTACTTCCGCGGGACGCAGGCAGCAAAGGCTACCCCCGCCGCACCAATGGGCCGCGCCAACCAGCGCATCCCTCGGGCACCATCCGGTGCCCCAGAGATACTTCGCCCCCACCCACACTGTCTGACTCGCTGGGGAACTTCTGCGGCGCTTGTCGCAAACCCAACGGCGTGCTATCGTATATGCCATGCTGCGCCCGGTTTCCATGGAAGATCTCGTGGAGGCATGGCGGAAACGCGCGGCCGCGGCACAGGAGACGCGCCTCGCGGCGTTCCGCGACGCTCGAGACGCCGCGCTGCGAGCGGCGGCCGTGCTCCGTGAGCGCTTCGGCGCGCGGCGCGTCGTGCTGTTCGGCTCCGCCCTTCTGCCGGAGCGGTTCGACCCGGCCCGCTCGGACCTCGATCTCGCCGTCGAGGGACTTCCGTGGCGGCGCTACTTCGAGGCGATCGAGGCCGTGCGCCGCGCGGCTGAACCCTTTCGAGTCGATTTGAAGGAAATCGAGGTCGCTCCCCAGGAGTTGCGGGAGTCGATCGAGGCTGAAGGGCTCGTGCTGCATGAGTCTCGCGCCTGACCGGTCGGCGGTGCTTCGCCTCCGAGCGACGGTTGACCGCGAGCTGCGCTCGCTCGCGCGGTGCGAGGCGCGCGTCGCGAACATCGTTCCGCGCCTTGGCGCGGAGCACGACGAGGTCGTGCTCGCGGCGGCGGGAAAGTGGCTCGCGGACACGTATACCGCCATCGAGCGGATTCTGCGGTCGGTCGCGATCACCTTCGAAGGCCTCCCGGCCGGACCCGATTGGCACCGCGAGTTGGTCTCCGCGGCCGCGGCCGAGGTCTCAGGGGTCCGCCCCGCGACGATCGATTCCGAGACGGCGCGTCTCCTCTCCGACTACCTCGGCTTCCGGCACGTGTTTCGAAGCCTCTACGCCGAGGACCTGCGGCGGGAACGGGTGCTCGACCTGGCCGAACGGCTGCCGGCTACCCTCGCCGCGTTCCAGAAGGACGTTGCACAGTTCCGGATGTTCCTGGACCGCCTCGTGAAGGCGTGAGGCCATTCGAGGTCGCAGCCGCAAGGCCAGCTCACCCTGCCCGCACGACCACCTCGCCGCGTGTCGGACGGATCACCGCCGCCATCAGCCCCAGCATCGTGCTCTTCCCCGCGCCGTTCCGCCCGCACATCCCGAACGTCTCCCCCTTCTTCACCCGACAGGACACCCCGTCCAGGGCGCGGAATTCCCCCGCAGAACGGACGTCGCGAATGCCGGCAACGTGTGTGACTTCCGCGAGTCACCGCCCCTTCGCCGGCTCCACGGACGCCCTCACGTCCTCTTCGACCACCGGCATCGCCGAGAGCGCCCGATCGGCCACCGCCAGCAGCTTGGCGCGGTCCAGATCGATCGCATACCGCGTGCGGAAGAAGTGGCGGAACTTGCGCAGCTCGTCCAGATCGTCGAACGGAGTCTTGCGCCACAGCGCGGGCCGCTTCCCCGGGACCTCCACCGCCGTCCGCACCAGGAGTTCCTTGCCTGCCCTATTCATACGGGCTTCGCCGCCCGCATGAATAGGGCACCCTCCGGGCGGTTGCGCCCTTGACTCGGGGCCGCCCGCCGAAGGCGGACGCGCCCGCCTCCGGCGGGCGGCGGCCCTCTGGGCCGCAGCCCCGTGTCAAGGGCTCCACCGGACAGCCCCTCCGGCTCCGCCCGACACCGTGTCGGGCTCCGCCGTCGGCCCGCGGCGCACCATTGCATCAGCGGAACGCGCCGCGGGCGGCGCATTCACGAGTTCCCGGCCTGCGGCCGAGAACTCGTGAATACGCCGGGCTTGTGGCTCCCGCCCCCGACGGGGATCTCTCCGTTGATGTGCACGCTCACGCGATAGGCGGCGTCCTCGATGCAGCCGTAGAGGCGGTGCAGGTGAGCCGAGAGGGCGTAGAGGGCGCTGAGATTGCCCGGATCCAAGCGGACCGCTTCCGTCTCGCGCCTTACGTGCGTCTCCAGACGCCGCAGCGCCTCAAGGTCGCCCTCAAGCTCCTCGGTCAGCCTCATCCTTCCGCTCCGCCAGGAGCACCGGCTCCGGGATCAGCCGCTTCCAGTCCGCCTCCTTGAACTCGTCGCGCTCGTGGAGGTCGATCTCGAACTTCGACCGTTTCGGCAGGCCGCTCCACGCCCGCGTGAAGGTCCGGCCGTCCAGCCCGTCGACGATCATGTCGACGTCGGAGTAGTCATGGAAGATCCACTCGCCCGCCGCGGAGCCGAAGAGCCAGACCCGCGTCGCCCCGTACTCCTCGATCAGGATCCCCGCCAGCCGCCGCGCCTCCGCCTGCGCCTCCAGGCGCAGCTTCTCCCATCGCTCGCGGTGGTCGGAGACGCGGAGCCACCCCGGCGGCAGCGGCGGGATCTCGTCGCGGATGATGGCCACGACGCTATTGTACCTCCGTGGAGCGCGGACCGCAAAGGCGCCCCGCGTCGCGGATCAGCGCACCTGAACGTCCCGAGAGTCCACCCCGCTCTTGAGGGACCCGAGAAACTCCGCTTCCACCTCTCCCGGCGGACCGACGGCCGACGCCTTGCCCCGGCTCAGCACCGCGACTCGGTGGCACAGCTTCTTCACCTGTGCGTAATCGTGACTCACGAAGACGATGGTGATGCCGCCCGCACGGAACTCCTCCATCTTCGCCAGGCACTTCTGCTGGAACTCCGCGTCCCCCACCGCCAGCACCTCGTCGACGAGCAGCACCTCCGGGTCCGTGTGCACCGCCACCGAGAAGCCGAGCCGCATGTACATCCCCGACGAGTACGTCCGCATCGGCTCGTCGATGAAGTCGCGCAACCCCGAAAACTCCACGATCGCGTCGAAGCGCCGCACGATCTCGCTCCGCGCCATCCCCAGGATCGTCGCGTTCAGGAAGACGTTCTCCCGCCCGGTCAGCTCCGGATGGAAGCCGGCACCCAGTTCCAACAACGGCGCGATCCGTCCCCGCACGATCACTTCGCCCCGCGTCGGGCGGATGACTCCCGCCATGAGCCCCAGCATCGTGCTCTTCCCCGCGCCGTTGCGGCCGCAAATGCCGAAGGTCTCACCCTTCTTCACCTGGAACGACACCCCGTCCAGCGCGCGGAATTCGTTCGCGGAGCGCACCTCGCGAAGGAAGGACGGCAGGTGGAGCAGCGCGTGCTTGATCCCGACCGGATTCCGGTGCAGACGGTGGTAGACCTTCACCACGTCGCGGAACTCGACCGCGATGCCGTCAGATGGACTCGGCAAAGCGCCACTCCAGATTACGGTACACGAGGTACCCCACCGCAAGCAGGAACGCCGCCCCCGCCGCACCGAACAGCAGCCCCGCACCGTCCAGCCGCCCCTCCAGGATCAGATGGCGCCACGCGGGGATGATCGAGTAGAGCGGGTTGAGCCGGAAAAACGGCCGGTACGCCTCGGGCACCAAGTCCTCGCGGTAGATCACCGGGCTCAGATAGAGCAGCAGGTTCGTGAAGATCATCGTGAGATGCTCGAGGTCGCGGAAGAACACGTTCAGACTCGAGAGCATCAGCGACAGTCCGAGGATGACGCCGAACTGCACGACCAGCAGCGCCGGAATCCCCGGGATCCACCACAGCGTCGGCCGCGAGCCGAACGCGATCACGACGGGGATGGCGACCAGGAGCGCCAGGACAAAGTGGACGAGGTGGTTCCCGATCATCGCCGCCGGCAGGAGGAGCCGCGGGAACGCCACCTTCTTGATGAGCGCCGCGTTGTTCAGGAAAACCGCGGGAGAGATGTTCACCGTGTTCGCGAACCACTGCCACGGGAAAAGCCCCGCCAGGAGGAACGCGAAGTAGTTCTCCATCGAGACCTTGAGGATGTGCCGGAACGCGACATAGAAGACGAGCGCGAAGAAGATCGGGTTGGCCAGCGACCAGAAGAACCCGAGCGTCGTGCTCTTGTAACGGACCTTGAACTCCTTGGCGACCAGCGCCAGGAGGAGCTCGTAGGAGCGGCGGAGGGCGGGGGTCATGACGGGGAGGGATTCTATCCGGGTTGCGGAGGCCCTCTCAAGAAAAAGGGACGCCGGCGCCGGAGCCTTGCGTCATGGCCTATGAGGTCATATAATATGGCCATGAAAGCCGTGAACATCGCGGAGCTCAAGAACCATCTCAGCCGGTATCTTCGAGCGGTGCGGCGCGGCGAACGGATACTCGTCCTCGACCGGCGCGAGCCCGTGGCGCAGATCGTCCCGCCGCCCAAGGACGCCGAGTCGCCGTGGGAGCGGCTCGCACGCGAGGGGAAGGTGATCCTGGGAACGCAGGACTGGAAAACGCTCCGGTTCACGAAGCTCCCCAAGCCCGTTCCGATCCAGCAAGTCCTCGACGAGGTCCGGGGAGACCGATGACCGCGCTGTACGCCGACGCGAGCGCGATCCTCCGGTGGCTGTTCGCCGAGAAAGGGGAGCGCATCCCGCTGACCCAGGGTCTCGTCGCCACCTCCCGGCTCGTGGAGGTGGAAACTTCGCGGGCCGTCGACCGGGCCAGGCTGGCCGGCTACCTGGACGACGCTGGCGCGGCGCGCAGGCACACGGAACTCGCGGATCTCCTTGCGCAACTCCACCTTGCGGCGGTCTCCGACGACGTGATCCGCCTCGCCCGCGCCACCTTTCCGGTCAATGTCCGCGCGCTCGACGCGATCCACGTCGCGACCGCACAGGTGCTCGCCGCCGAGGTCGGTCCCCTTCAGTTCTGGACGCACGACGCGCGCCAAGCGACGGCGGCGATGTCGCGGGGCCTCGACGTGCGCGGGGTTTGAGCCGCAACTACCGGCACCGATGGACGTAGACCGTCCGGCACTTCTCTTGCGCGAACCGGACGGGGTCGCCGAGATGCTCCCGGATCCGACCGAGGTACGGCGGCTTGCGCTGCTCCAGCTCCTTGTCCGTGTACACGACGTAGTCCGACTCCCCGCGAGTCCGCATGAACTCCTCCCACGTCGCCGGCATCGGCCGGTACGGCGACCCCGCGAGGTACGAGACCTTGTCCGTCGTCGAGGCGACGATCGCGGGCCCCGTAGGACCAGCCTTGGATCGGTCCAACGGGGCGGGCCGCCCCTGCTCCCGGATCCACGCGGCGGCAGCGCGCATCGGACGCTCGTCCGCCCGCACCGTCCGCATGTCGCGCGCGGCGAGCACGACCGCGAGCGCCGCCGCGGCGGCGGGCCACCATGCCGGGCGACGGATCGCGCGCAGGAGGCGCTCCACCCCGGCGGCCGCGACGGGAAGGAGCAGCATCATCCCGGGAAGGAGATAGCGGTAGCTCGTGTACGGATTGCGCGTCGTCGCCCAGACGATCGCGGCCCAATAGACGATCGGGAAACTCAGGTAGACAAGGAGCGACCATCGCTTCCTCAACCCGAGGAACCCGACGGCGAGGAGCGGCAGGAGGAAGATCTGCGTCACCCGCAGCAGGTGCTTCCACAGCTCCGCCCAGGGGTTGCGTACGCGGACTTCGCCCCCCTTCTCGGTCGCCTCGGGCTTGCGCTCCTCGGCGCCCTCCACCGCCTGCACGCTCCCCTTCGCGCTGAGCGTCCATCGCCCCTTCACGGATCGCGCCCACAGGAGATACGGGGACATCACGACCAGCGCCGTCGCGAGGGCGAGCGCGGCGGTCCCCGCGCGCGCCGCCCGCCGGCCGCGCCATGCCGAGACCAGGAGCCAGCACGGAATCCCGGCGACCGCGAGCAGCCCCTCGGGACGCGCGAGATACGCGGCCCCGGCGGCCAGTCCGGCCAGGAGCGCGCGGTCCCAGCGCGGCTCCTCCACGGCCTCCGTCCCCAGCCACACGGCCGTGAAGAGGAAGAACATGAACGTCCCCTCGGTCATCACGTCGGCGTGAAGTTCCACCACGGACGGATGGACGGCGTAGAGCAGCGTTCCGAGGAACGCCGCGGGCCGGCCGAAGGCGGCGCGCGCCGCGAGGAAGAGCGGCGCCGCGGCCGCGGAGCCGAGCGCGATCGAGATCGCGAACCCGGCGCGCTCCGTCCCCGCGAGCGGCTTGAGGAGGGACATCAGGAACGGGAAGAGCGGATGGTAGCCGACCTCCAGCGCGGCGCGCCATCGCCCCTCGAAGAACCCGTCGGCCATGCGCATCATCTGCGCGCTGTCCGTGCCGAAGATCGGCGTGCCGAGCCACGCGACGATCCGCGCGAGGAGGGCGGTCAGGACGAGCAACGCCGCGAGGCGGCGGTCGGACATGCGGAGAGGATACGGAATATGACCGGCGGAATCCAGCGCCCGTCTCCCTAGTGGTTCGTGGTTAGTGATTAGTGGTTAGTGAAGAAGGAGCACCCTGTCTCTTCACCAACCACCAACCACTAACCACCAATCACTCCTCCCCCCAGGAACCGCCGCGCCCATAGCTCGAAGACGAGCAGCAGCCACAGGCGGTCCCGGTGGTCGCGCGCGCCCGAGAGATGCTCCCGCACCAGCCGCTCCACGACCGCGGGCGGGAAGATCCCGCGCTCGCGCGCCGTCTTCCCGAGGAGCGCGTCCTCGAGAAGCCCGCGGAGCGGACCGCGCAGCCACTCTGCCAGCGGCACGGCGAAGCCCATCTTCGCGCGGCGCCGGATCGCCGGAGGCAGCAGGTCGCGGAACGCGCGCTTGAGGACCGACTTGCGACGCTTGAGCCGCGCGGGGATCCGGAACGCGAGATCCACGACCTCCGGATCGAGGAACGGGCAGCGCACCTCGAGGCCGTTCGCCATCGACGCGATGTCCACCTTGACCAGGAGGTCGTCGGGGAGATACGTAACCAGATCCGCAAAGGACGCCGCCGTCACCGGGTCCGCGCCCGCCCGGAGGAACGGCTCCGCGACGCGCGCGCGCACCTCCCCCCGCGCGCCCAGCTCCGCGCGCATCTCCCGCGGAAAGACGGTGACGAGATCGATGTAGAGATCCTCGATGGGCCGCTTCGACGCGCCGAGGAGACGCCCGATCCGCTCGCCGCGGCCCGTCGCCCGCGGCACGAGGCGCGACACGAACCGCAGCAGCGCCTCCGGCACCCGCCGCAGCCGCGCAAGATGCGCCATCGCCTCGTACCTCAGGTAGCCCGCGAAGCACTCGTCCCCGCCGTCCCCGGAGAGCGCGACCTTCACGTGACGCGCCGTCGCTTTCGAGACGAAGTACGTCGGGATCGCGGAAGAGTCGCCGAACGGCTCGCCGTACCGTTCGATCAGTTCCGGCAGCACGGCCGCGGAGTCCGCCCGCACCACCTCCTCGTGATGGGCCGACCCGAACGCGCGCGCGGCCTCCCGCGCGTAGGGCAGTTCCGAGAACTTCTCCTCCTCGAAGCCGATCGAGAAGGTGCGCGAGCCGCGCGGCATCAGGCCCGCGACGATCGTGGAGTCGATGCCGCCGGAAAGGAACGCGCCGACCGGGACGTCCGCGACGAGGCGGCGGCGCACCGCGTCCGTGAGCGCCGCGACGATCCGCTCCTCGTAGTCCTCCGCCTCGCCGATCTCGACGCGCGGCTCCCAATACCGGCGGACCGAGAGGCGGCCGTCCCACGTCAGCGCGTGGCCGGGCGGGAGCTTGCGGACGCCGTCGAGCATCGTGAGCGGCGCCGGGACGACGAGCCAGGCGAGGTAGTGCGCGAGCGCCTCGCGGTCGAGCCGGCGCGGCACCGCGGGGTGCTCCAGGAGCGCGGCGATCTCCGACGCGAACACGAACCGGCCGTCGCCCGCCCAGTAAACGAACGGCTTTTTCCCCAGCCGGTCGCGCGCCGCGAAGAGGGTCCGCTTCTCCTCGTCCCAGATCGCGAAGGCGAACATCCCCTGGAGGTCGCGGACGCAGTCCGGCCC
>JACPRC010000037.1 GCA_016190175.1 Planctomycetota bacterium
CGGCGCCGCGCGCCGCGCGCTCAAGCTCCGCGACGACCTGCCCGTCGTCCTCTTCATGAGCGGCGGCTTCGGCGTCGGCGACATGGGGACGGCGGTGGAGCGGCTGACGCGGATCCCGCGCCCGTACCAGCTCGTCGTGGTCTGCGGAAGGAACGAGGCGCTCCGGAAGAAGGTCTCGCGCTTCAAGGGCGTCCAGGCCCACGGCTTCGTGAAGAACGTGCAGGACTTCATGGAGGCGAGCGACCTCGTGATCACGAAGGCGGGCGGGCTCACCGTGAGCGAGTGCCTGGCGAAGGCCGCGCCGATGGTGATCTACGCGCCGATCCCGGGGCAGGAGGAGCGGAACTGCGACTACCTCCTCGAGAAAGGCGCGGCGATCAAGGCGAAGGGACTCGAGGTCCTGGACTACAAGGTGGCGGAGCTGCTGGCGGAACCGGAGAAGCTGGCGGCGATGAAGAAGGCCGCGCCGGACGCCGCCCGCCCCTTCGCGGCGCGCGACGTCCTGCGGTGCGTGCTCGAGGAGACTACTTGATGCCGAGGAGCTTCTTCACCCGCTCCCACGTCTTCTTGCGCTGGTCGTCGAACTTCTGGGCGACCTTGGGGTCCTTGCCCTTGGCGTAGTCGCCGAGCAGTTTCGCGTAGTCGCGGATCATCCCCAGCACGACGATCAACTCGTTCGCGTACTTGTCGTCCTCCTCCGTCAGTCCGCCCCTGCGGACGGCGGCGATCTGGTCCGCGTTCGTCTTGAGAAGGGTCATGACCGAGTCGACGATCGTCTTGACCTGGTCGGCGTCGTAGGACTCCTTGCCGAACGCGTCGGCGGTGGTGCCGACCAGCAGGAAGGAGAAGTAGACGGCGCTCCCGCCGAGACCGCCGATGGCCAGGAGCTTGGGATCGTCCTTGGGTTTCTCGTCCTGAAGGGGGTCGTTTCGGGATGCGGCCGCGGCCGGCGGCTGGGCCGGTGCGGGGCTGTGCAGCAGGGTCAAAACGACCGGGACCGCGAGCAGAGCGGGCACGAAGCGTTTCATCGAACCTCCATCGGTTGAAGATGCGAAGGAGTATAGCACGGCCGGGCGTCCGAGGTCGGGCGAAGGTCCTACAACCGCCGCAACCCCCGGCCGGACCATCGGCGCGTCCCTCCCCGTGCGACAGATCCATGCCACGAGCCCTCGCGGGCGAGACCCGCGCGCGGCGAAAACCGCTCGACCACGCGCCGCAAACGGGCCATACTGGCCGATGGAGCGGACATCGCTACGCTGTCCTCAACGGCGCCGACGCGCTCGTGACGTGAGACCACCCCTTTGAGACGCCTCGTCCGGATCGTGGCGATCCTTTGCCCCTTCCCTCGCGCAATCCGCTTGAACCTCCGCGGGAGCGCGGATATCCTCGCGATTGGCGTTGGGGTGTCTTGTTCCCTTCGCCGCGGAATCAGGCATGAGGGAGCGGTCATGGACCTTTCGTTGCCCCTGAACAAGATGACGACGGCCGACAAGCTGTCGGCCATGGAACGTCTCTGGGACGACCTGTGCCGCAGGCCGGAGGATGTCCCTTCGCCCATCTGGCACAGAGACGTTCTGGAGACGCGCGAGAAACGGGTGCGCAAGGGCAAGGCCAGGTTCTTCAGCCTTGATGAAGCCAAAGCCCGGACTCGCAAAGCGAGCCGATGAAGATCGAGACCTTCGATCAGGTCGCGGATGATTGCATCCATGACGTCATGCCCGCCTGAAGCGATCTCGCGATTGGCGCCTGGGTGTCTTGTTCCCGGAGCGTCCCCTCGGGACCCCCTCACATCCCCAGCGTCCGCATCCCCAGCCACACCATGAGCGCGCATCCGCCGAAGAACAGCAGCGCCGCGAAGATCCACTTGAAGACGAGGAGCCAGCAGCGCGACGAGTCGCCCCCCGCCTCGATCGAGCGCAGCTCGACGAACGGGACCGGCGCGCGGCGGAACCAGCCCGTCACCGTCACCTCGCGCCGCTGCCACCGCTCCGCGCGGAGGAGGCCGAAGAGGAATTCCCAGAGCGCGAAGGGCTGGCGATAGTCCATGAACATGAGCCCCGTGTCGTCCTGCATCACGAAGTCCTCGCTGAAGACGAGGCCGGGGACGCCCTTGCCGATGACCGTCCCGCGCAGCGTGCACGGCACGGGCCGGACCGCCGAGACCTTCACGTGCTTGAGGAGCCCCGCGACGCTGCTCAAGGGGAAGTCGCGCATCGGGTAGGAGAAGCGGAGCTTCAGCATCGCGGCGAGTCCCGCCGCCGCGACGCCCGCTCCGAGGAGCCACGGCTGCCGGGTCGCGATCGCCGCGACGCCGCCCGCAATGAACGCGAGCCACGGCAGCCACATCACCAGCACGTCCACGAAGAACTCGTCCCAGTACGACTCCGGCTTCTTCCGCGCGAAGACGACGTACGGCGTCTGGTTCATCGAGACGGCCTGATCGGCGAGATGCGAAAGCCGGTTCGCCACGAGCGGGTGTGTCGAGTGGATCTCGTAGTACGTCGCCCACGGGTTCCAGAGGTCCCACTTCATCGCGTCCTGGAGGCGCTCCTTGTCCACGACGAGCCCCGCGCCCGGGCTGCCCGAGGTGATCGCCAGCGTCTTGGCCGCCCCGGCGTCGAAGATCCCGAGCGCGCCCACCGCGTCCACTTTGCGGCGGGGTTTCGACTCGGTCGCCGGTTCGCGCCCGGCCAGGCCGTACGCGATCTTCACGAGCGCCGAGGCCAGCGCGTTCGGGTTCCCCGTCACGCGCCCCGAGAAGCGGTCGGCGTGGTACTCGCGCACCCGCGAGAACCAGAGTACGAGGTACTGCGAGACGATGTAGAGCACGTATGCGCCTACCGCGATGGCGAGCCGCGCGGCCGCCGTCTGGTCCTTCCCCTTGATCCGGATGCTGATGAGCGTCCGGTAGATGTAGTAGAGGACGAGCGGCACGAGCTGGGCCAGCGTCATGAGGAGCATGTCCCAGTGGACGACGTGGCCGATCTCGTGTGCGACGACCGCCTCGACCTCCGCGGGCTCCAGCAGCTCCAGGATCCCCCGCGTGATCACGACGCGCGCGTTGCCGGGGACGTGGCCGTACGTAAAGGCGTTCGGTGCGCCGTCGTCGATGATCTTGAAGCGCGGGAACGCCAGCTTCCGTTCGGCGCACACGCGCGCCACGAACTCCCGAAGATGCGCGGGCAGCTCCTCCGGCGTGACGCTCCGGCACCGGTACATGAGCCAGAGCGAGAGGTCGAGAAGCCAGGGCGAGAAGAGGAACTGGAGCGCGACGATGACGATCCCCAGGACCAGCGCGGACGCGGCGGACAGCCCGCCCGCCTCGACGGCCGTGATGAGGACGAGCCCGAGGATGCCGTACATGAAGAGGAGCAACGTCGTCGAGCGGAGGAAGAGGTTCGGGAGCGGCGTGAGCCCGGCGGCGATCTTGCCGAGCCGCTCCATCCGCGCCGGATCGGGCTCGACCTCGGGCGCCTCGACCGTCTCGTCCAGCTTGAGCGAGACCCACGACGCGCCGCCGACCCGCTCCAGCTCTCCGGCGTCGAGCCAGATGCCGCCCGACTTCGGGCACTCGTCGATCTCGAGGCCGCCCGCGAGCCGCAGGACGTTCATCGGCGCGCTCGTGATCGGGCTCGGCAGCGACCCCGGAGCCGCCTTGGCCCGCGCGGCCTCCAGCTCCTTCTGAAGTTGCCGGCTGTCCCCGGCGAAGGAGAAGATCTCCCCGCGGTCGAGCCACATCCCCTTGCACTGCGGGCAGACGTCGACCTCGACGCCGATGTCGGTCATGCGGGCCGCGAGGCGGAGCTGCGGGCAGCGGGGGCAGTTTTTCATGGCGGAGACAAGAGTAGCACATTCCGGAAAGAAGGAAGAACAAAGAAGAAAGCGAAGGGACGGCAGGCTTTCGGCCGCAGGGTCGCCGCGGGATCGAGGCGGACTACTTCTTCCGTCTTCTTTGTTCTTTGTTCTTTCCTCCCGGCCCGATACGATCAATCCGGTGTGAGAGTCCTCCTCGCCGACGACGAAAAGCTGATCACGGTCACGCTCGGCGACGCGCTGCGCGGCGCGGGCTTCGAAACCACGGTCGTCCATGACGGCGAGCAGGCGATCCGGTCCCTCCGACAGGAGTCCTACGACTGCGTCATCACGGACGTCCGCATGCCCAAGGCCGACGGGATGGCGGTCCTGCGGACGGTGAAGGAGCTTCACCCGCGGTGCCGCGTGATCCTCATGACGACGTACGCGAGCGTGGACTCCGCGGTCGCCGCCATCAAGGAGGGGGCGTACGACTACGTCCAGAAGCCCTTCTTCAACGAGGACGTGATCGCGAAGCTGAAGAACCTCCAGAAGGTCGTGGATCTCGAGGAGGAGAACCGGCGGCTGAAGGATGAGCTGACGAGCCGGCCGCAGTTCGGATCCCTCGTCGGGACCTCCCCGAAGATGCGCGCGGTCTTCGACCTCATCGTCTCCGTCGCGCCGAAGGACGTGGGCGTCCTCATCCAGGGGGAGAGCGGGACGGGGAAGGAGCTGGTGGCGGAGGCGATCCACTTCCATTCGCCGCGCCGGGACCGGCCGTTCGTCGCGATGAACTGCAGCGCGGTGCCGGAGACGCTCCTCGAGAGCGAGCTCTTCGGCCACGTGAAGGGGGCTTTCACGGACGCGCGCGCGGACCGGCAGGGGCGCTTCGAGCGCGCCCACGCGGGGACGATCTTCATCGACGACATCGACGACCTCAGGCCCGCGGCGCAGGTGAAGTTCCTGCGCGTCCTGCAGGAGCGCACGTTCGAGCGGGTGGGCGACAGCCGGCCGGTCAAGGTGGACGTGCGCGTCCTGTGCGCGACGAAGAAGGACCTGTGGAAGCTCGTCGGGCAGGGAGCGTTCCGCGAGGACCTTTTCTACCGTCTCAACGTCGTCAAGATCGAGCTGCCGCCGCTCCGGGAGCGGGCCGAGGACATCCCGCTCCTCGTGCGCCACTTCATCCACAAGCACGGGCACGGGGAGGACTACGACGTCGCGCCGGAGGTGATGGAGTCGGTCCAGGCGTACGGGTGGAAAGGGAACGTGCGCGAACTGGAGCAGGCGGTGGTGCGCTCGGTGGCGCTGTCGGGGGAAGACCGCTTTCTCAAGCGCGAGCACCTCCTCCAGCCGGTGACGATGGAGGGGACGGGCGTGGTGGCGGGCGGCGCGCTGGCGTCGCTGCGGGACAAGGTGGCGGAGGCGGAGGCGCGGCACATCCGGAGCGTCCTGGCCTACACGGGAGGCCACAAGGGCGAGGCGGCGCGGATCCTGGGGATCACGCGCAAGAACCTGTGGGAGAAGATGAAGCAGTACGCCATCGGGGGGGGGGGCGAGGAGGCGTGAGCGCGGAAGAGGCCGCCGCCTGCCTCCTCAAGGCCCTCGACCTGGATCCGAATCACGCCGAGGCCCGCGCGGGCGTCGAGGGACAGCCCTGACCGCAGTGCCGGTCGGACAAGGTCCCGATCGCGGTTGAATGAGCCGCCACCACCGGGAACTCCCGGAGGACTCTGCGCCCATTCGAACTCGCGCGGGGAGCGAGCTGCCGGTCGTTTCCGCGGGCGCGCGCGAGAATGAGGTATACTGCTCCCGGAGGTGACGCCGATGACTCCGGTTCGCATCCTGCTGTGCCTGCTGTTCCTCCCCGGCCTCTTTCGGGGCACGGACGAGGCGGACGACTTCGTCAAGAAGGTCGTCGCGTCCACGAAGGCGGTCGGCGACAAGGTGGCCGCGATGAACTCCGCCTGTTCCGAGATCGACACGAAGATCGCCGCGGGCCTCGACTGCTACGAGGGATGGGATCCGAAGTACCTCGGTCCCATCGAGAAGGACTGCGAAGGGAAGTACAACGTCGCCCTCAAGGAACTGAAGGGCCAGCTCGCGAAGTGCGAAAGCCCCGACAAGCTGACGGAGACGGCGAAGAAGAAGGCGTTCTTCAAGAAGGCCGAGAAGGCGATCGCGGACTATCGCGGCACGCACAAGAACGCCACCTCCATCTCCGGCTACACCTTCAAGACCAGCCCGGTGATCATCGACAAGGTGACCGTCCTCTACAAGCGGCTGAAGGAATGCGTGGAGGGCGGGGAAGGGGAGGAGCCGGGCGGGCGGGAGTACCGGCTCAGCGACGAGACGGAGGTCTACCGCGTCTACGGCGGGAAGGCGAACCGCGTGGGGCGGTGGTTCTTCAAGGACAAGCCGAAGAGCGCCGTCGGGGCGCGGAAGATCTTCGCCCTTCCCGGCGGGAACCACGCGAAGAAGATGGCCACCATCCTCCTCCCGCCCGGGACGAAGGTCCGGGAGAGCAAGTGCGCGGCGCTGTACGGCGAGCCCGGCGGCGGCACCCAGATCCTGTGCCTGGACCCGCTTGAGACGAAGTGGTGGCAGAGCGACGCGGGCCTGCCGCTCAAGTAGCCCGCGCCGCGAAGTGTTGCAATATCCTCCCGGCGCCCGTAGAATCCGCCGGTCATGCCCATCACCGTCCACCGCAACGCGCTCGGGATGATCGAGACGCGCGGCCTCGTCGGCGCCACCGAGGCGGCCGACGCCATGGTCAAGGCCGCGACCGTCCTCCTCTTCGGCAAGGAGTACGTCGGCGGCGGCTACGCCACCGTCTTCTGCCGCGGCGAGGTCGGCGCCGTCAAGGCCGCCCTCGACGCGGGCGCCTCGGCCGCCAAGCGCGTCGGCGAGCTCGTCACGGTCCACATGATCGCGAAGCCCGACGCGCAGGTCGAGTCGATCCTCCCGAACTTCGAGTGGGTCTGGATCCCGCCGTGGAAGCAGGCGATGTCCCTCGAGAACTTCGATCCCGAGAAGCTCACGGTCGCGGAGCTGCGCAAGCTCGCGCGCGAGATGCCGCGGATCGAGCTCTCGGGAAGGCAGATCTCGATGGGGGACCGCGAGACGCTGGTGGCCGCGATCCGCAAGGCGCTGGGCACGAAGTAGCCTTCAGCGCTCAGCCTTCTGCCGTCAGCCGCCGGGGCTGAAAGCCGATGGCTGATAGCTGATTGCCCTCATGGACAAGGGCCTCGACTCGATCCAGCAGGCCCGCGACCTCGTCACCAAGGCCCACAAGGCGCAGGAGGAGCTGGCCCAGTTCTCCCAGAAGGACGTGGACGCCCTCTGCGCCGCGATCGCCGAAGAGGGCTTCAAGCAGGCCGACTACCTCGCGAAGCTCGCCGTCGAGGAAACGCAGCTCGGCCGCGCCGACTCCAAGAAGACCAAGAACGAGTTCTGCACCCGCGACCTGTGGGCCGCGATGAAAGAGATGCGGACCTGCGGGATCGTCGAGCGGGACGACAAGAACATGGTCTACCGGATCGCGGAGCCGATGGGCACCGTGGCCGCGATCATCCCGACCACGAACCCGACATCGACGGCGCTCTACAAGATCCTGATCTCGCTCAAGTCGCGCAACACGATCGTCCTCTCGCCCCACCCGCGCGCGGTGAAGTGCATCTCCGAGAGCGCGCGGATCTGCAACGAGGCGGGAGTGAAGGCGGGCCTTCCCCAGGGCGCGATCGGCTGCATGACGACCGTCACGCTCGAAGGCACGACCGAGCTCATGCGCCACAAGTACACGAGCGTCATCCTCTCCACGGGCGGCGAGGGGATCGTCAAGGCCGCGTACTCCAGCGGCAAGCCCGCGTACGGCGTCGGGCCCGGCAACGCGCCGGTCTACATCGAGAAGTCGGCCGACGTGCGCCATGCGGTCGGCAACATCGTCGAGAGCAAGCTCTTCGACTACGGCACCGTCTGCGCGAGCGAGCAGGCGGTCGTCGTGGATCAGCAGATCGACGCGCAGGTCCGCGAGGAGTTCCGGCGGCTCAAGGCGTACTTCGTCTCGCCCGACGAGAAGCGGAAGATGGAGCCCGTCTGCATCAAGGGCGACATCATGAACCCGGAGGTCGTCGGCCAGCCCGCGGCGAAGATCGCGAAGATGTGCGGCTTCGCGGTGCCCGACGACACCTCGCTCCTCATCGCGGAGATGAAGACCGTCGGGCGCGAGGAGCCGCTCTCGCGCGAGATCCTGAGCACGATCCTCGGCTACTACGTCGAGGCGGACTGGATGAGCGCGTGCGAGCGGTGTCTGCAGATCCTGCGCTTCGGCGGGATGGGCCACACGCTCGTCATCCACTCTCGCGATCCGCACGTCATCATGGAGTTCGCGCTCAAGAAGCCCGCGTACCGGTTCTGCGTGAACACGCCGTCGACCCTCGGCGCGATCGGCTGCACGACGCGGCTCTTCCCGGCGATGTCGCTCGGCTGCGGCACGTCGGGCGGGAACATCAGCGCGGACAACATCGGGCCCATGAACCTCGTCAACCTCAAGCGCCTCGCCTTCGACATGCGCGACGACGCCTTCGCTTCGACGATGAAGGTCTCGGAGGCGCTCGTGAGCGACTTCGTGCCGTTCGAGAAGCGCGAGCCGGGGAAGCCGCCGCCCGCGCCGGGGGCGGCCGCGCCCGCGGGGGAGACGATCCTCTACAACGGGCGGCGGAGGGATGTGGCGACGCTGTGATTATTGCTTGACGCAAGATGCTCCGCCCCTAGAATAACGCACCCATGAGCCCCGCTAGACTCCCCCGGGACTCCGCCGTTGCGATGCGAACCGACGAGGGGAGGGTACGATCCAGGTGGCCTTGTTCGGTAGGAGTCTAACGGGGTGAGCAAGATCGCACTCGGAATGATCGAGACCCGGGGCCTCGTCGGCTCCGTCGAGGCCGCGGACGCGATGGTCAAGGCCGCCAAGGTGACCCTCGTCGGCAAGGAGGTCATCGGCGGCGGCTACGTCACCGTCATGGTGCGCGGCGAAGTCGGCGCCGTCAAGGCGGCCGTCGATGCGGGCGCCGCGGCGGCCAAGCGCGTCGGCGAGCTCGTCTCCGTCCACGTCATCCCGAGGCCGCACACGGACGTGGAGGGGATCCTCCCCAAGAACGCGAACTGGACCCGCGACGAAGCGGAGAAGGGGTAGCGCCGGATGGCCAAAGTCGACCTCCGGACGTTCGTCTTCATCGACTCGCTCCAGCCGCAGCTCACGAGCTACATCTGCACGATCGCGCGCGGCTACCTCCCGATCACGCGCGACGCCGCGATGATCATCGAGGTCGCCCCCGGCATCGCGATCAACCGCATCACCGACATCGCCGTCAAGAAGACCGACGTGCGCCCCGCGATCCAGTTCGTCGAGCGCGCGTACGGCACCCTCGAGATCCATCACACGTCGCAGGCCGAGGTCCAGGAGGCCGGCAAGGGCGTCCTCACGCACCTCGAGTTGCGCGAGGCGGACCGCCTGAAGCCGGCGATCATGACGAGCGAGATCATCACGCAGATCTCGGACTACCAGGCGATGCTCATCAACCGCGTCCGCTTCGGGAACATGTTCCTGGCCGGGAAGACGCTCTACATCATGGAGATCCACCCCGCCGGCTACGCCGCGTTCGCCGCGAACGAGGCGGAGAAGGCGTCGCCGATCGAACTGGTGGACGTCCAGTTCTCGGGCGCGTTCGGGCGGCTCTACCTCTCCGGAAGCGAGGCCGAGATCGAGGAGGCCGCCAAGGCCGTCCACAAGGCGGTCGGCGGCATCGAGGGACGCGAGAACAAGGCCGGCGGCGGGCCGACGTAGAAACGGCCGGGCGACGCGGAAGCCCTGAAGACCTCCCTTCTCCGCGCGGCGATGGGCGACTGCGAGACGTTCCTGAAACTCGCGCCGAACGACTCCGACGCCGCGGACCTGCCGCCGGGATGGCATCGAGCAACGCGGCTGGCGAAGGCCGCATGAATCAGGCAGGCTACGGCACGGCTCGCGCTTTGCACTTCTTGCGCCCTGCGGTCGAATGGGCCCTCTTTCCAAGAGCGATCGTGTATGATTCGTGCGTGGAGAGGAGTCCCGAGGAGGACATCCGCACGGTCTGCACGGCGGTGCTGCGCGGAATCGTCCCCATCGAGCGGGCGCGGGAGGCGATTCTCGGCCGCACGGACACGGTGCCGGTGTGCCGGACGCTGAAGATCGCGGAGCCGCTGGCGCCGGCCGACGGCGAACGCGACCGCTGCGCGGCACTCTTTCACGAACTGTTCGATCAGCCCCCGCCCGAAGCCGTGATGAAGGAGGACGAGGCTCTCTCCCGACTGCTTGTGGAGCAGCGGATCGTCGCGCCGCATCAGACGGCGGAGTGCCTCGGCATCCAGCGCCGCATGGCCGAGAGCGGCGCGCGACCGGTGCCTCGGCTGGTCGCTCTTCTGGTGATCAAGGGATACCTCGCGCGCTCCGCGGCGTCGGACCGGGATCTCACGGAAAGCCGCGTGCAGGCGATGCCCGAGGAGGCACGGGCGGCCGCGGCGAATCCGGCGAACCGATGCGGCCGGTACGTCCGGACGACTCCGCTCGGACGGGGCGGCATGGGCGTCGTCATGAAGGCGTGGGATACCGGACTCCGCCGCTGGGTCGCGCTCAAGTTCATGACGACCGCCGGCGACGAGACGCTCAAGACGTTCTTCACGCGCGAGGCGCGGATGGCCGCGGGACTCGACCATCCGAACATCGCGAAGATCTACGAGGTCGGCGAACACGAGGGCGTGCCGTTCATCGCGATGCAGTTCATCGAGGGGCGCACGCTGCACGAGGAGCGCGAGGGGATGCCGCTTCGCGCGAAGGTCGAGGCGGTCCTCAAGGTCGCAGAGGCGATCCGCCATGCGCACGGACGTCACGTGATCCATCGCGATCTCAAGCCGGCGAACGTGATGGTCGACGAGGCCGGCCAGGTGTTCGTCATGGACTTCGGGCTCGCGAAGAACCGCGGGGGGCAGGGCCAGAGCCTCGCCGAGACGGGCGTGCTGGGGACGCCGAACTACATGGCGCCGGAGCAGGCGCGCGGACACGCGGACGAGCGGAGCGATCTCTACGGCGCGGGCGCGACGCTCTACGAACTCGTGACCGGTCGTCCGCCGTTCACGGGCGACACGGCGGCGAACGTCCTCTCGCAGGTGCTCGAGATGGACCCCCTATGGCCGCGCCGCCTCAATCCCGAGACCCCGGAGGAGCTTCAGGCGATCATCCTCCACGCGATGGAGAAGGAGCGGAAGCGCCGCTACGCCGCGGCGCAGGAGTTGATCGACGACCTCCAGGCGTTCCTCCAGGACGGCCCGCTGCGCCATGCGCGGCGGCCGACGTTCGGGTACCGGCTTTCCAAGCGGATCCGGCGGCAGCCGCTGCTGTGGGCGGCGACCGCGGCGCTCCTGGTCGCCGTCGTCGCCGGCGCGTCGTTCGGCACGTGGCAGCTCCTTCGAGCGCGGCGGGAAGCCTTGCGCGCTCAGCGCGAGGCGGAGCGGCGCGTGCGGGAGATCACGGCGGAACGCGACAAGACCGAGTCCGAACGGAAGGAGACGGCCCGCGAGCGCGACCGCGCCGCCGAGAGGCTCTCCTATGGCTACCTCCTGCGCGCGTGCCGCGCGTCCGAAGCGGGAGACGACGCGGCCGCCGCGGTCTACTATGCCGAGGCTTTCGCGTCGCATCCGAGCGACCTGACCCGCGCGAACGCCGCGGGGGCGCTCGAGGACGCTGTGCCGCTCCGCGCCATCCTGGAGCAGGAAGGCCCCGCCCTGACCGTGGCGTTCGCTCCGGACGGCCGGCGGATCCTGACGGGGAGCGCGGACGGGACGGCGCGGCTCTGGGACGCGGAGTCCGGGGAGCCGATCGGGAAGGCGATGCGGCACGAAGGAAGGGTCGGCGTCGCAGCCTTCAGCCCGGACGGGAAGCGGCTTGTGACCGGGAGTTGGGATCGTACGGCGCGACTCTGGGACGCGGCGACGGGGGAGCCGATCGGAGCGGCGATGCGCCATGAAGGCCAGATCAACGCCGTGGCGTTCAGCCCGGACGCGGCGCGGGTCGTGACGGGAAGCGAGGATGAGACGGCCCGGCTCTGGGACGCGGCGACGGGGGAGCCGGTCGGGAAACCGATGCGACACAACGGCTGGGTCAACGCCGTGGCGTTCCGTCCGCACGGCAGATGCGTCGTGACCGGGAGTTCGGACGGCACGGCGCGGCTCTGGGACGCCGCGACGGGAGAACCGATCGGCATGGCGATGGAACACGACGGAAAGATCGGGGCCGTGGCCTTCAGTCCGGACGGCCGGCGGGTCGTGACGGGGAGCGTGGACAAGACGGCCCGGCTCTGGAACGCCGCCACGGGGGAACCGGTCGGCAAGTCGATGCGGCATGAAGCGGCGGTCAACGCCCTGGCCATCAGCCCGGACGGGAAGCGGGTCGTGACGGGCAGCGCGGACCGCACGGCGCGGCTCTGGGATGTCGCGACGGGAGAACCGATCGGGAAGGCGATGCGACATGACCGCGAGGTCAACGCCGTGGCCATCAGTCCGGACGGGAAGCGGACGGCGACGGGAAGCCAGGATGGAACGGCACGCCTTTGGGAAACCGGGACGGGAGAGCCGATCGGGAAAGCGATGCACCACGAGGCGGGGATCAACGCCGTGGCATTCCGTCCGGACGGGAAATGGGTCGTGACAGGCAGCGACGACCGTACGGCGCGGGTCTGGGACGCGGGGACGCCGGAGCCGGCCGAGAAGGTGCTGCGGCACGAGGGTCAGGTCAACGCCGTGGCGTTCCGTCCGGACGGCAGATGTGTCGTGACCGGGAGCGCGGACAGGACGGCGCGTCTCTGGGACCCGGTGACGGGAGATCCGGCCGGGACGGCGATGCTGCACGAGAACTTCGTCAATGCCGTGGCCTTCAGTCCCGACGGGAAGTGGGTCGTGACGGGAAGTCAGGATGGGACCGCCCGGCTCTGGTCCGGGACGGGACAGCCGGCCGGGAAAGCGATGCGACACGGCAAAGGCGTCAACGCCGTGGCGTTCCGTCCGGACGGAACGCGCATCTTGACGGGCAGCCAGGACGGGACGGCGCGATTCTGGGATGTCGACACCGGGGAGCCGGTCGGGACGGTGCTGCATCATGGCGGCCAAGTCGAAGGCGTGGCATTCCGTCCGGATGGGAAGTGGGTCGTGACGGCGGGCTGGGACGGGACGATGCGGCTCTGGGACGCGATGACCGGGGAGCCGATCGGGAAGGCGATGCGCCCCGGGGGCTGGATCAATGCCGTGGCGTTCAGTCCGGACGGGAAGCGGCTCGTGACGGGGAGCTGGCCCAAGACGGCGCGGGTCTGGGACGCGATGACCGGGGAGCCGGTCGGGAAAGCGATGCGTCATGAGCGATCGGTCAACGCCGTGGCGTTCAGTCCGGACGGGAAGTGGCTCGTGACGGGGAGCGCGGACAAGACGGCGCGGCTCTGGAACGTCGGGACAGGGGAGCCGGTCGGGAAGGCGATGCGACATGAAGGCGAAGTGAAGGCCGTGGCGTTCCGTCCGGACGGCCGGCGGGTCGCCACAGGAAGCATGGACGGGACGGCGCGGCTCTGGAATGCGTCGTTTCTCGGCGACGCGACGTCGCCCGAGACCCTTCGCCTGCGGGTTCGCGTTCGGACCGGCCTTCGTCTTGACCGCACCGATGAGGTCGAGCTCATTCCGCCCGCGGAATGGCGGGAGATGCGGGGGCCGTGAAATCGAGTCTCGCGGCGCCCGATGATCCGCCCGGGTATGGGGGGCCGCCTCCCGGGCCGAAGAGGATTGCGTCGGCGAGCGTACGGAACGCCGCTCACCATCCGGCCATGCGATCAGCCTCCCCGCGGCTGTACCCCAGGCGAATCAGACGATTGACCTCCAGGCTATGGCGAACCCAGGACTCCACTTCGGCCTCGTCCGCGTCGACCCTGCCGCGCAACTTGATCGCCCATTTCATGCGCTCCGCGGAGTTCCGGAACAGCAGTCCGGCGGAGCCCATGTCTCCCCAAAGCTCGGACGAAAAGCGCAGTCTTCCCGCGATTACCATCGCGTGCTCCACTTCGCTGGCGAAACCGACGCAGTTTGTGGGATCCTTGAGCCAGCGGATTTCCTCCGCGCTGGACTTGTCTCCCAGGGCCTCGGCCCGCCGATAGTACTCGATCGCGCGGGACCGATCCTGGCGCACCCCGATGCCGAACCGATAGGCCCGCGCCAGGCGGACCCAAGCTTGGACGTTCCCCTTGTCGGCGCCCCGGCTTCCTTTCGGAGGAAACTCGCAGGTGCCCGCGAGGGGGGGCTCCTGCAAGTCGATGCACTTCCCCTTGGCTGGGGAGATGAAGATCAGTCCGGTGTCGAAGCCCGATCGATGGAATACCGGAGGCTTCCGGCAAAGGCACGGGCAGTGCGGGCCGACGTAGATCGGTCCCTTCCGCACGGGGACAATCGACCGCCACCGAAACCGGCCTGGACCTGTATCAATCGAGCTCGAACTGGCCCCGCTATGAGCGGAATCCCCACACCGGCGAGGACCACTGGAACGACAAGACCGCGGCACCCGCCCATGTCGTGCTGTCGGGTGCGCCCATCCTTCGGCTGCCGCGCGTCGAGTGAGGCATGGGGTACGAAACCGGGCACACGGCGCGGAGGCGGAAAGCGGCGGGCTTCGGCCGCGCAGGCGGGGGAAGTCTCCCCCGGACCCCTTCCTTGCGCGTCCCGGGCCGGAGGAGGGGGTGGCGGGGGATCCTTCCCCCGCCTTCGCGAGGCCGAAGCCTCGCTCCGGCGAGGCGAAGGCCCGCCCGCTTTCTTCTTCGTTCTCTGTTCTTGGTTCTCTCTGACTGGTCAGTCCCGGCAAGTGCTGGGGACCAGTCAGCGGTCGCCTCGACTGAGGACCGAGGACTTGAGTCCGATGTGTTGCAACTTTCCGTGCCCTTGGTAGTATTACCTCCTGACGATAGGAGACGATCCATGAGATTCCTCGCCCTCCCGTTCTGCCTTATCTCCGCTTCCGCCGCATGGGCGCAGAAGGACCGCGTCGCCATCGTCGAGGAGAACGGCGTCGTCCTGAGCTGCCCCAGAGGGGAGGAGTGGAAGGCCAAGGTGGAGGACGTGAGCTTCACCGACGGCTCCAAGGCGAAGGCGGCCTTCGTCGAGCACAAGATGGAGGACCTGAAGATCTGGGTCCTCGTCCAGGCGGACCCGGACCGCAAGGGATTCAAACCTCTCAAGGAGATCGCGGAGAGCATTCTGGAGGAGCCGAAGAAAAAGGACAAGGCGAAGGTCCGCAAGAACGCCGCCGCGAAGTTCCCCGGCGCGGGCGGCCCGTCGGCCTGGTACCTGGAGGTCGAATGGGAGGAGAGCAACGCCAAGAAGGTCAAGCGGGAATGGCTCTTCATCGACAAGGCGAACCAGGGGCTTTGCCGCGTCATGATCGACTGCCCCGACGACATCCACACCAAGTTCCAGGCGCAGATCCAGTTCGTCCTTGCGGCGATGCAGGTCGTGAAAGTGAAGAAAAAGTAGGAAGCCGCAAGGAACTCCGGCACCGGCGGCATAGATGTTCCCGCCGGCCGGCCCTTGACACGGCGCGCCCGCCATGCGGTTTGGCGGGCCGTGCGGACGCGCCGCCTGCGCGAAGCGCAGGAGCGCCGCGTCAAGGGCCGGCGCGCCCCCTTTGATTCCCGCTCCGCCGTCAGGTAGGATGTCGCCCATGCCCGAGGCCTCCGAAGCCCGCGCCTCCAGCCCGTGGCCGTTCGTCGCCATCAGCGTCCTCATCCTCCTCCTCGCCGCGTTCCTCTACCTCCGCATGAGCCGCAAGGACCGCGCGCCGGGGCCTCTCGACGTCAGGCCGGTCGCGACGACGAAGGACGCGGAAGCGACCGCCGACCCGCGGGGGAGCGAGCGCGCCGGACTCCTCGAGAAGGCCCGCTCCTCCCTCGACGACGGCAGAATCGACGACGCGGCCTCGGCCCTCGCCGAGGCGAGGAAGATCCGCCCGGGCGACGACATCGAGAGGATCGAAGGCGAACTGGTCCGCCTGCGCGCGAAGGCCCAGGAGGAGGAGGAACAGCGCCGGGCCGCGCTCGCGCTGGGCGAACTCAAGAAGAACTGGGAAGAAACCTGGAAACCCAAGTACCTGTGGGATCAGGCCGCCGCCGCCGCCGGGGAGTTCCTCAAGGCCCACCCGAAGGCCGCGAACGACCCGGACTTCGAGGCGCTGCGGCGCGAGATCGAGCGCAACCGGCGGGAGCACGACGAGGCGTACCGGATGAACCTCGACGCCGCCCGCAAACTCCACCAGGAGGGGCGCACGGCGCAGGCGCTCCAGAAGCTCCTGCTCGCGATCCAGTTCTACCCGGAGCGCGCCGGGGAGATCGACGCCCTCCGCGCGGAATGGGAATCCAGCCTCCTCGACAAGGAGATGGTCCGCATCACGGACGTCGAGGTCTGGATCGGCTCCGACGAGGTCGACGACGAGAAACCGAAGCGCCGCTTCCGGGGCAAGCCCTACAAGATCGACCGCTACGAGGTGACGAACGAGGAGTACGCCGCCTTCCTCGCGGCGAACCCGAACCACCCCGCGCCGCCGTACTGGAAGAACCGCCGCTACCCGCCGGAAGCGGCGCGGTTCCCCGTCACCTGCGTCCGGCTCGGCGACGCGGAGGCGTACGCCCGCTGGGCGAGGAAGCGCCTGCCGACCGAGGAGGAGTGGGAGAAGGCGGCGCGTTTCATCAACGGATGGCGCTACCCCTGGGGCGACGACTTCCCCGCCCCGGGCTCGCGCGATTACCCCGCCAATTCCTGGGAGTACTGGCAGAACCTTGCCGACCAGGGGAAGCTGCCCGGTCCCGTGGCCGTCGGCACCTTCCCCAACGGCAAGAGCGGCTTCGACGTCTATGATATGGCGGGCAACGTCTGGGAATGGACGTCGACCCGGGTGCCCGCCGACGTGAACGGGAAGAAGGTCGAGATGGGCGTCCTCAAGGGCGGCTCGTTCATGACGACGAAGGAGGCCCTCCGGTGCTCCAACCGCCTGCTCGACGAGCCCGACCTGGGACATCCCGACTACGGGTTCCGCTGCGTGAAGGACTAGCCCTCAGCAGTCAGCCATCAGCCCTCAGCAGGATCGGGCTGACGGCTGATAGCTGATGGCTGATGGCTGATGGCTGATAGCGACCGCGAGCTGGTGCGCCGCGCCCAGGACGGCGACCCGGACGCCTTCAACGAGCTGGTCCTGCGCCACCAGGAGAAGATCTTCAACGCGGTTTACCGCTTCTGCTCCCATTGGGAAGACGCCTGCGACATCACCCAGCGCGCCTTCGTCAACGCCTTCCGCAAGATCGGAGAGTTCAAGGGCGACTCCGCCTTTACGACGTGGATGTACCGCATTGCTTTCAACCAGAGCGTGAGCTTCCGCCGCGAGACCGGGCGTCAAAAGACCGTCAGCCTGACATCGAAGGACGACGAGATGGTCCGGGAGCCCGCGTTCGAGCACAACCCGTCCGAGCGTCTCGAGACCGACGACAGCCGCCGCAAGGTCCAGCAGGCGCTCGCCGCGCTCGATGACGACGACCGGAAGATCATCGTCCTCAAGGACCTCCAGGGCTACTCCTACGACGAGATCGCGGCGATCCTCGACATCCCGAAGGGGACCGTGCGCTCCCGCCTCCATCGCGCCCGGCTGGCCCTCAAGACGAAGCTGAAGTCGTTTGCGGGAACCGCGCGGAGCTGATCCGCGTCAAAACAGCATGAGTTGCCCGCTGGACCGGGACAAGCTGACGGGGTACTTCGACGGCGAACTGGACGCCGCCGATCGGAACGAGATCGATCGGCACATCGCCTCGTGCTCGGAGTGCCTCCGCGAGCTGGAGGAGATCAAGTCGGCCTCGTTCGCCGTCCGCGGTCTCCCGCGACTCCCGGTCCCCGGGAAGGTCACGGCCGCGATCCGCGCCGGGGTCTCGGGCCGGGTCATCCCGATGCGGAAGCCCTGGCTGACGTGGGGGCTCGCCGGGGCCGCGGCGCTCTTCCTCGTGGTGAACGTGGCGTTCTTCTCCTCGCTGCGCCGGGAGGAGTCCCGGCCTCCGGAGAACACCGATCTCGCGTCGCGTCCGGCCGGGGAGAAGCCTCTCGATGCCCCGATGACGCGCGGCAAGCGGGGCGCGGGCGACGAGCCGCCTTCGGCCGAGCGGCGGACCGCGATGAAGAAGGACGCCCAGGAGGACTACGCCGGGACGGGGTCGAAAAAGAGCCCCGAACCGGCGCGGAAGCCCGGCTTCTACACCGTCGTCACCTCGGAGGTGGCCGACGCCCGCGAGCGCGTGGAGCAGGAACTGGCCCGGATGGGCGTCCGCCACCGGACCGGGGCGGGCGAGTACGACTCGGGGGCCTATGCGCAGGACACCTGCATCGAGGTCGAGCTCACGGACGAGCAGCTCGCGGAGCTCGAGAACGCGATGAAGAAGGACCCGCGTCAGTTCGTGTGGGTCGAGGGGCAGCAGAACTACTATCCCTGCCGGCAGGAGGAGAACGCCCGCGACGGCGACCGGTTCGCCGGCCGCATGCGGGGCGACGGCAGCGGGAAGGGGCGCGAAGACGAGTCCAAACGGAAGGCGGACAAGTCCGAGGGGAAGACGGCGAAGGAATCCGAGGAACCGAAACCGCGCACGACGCCGGAAGATCCGGCGAAGTCCGCGGCGGAGAAGAAGGACGCGCCCGAGCAGGCACGCAAGGCCGGACCGCGCACCCGCCGGATCGTCATCTACTTCCACGAGCTCCAGCGCGCCCAGCGCACGGGCAAGTAGCCGCCCCGCTGTGATACAATTCCCTCCATGCGACATTCCCGCCGCATCCTCTTCGGCGACGAGACCCGGAAACTCGAGCTGCTGAGCACGAGGATCGACCGGCTCGATCTGCCGCTTCGAGGCACGCTCCTCGACGAGTGCTTCCGCCGCGTCCGCCGCGATCTCCGCCGGGCCGGGATCGACGAGATGCGGCCGAACTTCTATCTGTCCGACGAGTACGGCACGGTCGTCGGGACCGCCAACATCGGCGTCGGGTTCTGGGACGCCGACCCGCTCCTGCGCGAGCTCCACCGCGACGCGCGCGGCGGGACGAACTCGCGCGCCGACATCCTGCTCCTGCTGCGCCACGAATGCGGCCACGCGTTCTGCTACTTGTACAAGCTCTACCGCGACGCGGAATTCCGACGCCTCTTCCGCGTCCGAGGCCACTTCTTCCGGACCTACCCCAGCACGGACCGGTACGTCCCGAACCCGTGGAGCAAGCACTTCGTCAATCCGTTCGGGGACCACTACGCCCAGAAGCACCCCGACGACGACTTCGCCGACACCTTCGCCGAATTCCTCGCGGGCGGATGGAAGCGGCGGTACCGGGCGAAACCCGGAGCGTTGAAGAAACTCCGATACGTGGAACGCACGGTTCGGGCATGGGGCAGGAAGCCCGCCATCGTCCGGAGCGATCCCCGGGACCTCGACCAGCCGCTCAACCGGATGAAGCGGACGGTGCGTGCCTTCCTCCGGGCGAGGGTGGGGCGCTACGACCCGAGAGGCTTCCTGGACCCCGACCTCTCGTCGATCTTCACGCGGCGCGGCTCGGCCGGGCGCTTCCTCGACCGGTTCGAAGGGGAGATCGTGCGGCAGGCGGCGGTCTGGTCCGGCGCGCCCGCCCGGGTCGTCGGCGACATCCTCGACAAGGTCCGCGAACGCGCCGAGGCCCGGAGGCTGGGAGTGCGGGACACCCACCGGACTCTCGTGGAGCTGACCGCCTACGTCTCGTCGCTGGCGACCCACTACGCGACGACGGGTCGGTTCAGAAACTAGCTGTCAGCCATCAGCAGTCGGCCCTCGGCCCGAAGACGTCCTTCTGGCTGATTGCTGATGGCTGATTGCTGATGGCTGACTGCCGATGGCCGACCGCTACCTCGGCCCCCGCAGCCACGCCCCGTCGGGATAGAAGGGCGAATCGTCCTCGTCGAAGGGGACGACCTTCATCCAGAAGTAGCCGTACGACCGCGCGCCGTCCGCGTGGTAGTGCGCGTGCGCGTCCGACCGGACCGTGAACGGAATCCGGATCGTCGAGATTCCCGCCTTGGTCGCCTTGACGCGGATCGCGTCGAACTCCGTCGTCGCGTCCTCCGCGTTGAAGTCCTTCTCGAGCGTCACCGTCGCGTCCGCGACGGTGACGACATCGAGCAGCTTCGAGACGTCCATCCCGTCCTTCGTCGGGCGGTAGTAGAAGAAGACGACCACGATCTCCTTGCCCGCGGCGAAGGTGCCGGAGGTCTTCGCGATCTCGAGGGCGCCGCTCTCCCCCGAAAAGAGGCCGACGTCCGGAAGGTTGTTGTTGCTCCCGTCGATCTTCGTCGCCCCCATGAAGAAATAGGCGGAGTACGGTTTGGGCGTGTCGGCGACGACCTCCCCGTCGGGCCAGGAGGCCTCCGTGAAGTGGCGGATCTCGCCCGCCGGGTCGGGCTCGGCGAGCTTCCCCGCGAGCCAGTCCTTCATCGTGTCCGCCTTCGACTCGACGTGCATCACCGCGCCCCAGCGGTCGGAATACGACCCCGCATGGGCCTGCTTCCACGCCTCCAGGATGGGCTTCTTGCCGGAATCCGCCTTGAGGAGGGCGGTGAACTTCCCGAAGAAGACCCCCCCCGGATCGCCGCCCGGGTAGCTGTCCGAGTATCCGAGGATCCCGTGGATCGGCTTCGGGCGGCGGAGCGCGGGATTCCACCGGAGGACGTTCCACGAGGAGAGGTTGTAGCAGGTCGGGATGATGACGTACTTGAGCCGGTCCGAATGGGCCGGCGCGCCGAGATTCTCCAGGGTCTGCGCCAGCTCGAGCCCGAGGTTGGAGTCGCCGCCCCACACGGTCCCGGCCGCTCCGTGGCCGCTGGCCGCGACGAGGTCGGCCCACTCCGTCGCGTCGGGGTCGACCGTCAGGGATGCGTCGGTCGCGGAGCTCTTCTTGACTCCGGGGGACCAGACCCATTGCGAGAGGAACCCGCAGATCTTCCGGAGCTCCTCGCGGAACTCGTCCTCGGTATGCGACTCCATGAACTTCTTGAAGATCGGATCCGACACCATCGGGCGCGTCTTCGAGTCCACGTACGAGTTCGGGAGCGCCAGGAGGCCGCTCCCCTTCCACCGGACCGGGAGATTCGGATTCGCGGAGTCCACGTAGCGGCTGCCCCAGTCGTCCTTCTTGCGGGGGAGCTGGAGCAGCAGGTTCTTCCAGCCCAGCGCCGCGATCCCCGCGGCGAACGCCTGCGCGTCCGCGGTGTGGCCGAACTCGATCCAGGCGAAGTTCAGGTGTCTCGTGACGGCCGTCGTGGGAGGGGGCATGTCAGGCGACCGCCTCCTTCGGGTTCGCGCCGTACTCGCCGTCCTCCGCCAGCGCGACCGTCGTCCTCGCCCAGGCGCCCCAGCTCGCGTCGCAGCCGTCCAGCTCCGCAACCGTCCCTTCGTCGAGATCCCCCGTCGGCGCCGTTCCGTGCTCCGCCTGGAAGGCCTCGACGAAGGCGGCCAGGACGTCGGGACTTTCCGGCTCGAGCGGCGGCTTCGGGTCCGCCACGTACCCCAGGTTGACGAGCCGCTGCCACGCGCCGTTCGGGGTGTTCGCGTGCTCCGCGACGAGGAAGACGCGGCGCTCGTGCTCCCGCAGCTCGGTCTTGAACTTCAGGTCGGCGAAGTTGCCCTTCTCCGTCCAGCAGTCGATCCGCGCGGGGAAGATGCCGGCGTCGTCCGTGCGCATCTTCTCCTCGGTGCCGTCGGCGTACTTCGCGGTCACGTCGATGCCGGCCAGGAACCCCAGGAAGGGGTCGTCGAGACGGACGCGGATGCGGCGCTCGACGCGCCGGACCCGCACGGTGTGCGTCCGCCCGGTCTCGTGGCCGGAGGAGGACCAGTCGCCCGGCACGAGGAGCGTCCCGGGGCGGTCCCGGTCGTCGAACCGGTAGTCGTACTTTCCGGTCTTGATCGTGCAGCCCACCTCGAAATGCAGGTGGCGGTCGATCGTCTTCGGGTCGTCGGTGTCCCAGTTGAATTTCGCGAGCTGCTGCCACGTGAGCCCCGCGGCCTTCGCGATCGAGTCGAGGCTTTCGCCCGTGCGGACCCGGTGCGTCTCGATCCTCCGGATTTGGAGCGGGCCGGAGAGCTTCTCCTTCTTCGCGGACGCGCCGCCGGGCGCGGGCATCTCCTCTCCCCAGCCGACGAAGTCGAGCGTGCTGGCGAGCGGCGCGTCGGGGATCCGGCTCCGCACGGAGGCGGTCCCCGTCTCGATCTCCCGGATCTCGAACTTCCCGTCCGGGTCCGTGGGGTGCTCGGCCTCGTCCGCCCCGGGGGGCGCGATGAGGAGTTTGACGTCGGCGACGGGTTTGCGGTCGTCGTCCTCAACGACGCGGAAGCGGATCCACGTCTTTTCGGAGGCGGCGTCCTCGGCGGTCTCGGCGGGCGCTTCGGCGGCGGGGGCGGAGACGCGGGGAAGGGGGCGCTCGGGGAGCCGCACGACGAGGAACCGTCCGAGGGAGATGCGTCGCGCGACGACGCGGACGACGTCGGCTTCGGAGAGGCGCTCGGCCGCGGCGGTGCGGGGGGGCTCGGCGAGGACCGACCGCAGGACGTCCAGGTTGTCCCCCTCGCGCGCGAGGGAGGCGAGGAAGCGCTCTGCCGACGACTCGTTCGGGAAGCGGAGGACGTGCGAGCCGGCCGGGATCGGGCGCTCCGCAATCTCGATGGTCCGCGTGCCCCATCGGAGGCGCCATCGGAAGGGCATCGATGCAGCGTACCGGCGGAGGCGGCACGTGTCCAGCGTCAGGGGACCGGGTCGTACCCGGCCCCGCCCCACGGGGCGCAGCGGAGGAGGCGGCGGAGGCCGAGCCAGACGCCGCGGAGGAGACCGTGCTTCTGGACGGCGTCGATCATGTACTGGGAGCAGCTCGGCCAGTAGCGACAGGCGGGGGGCAGGAGCGGCGAGACGCACCACTGGTAGAGCTTGACCGGGACGATGACGAGGTACTTCACGCCCGCGCCTCCCCCGAGAGGCCGGCGCGGGCGCGGCGCACCAGCTCGAGGAAAGGGCCGTCCACGTCGGGTCTCTTCAAGTCGCCGGGTCCGCGAAGAGGGACGACGACGAGATCGAGCCCCGGCCCGACCTCGGCGGCATGAAGGCGGAAGCTCTCGCGCAGGAGCCGCTTCCAGCGGTTCCGCTCGACGGCGTCGCAGAGGCGCGACGGGATGCTGAAGGCGATGCGGGAGAGGGTCAGCCCGTTCGGCCGCGCGTGGACGCGGAGGAGACGCCCGGCGAAGCGGCGGCCGCGGCGCCAGACGAGGTCGATGTCGCGCCGGCGCCGGAGGCGGCGCTCGGGGGGGAAGCGGGCGTCCATGGCTCCACTCTACCGGCGGACTTCCCGAACGCCAAGCGGGACGGGACACCATATCTTATGTACTACTACCATTTTTCTTGCATCTCGTCCTCCCGCGTCGTATCATCCCGATGGAGGTAGAGCGTATGGACTCCATCATCCGGAGCCGGCACGGATACCGGGAGAAGAAGATCTCCGTCGCCGACCGGCCTTCGTCTTCCCTCTGGGATGCCGTCCCCGGCAAGAAGAAGAACCGGGGCGATTTCTGGAAGCTCGTCGCCGCCTTGGTCCTGACGGTCTTCGCCGCCGTCCTGCTGCTGCGCAACGACGTCTTCCACGCCGCCCGCGCCCTGCTGTCGAACCCCGCGCCCACGGAGCGCGCGCCGTAGTCTGCCTTATTCATGCGGGCTACGCCGCCCGCATGAAACGGCCCCCTTCGGGCCTTCGCCCCGCCGAAGCGGCGGGCTTCGGCCGCGCAGGCGGGCCGGTTCCGCTGGACAGCCCCGCTCCATCGCGCGCGACACTCCGTGTCTCGCGCGACGGGCGGCCCGCGGCGCGACTGTTGCCCAGTACGGTACGCGCCGCGGGCGGATCATCCATGAAGGCTCTCGCCTTCTTGAATAATCCGGGCTAGCGGCCGGGGAGCGGGAGAGGCGGAGACCCCGAGACCCGGGGAACCCGGCGCGTTTCCCCGTCTCCTTGTCTCCCTCTCTTCCCTCTCTCCCTTGGCTCCCTCTCTGGGGGCCTGCTTCTCTTGCCGCCGCCGCCCGAATCCGCTACCATCCGGCCCCCATGAGCCCCGTTAGACTCGTTGGATGTCGGCCTGCGCCGTACGTGCCATCGAGCGGGGGCCGGAAGAAGGACCGGATCATCGTCTCGATAGGAGTCTAACGGGGTGAGCTCCGAATTCGACGAACGCGTCCGCCGGGCCGGGCAGATCGGGGCCCTGGGATCCTCGCCTTGGGGCAACCGGTTCGACGGGGCGCAGCCGATCGGTCCCGTCGCCTCCTCCTTCGGCGTCGAGACCGAGGGGAAATCCTTCACCGTCGCCGGCCGCGTCACCGCCCACCGCAGCTTCGGAAAGGCCGTCTTCCTCGACGTCCGCGACCGCACGGGCAAGGTCCAGGTCTACGCCCGCCAGGACGCCCTCCGCTCCTCCTGGGAGCTCTTCAAGCACGTCGGCATCGCCGACTGGATCGGCGTCACGGGCACCCTCGGCAAGACCCGCACCGGCGAGATCACCCTCTTCGCGACGGAGATCGCCCTCCTCACGAAGGCCCTCCGGCCGCTCCCCGAGAAGTGGCACGGCCTCCAGGATCCCGAGCTGCGCCACCGCCGCCGCTACCTCGACCTCATCGCCAACCCGAAGGTCCTCGAGACCTTCCAGAAGCGTTCCCGGATGCTCTCGGAGATGCGCCGCTTCCTCGACGCGCGCGGCTACCTCGAGGTCGAAACCCCCGTCATGCACTCGATCGCCGGCGGCGCCGCGGCGCGCCCCTTCGTGACCCACCACAACGCCCTCGACCGCGACTTTTTCCTCCGCATCGCGCTGGAGATCCCCCTCAAGAAGCTCCTCGTCGGAGGCTTCGAGAAGGTCTACGAGATCGGCCGCGTCTTCCGCAACGAGGGCATCGACACCCGCCACAACCCCGAGTTCACGATGCTGGAGCTCTACCACGCGCTCGGGGACCTCCGCACGATGATGGAACTCTGCGAGGGCCTCGTCGTCCACCTTGCGAAGGAGATCGCCGGCGGGCTGACCCTCCCGTACGGCGAGAAGGTGATCGACCTCGCGCCGCCGTGGCCGCGGAAGGAGTTCTACGACCTCCTGCGCGAGCACGGGTTCGACCCCGCGGACCAGGAGCAGCTCCGCACCGAGCTGCGCAAGCGCGGGATCGATCCGGCGAAGATGGACGCGTGGGAGGTGCTCGACGAGATCTTCGGCGAGGTGGTCCAGCCGCAGATCGTGAACCCCGTCTTCGTCACCGCGCAGCCCATCGAGATGACGCCGCTCTGCCGGCGCATCGACGGCCGGCCGGCGCACGCGGACCGCTTCGAGGCGTACGTCGCGGGGATGGAGATCTCGAACGCCTACACGGAGCTGAACGACCCGATCGAGCAGCGGGCGCGGCTCGAGGAGCAGGCGGCGGGAGACGCGTCGAAAACGGACCACGACTTCCTGCGCGCGATGGAGCACGGGATGCCGCCGGCGGGCGGGATCGGGGTCGGGATCGACCGCCTCGCGATGATCCTCACGAACAACCCGTCGATCCGCGAGGTGATCCTCTTCCCGCTCCTGCGCGAGGCGGATTCGGGCGCCGAGGAGTGATGCGTAATCTGCGGTCCGGTCGCGCGTTCTATGGGGATGGGGAGATGCCGGAGATCGGGAGATGAATCCGAGAAGGCGCGCGCCGCCGCGACGTTCCGCGCCGTGATCTGAATGTACAAGCTCTTCCTCTCGCTGCGCTACCTCCGCTCCCACCGGATCATCTACTTCTCCATCGGCGGCGTCGCGATGGGGATCATGGTGATGATCGTCGTCACCTCGATCATGGGCGGCTTCTCCCGCGACCTCCGGCAGCGCATCCGCGGCATGCAGTCGGACCTCGTCATCGTCCAGCGCGTCCCGAACGTCTACCTCTCCGACTACGAGGACCTGAGCCGCGAGATCGAGAAGATCCCCGGCGTCCGCGGCTGCGCGCCGCGGGTCGAGTGGGAGGCGTGGATCGAGTATCGCAGCTCCTACAAGACGGTCCACTTCGTCGGGATCGACCCCGCGCGGGAGAAGGGACTCTCCAGGCTCGACCAGTACTTCGGGGCCGGCAGCATGAAGCGGTTCGAGTTCCCCGCGCCGACGGCGGGGGACAAGGTGCCCGTCGTGCTCGGCAACGAGTTCCCGGTCCTGGGGACCGACCTCGTGCTGACGTCGTTCCGCAAGGACGTGGGCGTCTTCCGCCGGAAGCTGGAGATCGCGGGCTACTTCAAGTCCGGGATGGCCGAGTACGATCACAACTACCTCTTCATGCCGATCAAGGACGCGCAGGAGTTCCTGCGGCTCCCCGGCATGGTGACGACGCTGTCGATCACGCTGGAGGACTACGAGCGGGACGGCCCGCGGGTGCGCAAGGCGGTGGTCGAGGCGCTGCACCGCTACTCGGCCGGCCGGCAGTGGAGCTGCACCGGGGCGCCGCACGCGTACGGGGCGTGCTCGCGGTTCCAGACGCAGACGTGGGAGGAGGCGAAGAGCATCCTCCTCCAGGCGGTCTCGATCGAGAAGGGGATCCAGATCATCATCCTCTTCTTCATCGTGATCGTCGCGGGCTTCAACATCATCGCGATCTACACGCTCGTCGTGCGCGCGAAGACCCGGGACATCGGGATCCTGCGCGCGCTCGGGGCGACCCGCGGGGGGGTGGTCGTCGTCTTCCTCCTCTCCGGCATGGCGTGCGGCCTCGTCGGCTCGCTCATCGGGATCGGCGCGGGGCTCCTCTTCTCGTTCCACGTGAACGAGATCGCGGAGTTCATCGAGCTGGCGTCGCGGGAGTTCAACCAGATCCCGCGCGGGGCGGCGCTGGTCGCGCTGGGCGCCCTCGTGGTCGCGGAGGCGGCGGTCGTTCTTACGTGGATCTTCTACTACTTCCGCGAGCGGCGATGGGCGCTGCTCTTCGGGTTGGCGGGCGGACCCGTGATCGGCGCCGCGGCCTGGCTCTTCCTTGCCTGGCTCGCGCCGCACGAAGGCTGCTATTTCGGCTGGCCCGAGACGGCCGACCGCACCGGGGCGATCCGGCTCTGGGTTTCGCTGGCCGTCGGCGCCTTTCCGATCCTGTTCGTGCTCCTGCGCGAGCCGGTCCGGAGGCTTCGCGGGAACGCGGCGTGGTCATGGCTGACATTCCTGGCGACCATCCCGTTCGCGGCCCTCAAGATTCTCGTGAGCGGCTGCGGAGCGATTGCGGCCGCCGTGCTGATCCTCGCTCCCGAACCCCGCTGGCGCGGCCTCGAGCTCTTTCCGAAGGACGTCTACTACCTCGACCGCATCCCCGTCTTCGTGGACACGGACACGATCGCGCTCATCGTCGTGCTGACGCTCCTGGTGAGCTTCATCTTCTCGATCTACCCCGCCTTCAAGGCCGCGAGCTACGACCCGATCGAAGCGATCCGTGATGAGTGACTTCCTCGCCGTCCGGGACGTCGTCAAGGACTACAAGTCCGGCGATTCGATGCTCCGTGTCCTCAAGGGCGTGAGCGTGGAAATCGCGGAGGGCGAAATCGTCTCGATCGTGGGTCCCTCGGGCGCGGGCAAGTCGACGCTGCTCCACATCATGGGGTTCCTCGACCGCCCCACGTCGGGCGAGGTCGTCTTCCGCGGCGAACCGCTGTCGCGCCTCGATTCGTCGCTCCAGGCGGTGGTGCGCAACGCGAAATTCGGTTTCGTCTTCCAGCTCTACCACCTGCTTCCCGAGCTGAACGCCTTCGAGAACACGCTCCTGCCGATGATGATCCGGCACGGATTGGGCGAGTGGATCGTGGAGCGCGGGCCGGCGCGGCGCCGCGCCCGGCAGATCCTCGATCGGATCGGGATGGGGCCCCGGGCGCACCACCGTCCGTCGCAGCTCTCGGGCGGCGAGCGGCAGCGCGTGGCGATCGCGCGCGCCCTCATCGGCGACCCCGAGGTCGTCTTCTGCGACGAGCCCACCGGCAACCTGGACGCCGCCACGTCGCGCGAGATCCAGCAGCTCATCCTGGAGCTGTCGCAGGAGACGAAGAAGACGTTCGTGATCGTGACGCACGACCCGAGCGTCGCGAAGATCGCGCAGCGGCAGATCCGGCTCGTGGACGGCCGCATCGACGGGTAACGTCTCTCCCCATCTCCGCATCCCCCCGGCGTCCTTTCGCTTGACTGGGCCCCCCCATGGGCTAAGATTGACGGCGGTCGGGAACGGTGAGCATGCCCTATATCCGCGTCAAGACGGGGCCGAACAAGGGAAGGATCTTCGAAGTCAAGGACCAGGTCATCACCGTCGGCCGCGACGAGATCAGCACGATCCAGATCCTCGACCAGGGGGTCTCCCGGCAGCATTCCGAGATCTTCCGCATCGGCGAGATGTGCTTCGTCCGCGACCTCAACTCGACGAACGGCACGTTCGTCAACAACCTGAAGGTGCAGGAGGAGGTCCTCAAGGCGAACGACGAGCTCCTGATCGGCACCACGATCCTCGTCTTCGAGGACAAGGCGTCCGCCGAGGCGGTCGTCCCCTCTCCCACCGCGCCGGCGGTCCCCCAGGCCGTCTCGCAGCAGGCCGCGACCCCGTCGGGCGAGAAATCGGTCGAGATCGAGGGCGTCCCCTCGGAAGACAAGATGCCCAACACCACCACCGTCGAGCTGGCGGTGGACAAGGAAAAGCCCGCGCAGAAGGCGCTGGGCCGCGAGGTCTCCTCCAAGAACCTCACGGTCCTGTACGAGCTGGGGAAGATCATCCGCTCCAGCAAGGACTTCGGCGGGGTCCTGCACAAGACCGTGGCCGCGCTGACCGAAGCCGTCGGCGCGAACCACGGGTACCTCTTCCTCGCGGACCACGGGACGGGGAAGCTCTCGCCGAAGGTCACGATCGAGAAGGAGGGGGCCGGCGAGAAGAAGGTCAGCAAGACCATCGTCAAGCGCGTCCTCGCGACGGGGATGCCGCTGCTCACCACGGACGCGACGCTGGACGACCGCTTCGCCCTCTCGGAATCGATCGTCCTGAAGAAGATCAAGTCGGTGATCTGCGCCCCGGTGATGCTCGGCGAGCACGCCGAGGGGCTCCTCTACTTCCACAGCGCGCGGCTCAGCGAGTCGTTCAAGGTGGAGGACCTGGAGCTCGTGAGCGCCGGCGCGCTCCACCTCGCGATGGCCGTCGCGAGCCACAACGCGGGGGAGAAGATCCGCAAGGGGCTGATCAGCACGATCCGCGCCCTCGTCACGGCGATGGAGATCGTGGACCCCAAGAACCAGGGCCACGCTCAGCGTGTCGCGGACTATTCCGCCGCGATCGGGAAGCAGATGGGGCTCCCCCTGGAGGAGATCAACCGGATCCGCCTGGCCGCGCTCCTCCACGACATCGGCAAACTCGCGGTGCACCATTCCGTCGTCGGCGTCACGAAGGAATCGATGAAGGAGCAGCACGTCTACCAGGGCGAGAAGATCCTGAGCCAGATCGAGGGGTTCGAGGACATCCTCCCCGGGCTGCGCTACCACCACGAACGGGCGGACGGCAGCGGCTTCCCGTACCACATCAAGAACGAGGGGACGCCGGTCATGGCGCGGATCATCCTCGTGGCGAACTCGTTCGACAACCAGTGCACCTGGGGCGGGATCGGCGGCGGCGTTCCGGTGAAGGACGTGCTGAAGGACATGGCCCAGCGCGGCGGCAAGGAGTTCGACGACGAGGTGATCAAGGCCCTGCTCCTCTGCCACCGCAGCGGCACCCTCTACGGGAGTTGAGGCATCGGGCGATGATCCGGTTCCTCGTCCCGTTCGACCTCCGGCGCCTGCCCGTCCTGGACGCCGAGATCCTGATCGTCGGGAGCGGCGCGGCGGCCCTGCGCGCGGCGCTGGAGGCGTCGCTCGCGCGGCGCGTCCTCGTCGTCACGAAGAACCGGCGGCAGGAGAGCAACTCCTACCACGCCCAGGGCGGGGTCGCCGCCGCGGTCGGCGACCACGATTCCGCGGAGTCCCACATCGCCGACACCTTGCGCGTCGGCTGCGGCCTCTCCGACCGGGGGATGGTGGAGATCGTCGTACGCGAGGGCGCCGAGCTCGTCCGCGAACTGATCCGGTGGGGCGCGCCGTTCGACCGCGCCGACGGCCGTATCGCGTTCGGTCGCGAGGGTGGCCACTCGCTCGCCCGCGTGCTGCACTACCGCGGCGACCGCACGGGCGCGATGATCGAGACGACGCTCCTTCGCCGCGCGGCGAAGGCCCGGAACCTCCGCATCCTCGAGAACACCTTCGCGGTGGATCTCGTCACGTTCCGCGGTGCCTGCCACGGCGCGCTCGTCTGGACCCCCGCGGAGGGGCTCCGCTGGGCGCGCGCCCGCGCGACGATCCTCGCGACCGGCGGCGCTGGCCAGCTCTACCGCGAGACGACCAATCCCGGCGTCGCGACGGGCGACGGGATGGCGATGGCGTACCGCGCGGGGGCGGAGCTCATGGACATGGAGTTGATGCAGTTCCACCCGACGACGCTCTACCTCGCGGGCGCCGCGCGCGCCCTCATCACGGAGGCCGTCCGCGGCGCGGGCGGGATCCTCTGCGACCGCAAGGGGCGGCCGTTCATGAAGAAGTACCATCCGATGGCGGAGCTGGCGCCCCGCGACGTCGTCTCGCGCGCGATCCTCGACCACATGCTCAAGACGCGGGACACCCAGGTCTACCTCGACGTGCGCCACCTCAAGACCGTCCGCCGGCTCTTTCCGAAGCTCGCGGAGCTGGCGGACCAGTACCAGCTCAACCTCGCGAAGGACCTCATTCCCGTCCGGCCCAGCGCCCACTACATGATCGGGGGCGTGCGCATCGACGCCTTCGGTCGCACGTCGGTGCGGAACCTCTTCGCCTGCGGCGAGTGCGCGACCTCCGGCTTCCACGGCGCGAACCGGCTCGCGTCGAACTCGCTCCTCGAGTGTCTCGTCTTCGGACGGCGCGCGGGCGCCGCGGCGGCGGCCGAGGCGATGCTCCCGGTCCCGAAGTTCTCGGCGTCGGAGCGGGGCCGCGTCCGCGCCGGCGTGGAACTCGACCTCGACGACCTCCGCAACGCGCTGCGGAGCATCCTGTGGCGCAACGTGGGGATCGAGCGCGACGCCGCGGGCCTGCAGTACGCGCTCGACTCGATCGATTTCTGGTCGGGCTATGTGCTCGACCGCACGTTCGACACGCCCGAGGGGTGGGAGCTGCAGAACATGCTGCTCCTCGGCGGGCTGATGGCGGACTCGGCGCTTCGCCGCCGCGAGAGCCGCGGCGTCCACTCGCGGCGCGACTTCCCCCGGACCGACGACCGCCGGTGGCTGAGGCACATCGTCGTGCGGCGGGAGTCGGCGCCGAGGCTGGTCGCGAATGCGGAGTAGCGACATGGATCCGGCGGGTCGTGAGCGGCGTCCCGAACCGCCCCGCGGCCATGTCCGCTTGCACCGGCCTCGCCCTCACGTCGAAGACATGGTGGCGCGCGCCCTGGGCGGCTGCCTGAACCCCCGCGACCGGCGCCCGCGGAACATCCCGACCGTCGACCCGCAGCGTTGGGACTCGGCCCAAGGGCCGCCTGCGCGGGCGAAGCTCGGGGAGATGTTCCGCCGGTACGGGTACGCGCGCTCCGGGCGATGGAAGGACGCTCCCGGCCAGGTCCATCGAGGCTACGAGCTTCGTTTCGCCGCCGCCGACGAGCGGGAACGGGACACCGTGGCGGATCTGCTCCGGGCGACGGGAGTGCGTTCGGGAACGCCATTTCGCAAGGGCCGCCAGTGGCGCATCCCGGTCTACGGCCGCGAGGCCGTCGCGCGATTGCTCGCGGACTTCCGGGGGCGCGCGACGAAGGGATCCGGGCCGCGTCCTCCGTCCCGGTCCGGATGAGCGTGTCCGGCCGCTTGGTGCGACCGGTTCAAGATTGAACTTTTCCCTTGACTTCCGAACCGGAACGGATAGCCTGTAACGGAGTTTCGCACGGATTCGAGACCGGAGAGGAGAACCCCGATGATGAAGAGCTGGGCGATGGGGGGGGGGGGGCTGATCGGTGTCGTCCAGGCCGCGGCGCTTGAGGGCGTGCCGGCCCAGGAAACGCCCGCCGCCGCGGTGGACGTGACGAACCTGGAGGGGACCATCTCTGCACAGGACTGGTTCAATCCGGACGCGGGACAAGGAGCGATCACGGCCGTCGGCACCTACGACACCAAAGTAAACACTCCGACCAAGAGTCTCATCGAAGATCTCCATATCTTCTTGTCCATGACGATCACGTACACCGATGGGCACACGCAAAGCGGAGGGGAATTCGGGTTGCTCGCTACGGTCAACAAGGCGGGTCTGGTCGGCACGTCCGACCCGAACGTTCCCTTCGAGGAGCCGATGGAATACGAACTCGTGGGCGACGAGGCAAAACTCGACGCTGCCACCAAGGACGCCGCCAGCGAACTGTCGTTGAAGGACCCAAAAGGAGGCGGGGGGATCACCGAAATGGATGTTCATACGATGTACAACAAGGCTGTAAGCGCAAGGGTCAAGGTCAGGATCCTTGGCGCCATGCGCGGGGGGAAAGCCGCCGTGGACAGCATCGACGGCAAGGCGACCCTCAGCTTCGACAAGTCCGGCAATTCGATCAAGGCGAAGTCGGTTCAGGCGAAGAACTGAACAAAGCGTCCTCTTGCAGGGCCGCGGGTAGGAGCCGAGCATGGCACGGCGAATATCGGGCGGGTTGCTGGGAGCGGTTCTGGTCCTGGCTCTCGTGAGTATCGCATATCGACTTCGCGACGGGGACGGACCATCGGCCCGCCGCGGCACTCGACGGTCCGCAACCCCGCATGTCCTGTGCCCGGACCTGCACGGCAACCGTGATGAACGCCGGGATGCGGCGGCTCCGAAGCGCCGGGAGGACACAAGCTCGGAGGAGACTTCAGCCGAGGAGGCTCTGGCCCATGAAGTCGGCGGAGCGGACAGGCAATTCTGCTCCAGGGTGCAGGGGATCGAAAACGAGATCGTCAACCGGCTGAGCTCCCTGACTCCGGAAGCGGGTCTTTCGTACTTGGAATCGCTCCTCGCCTCTTCCGCGACCGTTTCAGGAGATCGGATGACGGAGGATCGCATCCGACGCGTGCTGGCCGCCAAGTACCTCGCGTGCATCGCATACGACTCGTCTTCCCTCATTCCGAACGTCCTGGCGATTTCCAAGGCATGGATCAGGACAGAACTGGATCGGGAGGTTCGCTTCCAGTTGATCGCGGGCTTGGGAGGGCTCCCTCTCAAGGCGAGCGCCGGGAGTCTGCTTGACGGCGAGACGCGCAGGTGGAGAGTCGTGGAGGGGTTCTCGAACGTTCGGCGGATGGACGGTCAGCGATTTGAGCTCCCTTGGCAAGGTTCCTTGCGCAGGAGTGCCGCACATGATCCCGAGATCCTCGACCTGCTGGCCGAGATCGCCGGAAGTCCGCAGGATCGCGGTCGATTGGCGGCGTTGCCTGTCTTGGCCGAGATGGACACGGATTCCAGCCGGAAGATCGTGCTCGACCTTTTCCGGAGCGATCCCGGCACACGCTTCTGGTCGGTCGAGGGGCTCTGCTGGTCGGGACGTCCCGAGGTCCTGCGGGTCTTCGTCGAAGTCCTTCCCACGGAGCGCGATCCCCTGGTCGTGAATCAGATGGTCGATGCGATCCGGAAGGCCGATCCTGTCCCCGAAGGTGCCGGCGCCGCATTGCTGGGGACCTTCCGAAACCTCGCGGCGCGGGAAAACGATCTGTGCGAGCGCGCGCGAGGCCGGGTCCTTTCGGCCGCGCAGCGGACGTTTGAGGCGACGCGCGACGCGAGCGCCGCCGAGTGCATCGTTCTGGGACTGGGAGACTCTTCCGACTCAGTGCGGCGCTCCGCGGTCCGAGTCATCGCGCAGCATCCCGACGGCGCGTTCATCGCGCCTCTTTGGAAAGCTCTGGGGGATGCGCGGGATGAGTACGGTCGCGAACTTGTCCGATACGCCTTGAGACACACCGATCCGACGTTCCAAGGCCCCAGTTTGCTGTGGGACATCGAGCGGATCGAGAAACAACTGAAGGACAAAGGTCTCTCTGCGGAAGCGCGACAGGCTCTGGAGCGGGACTTGCGCGCCAGGAAAGACGAGCTGGCCCGGATGGCGCGACGGTAGCCCTCCTGCAATCGCAAGTGTTCAGCCATCAGCTTTCAGCCGTCAGCAAGATGGGAGTCGCGCCGGCCCGGCTGAAAGCTGACCGCTGAGGGCTGATGGCGACCCCTGAACGGTTGCCTGCAGTCTACTCCATCCGCGACGGGACTCCCCCGGCCTTCCCCCACGCCTCCGCCGTCTCGCGGATCGTGGCCCACTCGACGCCCGGCCGGGCCGCCATGCGCTTCGCCCACGCCTCGATCGCCTCGATGCCGTCCTTCGTGCCGACGACGGCGAACGTCCGCGGGGAGACCATGATGCTCGCGCTCACGACCGGCGGCCCGCCGTCCGCGAGCTTCCCGGCCATCGCCTCCGCGTCGGCGAGCCGGCGCGTGCCGCCGCCGACGGCGATCAGCGTCCCGTCCGGATCGTGGACGGTCCATTCGCGCGCGCTCTTCGGCCGCCACACGCCGAAGCTCCGGTCGTCGCTCCCCGGTCGGTGATTCGGCTGGAGCACCAGACCCCAGACGATCTCCGCACGCCACGTCTTGCCCGACCCGAGCGCCTCGAGCTCGCGGACGATCGCTCCGGATGCGACCGCGTTCGGATGACCGCCGAGCCTGCGGATCGTCTCGGCGCACCGGGCGCGGTCCTCGATGCGGTGCGCATGAATGTCCCATTCCACGCCCATCGCCTCCGTCGCCCGGATCGCCTCGGCCGCGCGAGGCTCGCCCTCCAGCCAGCCGATGTCCGCGCCGACGGACCAGCGCATGCCGTGCGGCCGCCCCTCCGACTTCCCCGCGGCCGTGGCGCGGCGGAAGAACTCGATCAGCCGGTCCGGATCGGGCCAGCTCTCCCGCTTCGTCTCGATGTGCATGGTGCCCGAGACGTGCAGCTTCGACGGCTTCCCCTCGATCATCGCGAGCAGCATCCGGGAGTTGACGGCGGTCATCGCGGACCGGCTTGCGGCGACGTGCGCCACCGCCGCCTCGTACTGCTTCCACACCGCCTCCCGTGCGCTCTCCGCGAGGAGCGGCGACTTGCGCGAGACGTCCCAGTCCGGACGGCGGGCGCCCCGGGCGTAGACCGTGACCCACGCCGACTTCTCGGCGAAGAAATCGTTGTCGTGCATCTTCACGCCGACGAAGTACGGGGCCTTCGCCCCGGCACCCCGGCGCGCCTCCGCGAACGCGCGCGCCAGAAGCTCGGCGACGGGTTCGCCCACGTGTTCGAACAGCTTGAGGTCGGCGTGCTCGGGCCTCAGGTGGAGTCCGTCGCGCTTGTCGCCGAGGTTGATCGAACGGCCGTGCTGGACGGCGAACCGCGCCCCCATCTCCCGGAAGACCTCGGCCACGGTCCGACCGAGGGCGGGATCGGTCTGCGCCGCGACCACGAGGGGCGCGTACCCCATCGCCTCCTTCAGCTTTGCGTAACCGCCCGGCCGGTCCGTCGGCCGGCCCGTGGCGAGGTCCAGCCCGTGCGTCTCGTATTCCACGATCGCCTTCCGCAGCTCGGAGGGCGTCAGGCGGGAGAGCCCCGCCCAGTCGTACTTCAGGTAGTAGGGCTTGGGCGGCCGCACGTGATAGCACACCGATGCCACGGGCGATTCCCGGAGCCGGCGCATCAGGTCCGCGCCGAAGAGGTCGGTCATCGTCGTCGTCAGGTAGAAGTCGACCGGGACCTTGTGCCTCTCGTGGATCTCCAGGATCCGCGCGACGGCCTTCGCGCTCTCCTCGGGATAGGAGAAGTCCTGCACGTTGATCGAGAAGATCACGCGGTCCGACGGAGGCGGAGGCTCCTGGACGACGAGCGCAGCGAAGATCAGAGGGATCATGGGATCTCCGTCACGTAGACCATGAGGTACGTTCCGTTCGCGAGTCGGATCACGGCCGCGTCCTTGACGCCGTGCGCCTCGAGCCCCGAGGCCGTGTCCAGGGTCAGGCGGGTGCCGGGCTCGGAGGTCCAGGTCTCGCCGTCGGCGCTGAAGAACGAGACGATCGAGCTCGCTGCCTGCGTGAATCCGTAGAAGCGGTATCCCCCCGGGACGGCGAGCCCGTTGGAGACCGCGCACGGAGTCCCGACATAAGTGAAGGACTGCTCGCCGACGTAGGCGAAGTTCTTTCCGTCCGCGGAGGTCGCGTGCCAGTTCGCGCCCGGCGCGGAGACGCTCCCGCCCGCGAACAGGTGCCAGCCCGCGCCGGTCTGCAGGGTCGTCGGATCGAGGACCGCCTTCCCCGGCACGGAGAACGCGACCCCCACCTTCGAGAAGTTGATCCCGTCCGTCCCCTCGGCGAGATAGGTCCTCGGTCCCGCGCCGTCGTTCGGGTCGCTGGTGACGAACATCCGGAACGTGCCGCTCGACAGGAGCTGGACGTCCGGGTCCACCGGCGAGCTCATCCCAGTGAAGCCGGACAGATTGACCCGTTTGTAGGCCCAGGTCCCGCCGCCGTCCGTCGAGATGGCGACGACGACCTTGTTGTTCTCGGTGCCTACCGTCCAGCCGAGATAGTAGAGCCGCAGCCATCCCTGCGAGTCGATGACGAGATCGGGGACGTCGGCCTGGTCCGAGATGACCTCGTAGGTGCGGGTGAAGTTGAGCCCGTCCGGGGACGTAGCGACCATGAGACGGTTGCTCCACGGCCCGTGGTCGGCGGGGCCCGCGACCTTGCCGGTCGGGGGGGTGAAGTCGCTGGTCAGGGTCGTGCCGCCGGACGACGGGCTCTCGTCGCCCGTCCCGCCTCCTCCGCCGCAGCCGGCGAGGATGAGGACCGCCAGGGACGCAATCCATCGCAACATAGGTCGTCTCCTTAAGAACCGGATGTCTTCATCGCGTGCCGTACACGTTGGGACTGGATCCGTACACATCCTTCCACGCCTGGATCACGCCGGGATGCGTCGCGGCCACGATCTTGCCCGCGTCCGCGAGCGCCTTCAGCCGGACGAGGGCCGCCTCGAACTCCGCCCGGAGGTCCGCCTCGAGCATGTGGTCCTCCGGGAAGGTGATCGAGGCGGTGTAGATCCGACCGCCCGGGACTTGGCCGCTCGCGAGCTTCGCCGTCAACTCATCGAGATAGGCGAGCGAGTCCTCGAACGAGCCGAAGCCGTTGCCCCCGCCGATCGCGATCACGGGCGAAGCGTCGTCGTGCACCGCGTATCCGCCGTCGCTCAACTCCGACGGGCGCCAGACGCCGGAGAGGGACGAGTCCGCGCCCGGCCCGTGACCGGCCTGGTAGGCGAAACCGGAGAGGATCTTGGGGAACCACGTCGTTTCGTAGACGTTTCCGGCGATGCCCTGCGCCAGCTCCTCGAGCGACCGTTCGGCGGGTGTCGATCCGCCCATGAGCGGCGGCACCTCGATCCCGGCGATCTCCCACACCATGCGCGCGAGGTCCGCATAGTTGGGAGGAGCCGCGAACCGGAAGGGCTCCGGATTCTGCGACTCGTGTGCGTGGACCTCGATGGAAACTCCAAGGTCCTCCGCGAGGTACCGGAGAACGTGCTTGCCGTTCGTGCGGGACGGATCCGCCTCGAGCGCGAGCTTCTCCCACTGCGCGATCGCCTCGAGGATCACGTAGTCGCTTTGCCAGTTGTACTTCAGACCGTAGGAGGCGATCAGCTTCGCGTTGAAGATCATGCCCTCCCGGAATTCGAGATAGCCGGCGAGGGACTCCCGGAACCCGCCGAAGCGGGACAAGGTCCGCTCGTTGTGCGAGTAGATCGTGACGTAGACGGGCGTGTCGGCCGGCGATGCGGGCGGCACCGCCGCTTCATGCTCGCAGGAAAGAGACGCCGCCGCGAAAAACAGGACCAACGATGCGCGGATCGTCTTCATTCGGCACCTACCATTTCCTTCAGTTGAAAGGCGTTGATGCACGCGAACCGTTGCGGGGACCCCGCGACGTAGGCGACGACCTCCGCGTAGAGCTGCTTCATCGCCTCGGTGTATTCCGCGGGCTTGAGTTCCACCTGCGTTGCGAGATCCGTGTCCCACGGAGGGAAGTGGTCGTCCGCGTAGACGGCCCAGAACGGGGCCGGCCGGGCGTAGTAGTCGTTCTCGTGGAGCTTGATGTTGAGGAAGAGGGGACCCGGGCGCCCCGCCAGCGCGTCCTCGACGATGCGGGCGCCCGTGATCCCCCCCGCCAGGTAGAGATCCACGTATTCGAGCAGGCGGATCTCGACGTCCTCCGGCCGGAGGTAGAGCCCGTTCCGCTGCTCTCCCAGCGCCACGCTGCGGCCGTGCACGACCGCGAACGACACGCCCTTGTCGCGCAGCACCGCGCTGACGACCTCCGACCGGCGGGCGATCGTCCCGACCATGACGGGGGCGTAGCCGAGCGTGTCCTTCACGAACTGGCATCCGCCGGCCTGCCCGCCGACGGGAAGTCCCGTCTCGAGGTCCAGCGCGGCCTCCTCGTACGCGAGGACGGCCGCATAGGCCTCGGATTCGCCCATCTCCTCCAGGCCGATGAAGTCGGAGCTTCCCTCCGCGTATGGGACGGGGGGACGGAAGTGGTACGAGCCGGCGAAGAGCCCGCCGCCCTTGAGCTTCGCGACGACGTCCGGCGCGCCGGCCGCGATGATCCGGAAGGCGGGGTCGGTCACGAACACGTCGAGCGGGATCCCCTGCGACTCGTGGACGCCCATCGTGTAGCGGATGCCGTCGAGGCTGCGGTCGGGAAAGGCCCAGTCATGGACGTTCAGGGTGAAGAGGACGCGGATCTGCGGCTCGCTCTGCGCCGGCGGCGGCGTGTCGGCGTCGTCGCCGGTACATCCGGCCAGGAGCGCCATCAAGGCGATCGTCTTCTTCATGACAAACCCCATATGACGTCGGCGCGGCGGTTCATTGACGCCGGCTCGCGATCCATCCGAGGACGGTCCCGAGGACCGCGAGGGCCAGGATCCCCAAGCGCAGCGGCCTCGCGCTTCCGGAGCAGCCTCCGCCGCCGGCTGCGGCGTCCATCACCGAAAAGCAGACTGTCCACTCTTCTTGCGGCGGTCTGGATTCCCCGCCCCGCGATGCACGCAGTGGTTCTACCGTCTCCATGAACCCGATGGACACGACCATGGCGCAGGGGATGGGCGGCTTTCCGACCACGGCGAGCTCGGAGGTCGCCGGCCTCTCACACGCGGTGGAGCCGGCGTGGGCGAGCCGGATGGAGAGCTTGTCCCGGCGCTACTGGCGGCCCGTATACCTGCACCTCCGGATGCGATGGGGACGGTCGAACGACGAGGCCAAGGATCTCGCGCAGGAGTTCTTCGTCCGGCTCCTGGACCGCGAGCTCCTCCGCGCCTACCGTCCGGAGCGCGGCCGCTTCCGCACATTCCTCCGCGCGGTTCTCGACAACTTCGTGCGGGAGCACGCGCGGACCGAGGGCCGCCTCAAGCGGGGCGGAGGCCGGACCGTCGTGGGCCTGGAAGCGGCGTCCCCTGCCGCCGAGGAGGCCGACGTCTTCACGGACGCCTGGCGCCGGGAAGTCGTGATGGAGGCGCTGGACCGGCTGGAACGGGCGGCGGAGAAGGCCGGGGTGCCGCTCGTCGCCGCGCTCCTCCGGCAGTACTACCTGGACCCGGACGGCGGGACCTACCAGTCCCTCGCGCAACGCTTCGGCATGACAATCTTCGATGCGACGAACCTGCTCCACCGCGGCCGGACGTGGCTCCGCCAGATCGTGGTCGACGTAGTGGGCGAGACGGTGACGGACCGGGAACGGCTCCAGGAGGAGATCGGTGAGCTCTTCGGCTAGCACCCCTCCGGAGGCGCTGACGCGTCTGAGGCACGACCTCTTCCCGGACGATGAACCCGCCCCGGCGGCTCCGGGCGTCATCGGCAAGTACATCGTGCGAAGGGAGATCGGCCGGGGAGGCTCTTCCGTCGTCTTCGAGGCGTACGATCCCGAACTCGACCGTACCGTGGCGGTGAAACTCTTCCACGGCGAGGCCGCCGGCGCTTCGCTCCTCGCGAGATTCCACCGGGAGGCGGTCATCGCCGCCGGACTGCGGCATCCCGGGATCGTGGCCGTGCACGACTACGGGGTGCACGGCGGGTCTCCGTACATCGTGATGGAGTTCGTGGACGGAAAGCCGCTGAGCGCGTGGATGGGCGCGCGACCGATGGCCGAGATCCTCAGGCTCGTCGAGGAGGCGGCGCGTGCGATCCATCAGGCTCACTGTCGCGGCGTGATCCACCGCGACGTGAAGCCGCAGAACATCCTGGTGGGCTCCGACGGCGCCGTCCGGGTCGCGGACTTCGGGCTCGCGCATCTCATGGACGGCGAGGGCGATCCGCTGACGCGCACCGGCGCGATCCTCGGGACGCCCGAGTACATGGCTCCCGAACAGGTCGAGGGCCGGATCGGCGCCCTGGACGCGCGCACGGACGTCTATGCGCTCGGCGTCATCGCCTACGAGGCGGCCACGGGCCGGCGGCCCCACCAGGGACGGTCCATCGCCGAAGTCCTTCGCAAGATCCTCGCGGAGGATCCCGCCCGGGCGGCCCGGCTCAACCCGGCGCTTCCGTCCGACCTGGGCGCGGTGATCGAGAAGGCGATGGAGAAGGACCCGCGGCGCCGCTACCCGTCGGCCATCGCCTTCGCGAAGGACCTCAGCCGCTTCCTTTCGGGAGATCCGACCCTCGCCAGGCCCCGCGGGATTGTCGCGCGCGCCCTGCGCCGGATCCGGCGCCGTCCCTGGATCGCGGTCGCGGCCGGACTCGCACTGGCCGGCGCGGCGGTGACGGGCGTGGCTCTGCGCCGTGCCGCGGAGGCGGAGCGGTCCAACCGCGAACTGGCGCGGCGCGTCGCGGAGGCGCCGCATGAGGCCAACGGACTCGATGCCCTGCGCGGGCGCGCCGTCGGGCGCCACCGCCACGGCCGGGTGCTCTTCGAGAGCGGCGGCGATCCCACCGAGGACTACGGCATGGCCCGGCAGGACCTGGACGCGGTTCTGGCGGCCAACCCGTGGCACTCCCGCGCGCGCTGCGAACGGGCCGAGTTGAGCCTCGGCGTCGCGAGGCTCCGCGTCCGCCAGGGGGTCGATCCGGGCGCGGACCTGGAGGCCGCCGAATCGGACTGCCGGGAGGCGCTCCGGTCCAACGACCGGGAAGTCGAGGCATGGCGGCTCCGGGGAGACGTCGCGCTCCTGCGCGCGGACCTGGATGGGGAAAATGCGATGCAGTGGTATCGCGCGGCGGAGGAGGCCTACACGAGGGCGATCGTCCCGGACGACCGCTTCCAGCGGGCGCGGATGGATCGCGCCAAGGTCCGGGCGCTCCGGGGCCGCGCCCGCAGAGCCGTGGGAGAGGATCCGACGACCGACTTCTCCCTGGCCGAAGAGGACTGCAGCGAGTCGCTGCTCCAGAATCCGGCGAAGGCGGAGGTGTGGGCCTGGCGCGCGAACCTGCGCCGCGAGATGGCCGCCGATCGGGAGTCGCGGGGCCGCTCGGAGGAAGCCCGGCAGCTCGCGGAACTCGCCGCCGCCGACCAGAGGAAGGCGGACCGGATCAGGGGCAAGGAGTGAACCGGAGGATCCGCTCCGAGAACTTCATTTCTCCCACCCACAATCGGGTGCCGTCGAAGCAGACCGCGGCGGGGAATCGCATCCGGTCGCGGGCGGTCGCGGGGCCGCCGCCGAGCACGGCGTCCGCGCCGCGACCCGCGATCGCCTCCTCGACCCGGTTCCACACGAGCACGCGGTGATGGGCCGAGTCCGCCGCGAACAGGCGTCCGCCGGCGACCTGGGCATCCGTAACGAGGTTGAACGTTTCGCGCGCCCGGCCTCCGACCGTCTCGGGCCGGGCCCCCGGCCCGAGGTCTCGGACGCGGTACAGCCGGATCGAGTGGCCGGTCATCGGCGCGGCGGCCAGCCATTCTCCGTCGCTCGAGAGCCGCGCGACGTCGGGCGCCTCGAGCGAGAACGCCGGCTCGGCGTCGGCCGAGGGGATCCCCTTCCAGACGTAGATGCGCCCCTGGCGCCGTTCGGACAGGTAGAAGAACGAGTCGTCCATCGCGATGCCGCGCGCCTCCCGCAGCGGGATGCTGCCGATGCGGCCGGTCAGGACGACGTCGGGCATCTCGCCGCCCAGCGGCAGCTTCTTCCACAGGTACACGGCGCGCGAGGCGGCCAGCGCCAGCCGTTCCCGCCAGAGCGCAACGTCCCACGGAGGTTCCGGGAGTCTGTAGACGAGGTCGGGATGGGCGCCCGACTCCCCCGGGCACGACCGCCACACGTACAGCCTTCGATCGAAATCGGAGGCGACGAACAGGCTCTCGCCGTTCGATGCCGGGACCGGATTGCTGATGATGAAGTTCCCCTGGAGCGTGTCGGTGCGGATGTCGGGGCTTCCGATCGCGAAATCGGGTTCCTGCCCGGCCGCGAGGGGAAGGGAGCGGAAGGCGAGGATCGTGTTCCGGTTCCCGGCGCAGACGTAGAGCCGGCCGCCGGCCATGACCGCTCCGACGTTTCCCCCGTCGCGGAAGTCGTACCGGAGGCTGAGGGCCGGAGGATCGCGCGCGTCCTTCGGGAACTCGTCCCAGACGTGCAGCGCCGATCCGAGCAGGACGAGGCGCCCCTCCTGCGTGAAGCACCCCCGCAGCCAGGCGGCCCCCTCGGGATGGCCGGGGTCCGTCGCGAAGAAGTCGTACGGCTCGTCGTCGCGGGTCGGCCAGTTCTTCCAGAAGAAGCTGCCGCCGCGCGTCCCCGTCTTCGGGTTGTGGTCGCCCACGATGAGGCACCGGCCGTCGCTGGTGATCGTCCGGGGAGTGCCGAGCCTGCCGCCGCCGGTGAGCAGGACGTCGGCGGGCTGGTCCTCCCGGGAGGGGAAGCGGTTCCAGAGGAGGACGCTCCCGTCGCGCGTGCTCGAAACCGCGAGCCTCACGCCGTCGGTCCACAGTCCCCAGGGCCACTGGAAGCGCGACTTCGACGGCTTCAGCGGGTCCCGCGGATCGCCTCCGCGCAGGATCCGGTCCGCGGGCGGCCCGTTCCGCGTCGGGAAGCGGTCCCAGATGAGGAGGCGGTGGTTGTCCGCGTCGGCGACCACGACGCGCGTGCCGTCGGTGGCGACTTGGACGGGGAAGTTCATCCGGTCGAGACTCGTGCCCGAGTGATTGCCCCGGAAGTCCTCCTGTCCGAGCACGAGATCGGGCGCGACGTTCGACGAAGGGAGCGAGTTCCAGATCAGGACGCGGTTGTTGTAGGTATCGGCGACCAGGAGCCGGGTGCCGTCGGCGGCGATGCCCATCGGGTGATTGAAGAGGAGCGGCCCGCCCGAGTCGTCGAAGCCGATTCCCGAGAGAAGAAGGTCCGCCTCCTGTCCGGTGCGGAACGTCCCCGACGTCCGCCCCCGCGCGCGTTCGTACTTCGCGCCGGTGAATTCGACGGTGATCCGCCGCGACTCCCGGGGTTCCTGCGCGGTCGGAAGCGCCAGGAGCAGGAGGATGGCCACACCATCGGTATGCCGGGGGGCGGGCGGGTCATTGGGCCTTCCGCTGCCGGAACACGATCTCCGTCAGGACGAGGACGACCGCCGATGGCGGAAGCACATCGTCGTGCGGCGGGAGTCGGCGCCGAGGCTGGCCGCGAATCCGGAGTGAACCACCGGCGGCGTTTCAATGCTTCTCGGGCTCTTGGAACCACTGTCGCTCGTCCAATCCACCATGGGGCCCTCGCGGTCGAAGACGCAGACCGGGGGGCCCGAGGGCAGAACCCACGGATAAATCTCTCCATCGGCCATGAGGACCTCTTCGGAGTCCTTCCTGACGAAGTACATTCCGCGCGGAGTTTCCATGGTCCCGACGTACTCATCGAACGCACCCACGCCGAGCGGTGGAGTGATCCGCGAAAGAGGCCAAGAGTCGAGGAGGTAGAATCCGAGGAGCAAGACGAAGAGAACCCCGCCCGCTACCAGCGTGCTTGGGTACGGCATCCACCAGGGCCGTTCCAAAACGGCAGGCGCGCCCGACACCCATTCCACGATCAACTACCTCTCACGCTCGACTCCGAGCAGCGTCTCGATGACCCGACAGCACTTGTCGAACGAATCGGCTCGCCGAGCCTGCGTAATATCGAACGCGGCCGAGAGCGCGGGTTGGTCCAGCGTTTCCACGTAGGTCCCGACAGTCATGCACCGCGACAACCACTCCTTCGCACCCCGGATCGCCTCCGGATCCGGAGGCGGGGCGAGGTCCGAGGGCAGTCCACGGTGCCCCCGGAGCGAATCGGAGGCGGCAAGAAACCAGCTCTCGTACTCCCGCTTCGCCAGGACGACGCCGATGTCGCGATCGGCACGGACCTTTCGGGCGCGGGCGAGAAGAGCGGGCCCCAGTTCTGCGGGGCAATCGTCGTCCGCGTCGAGGAGAATGAAGATGCGCCCATCTGCGCCCGACTTGCGCGCCGCCAACTCCACGGAACGTTCCAGCTCGCCTTCCTTCAGCAGACGGTTCCTGCGGATCCGCAGTACGGCGGCGATTTGGATCGCGACAGGTTGCCTTCTTTCGGTTGCGATTCGCCGAAGGAGGATCGGAACGGCTTCGGTTTCTCCATGACCTTCGACGATGCAGCCGATGCTGACGGTCATGCGCCCGGTTCCTCGTCGAACAGTCGGAGCTGACGCCCCTCGGGATCAGGAACGGCGGCCGGATCCGGGCTGAGCTGGTTCATTCGGAGGAGTTCGCCCGGGGTGTACAGACGATCCTGGAGCGCCGAGCGGCCCGCCTCGTCCAGGGGCGCGATCCGAGTGGTGCCCCCGACGGCGTCCACCGCCAAGATGGACTCCGTGGGAATCTTCGGGTCGTCGAGGAGGTCGGGGCTGTGACTCGTCACGAGCACTTGAGTATGCAGGCATGCCTCCCGCAGGCCGTCCAGCAACACCCCTGCCGCGGCGGGATGAAGCGCCACCTCGGGCTCCTCGATCCCGACGAAAGGAACCCGCTGACCGTCCCCGTTCGGTCCCTGGAAGAGCGACACGAGGACGCCGAGGGAACGCAAGGTCCCGTCCGACATGTTGGCCGCCGGGAATCTCCACGGGTCCCTCGATCCGGCCACCTCCTGACGGAACTCGAGGGTCTCCTTCGGGCCGACCGGCTTGACCTCGACTCCCCGCACTCCCGGTACGACCTTCCGGAGGTACTCCTCGATCCGGGTCTTCGCGCGTTCGTTGTTCCGGGCCAGAACGGAAAGGACGCTCGCGATGTTCCCCCCATCGCGATGGAGGATCACGCCCGCATCCGGTTGCTGGAGTTCCCTCACTTGGTCGGGGTTGATGTTGTAGAAACCCATGCGAGAGAGCGCGTCGTACGCGGGACGGAATTCGGGGAGTCCCGATGCGCTCACGAGGTAGAGTCGGTCGGCCATCGCCGCGGGGACCGTCTCGACGCTCGACTCCACGCGGCCGGCGCGAACCCGGTAGAAGTGCGGCGCCGAGAGGCCGTGCGGACCCTGGATGCAGCACTCCTCGTTCTGCACTTCGTATCCGGCGGGGGAAACGGCCCCGATGCGGACCGCGTAGTGGCCCTGGCTGTCATCGCGAAGGACGAACTCGACGCGCATGCCGAAGTGCGTGGGATGTCCTCCGGACCTGCGCCGGACCTCCTTGATGCCTCCGCGGTTTCGGAGCGCGTGGTCGAGTGTCGTGCGGAGCGAGTCCGTGACGAAGCGAAGGGCGTCGAGAAAATTGCTCTTGCCCGAGCCGTTGGGACCGACGAGGAACTGGAGCGGTCCCAGACGAACATCGCAAGCGGCGATGCTCTTGTAGTTCTTCAGGACGACTCGCCGAAGGAACGTCGAATCCGGCACCAATGTACCCCGGCGAGCATCTTACGATGGTCGCACCGACGAGGCCAGAAGATCATCGAGAACGCGCCTCGAACCGTCGACCTACGGACACGTCTTCGTCTCCGCCAGGCGCCACAGCGCATCGCTCTCCCCGCACGTCTGCACGTCGCCCGACTTGCGCAGCACGTTGCCGCCCTCGCGCGTGCCGTGATTGGCCGCCTTGTCCGCACCGACGGGATCGCCGTCGCCGTACCGGTTGACGTTGGAAGACGGTCCGCGGTAACCGCACGTGCCCCAGCTTTGAGCGGTCCCCGCGACGGGGCAATGGTAGATGTCGCCCAGCGAGCGGTCGATGAGATTGACCTTGGGATCCGACAGGACGAGCCAGAAATCGCCGCCCGTTTTCGGCGACATCCGCTTCTCCCACCCGCCGTATTGCACCATGTAGTTGTTCTGCATCTTCCAGAGCTGCGACAGGTTGTTGGCGCACATCGTCGTCTTCGCGTTCCGCTTCGCCCGCGCGACCGCGGGAAGGAGCAGCGCCGCGAGGATCCCGATCACGATGATGCCGCCGAACACGACCCCGACGACGATCACGACGATCATCGCGGGATTGCTCTTTGCCGGCGCGACCCGCGCGGGCGGCGCCGCGAAGTCCGTGTGGCAGAACCGGCAGAGCTTCGCGACCGCCAGGATGGTCTCTCCGCATGCGGGGCATCGTTTCGTCTGTTCCATACCCATCGAATAGCATGACCGCCGCCGGGCTCAAAGGACTTTCGCGCGCCGCCGGAACGCCAGCTCCGTCAGCACGATCACCACCGCCGATCCCGCCATCATGTACGTCATGTGCTGCGGCCGGTACCACCCGAGCTCGATCCGGTGCATCGAGAAGGGGAACGCCCACAGGATGACGCCCTGGCCCATGTAGTCCTTCCCGAGATCCACCAGGACGTGGAGGTAGCAGCCGGAGAGCAGCGCCACGAAGGCGCGCGGCCGGAACGCCTCCTCGAAGAGCATCGCCGCGCCGAAGCAGAGCGCGACGAGCGGTAGCGGCGAGTGGCTCGGTTCCGCCGTCCACGTCGCGGAGCCCGCGGCGTAGAGGAGCCCCTTGTACAGGACGTCCGGCAGGCACGTCCCGACGAGGAGCACCGCGCGCGCCCGGTCGTCCCCCGTCGCCTTGCCGCACAGGTTCGCCACCGCGACGTGCGTCACGAAGTCGGCCATCGGAACTCCCACGCGCCCTTCCGGACGCGGAACCGCCGGAAGAAGAGCAGGATCACGGCCGCCAGCACGGCCATCGAGACGACCTCCACGATCCGGCGCCGCTGCGGGGCCACCTTCCGCACGCGGTGGAGGTCGAGCGTCGCCGGTCGCGAGTGGAACGTGCCGGTGATCTCGACGAGGTCCCCCGGCGCGATCCCCTCGGCCCGGCCCCGCACGCGGACGCGCGTCTCGTTGATCCGCACCGCGAACTCCTCCTCCGACACCGCGTCCACCTGCGCCATCGGGATCCAGAGCGTCTCGCCGTCGAAGCGCGGCGCGTGGACTTCCGCTGCGCGGACGGAGGGGTTGATCTCCATCCCGAGGAAGTAGCACGCGGTGCAGGCGCCGAAGAAGGTCCCGAACCCCAGGAGGAGCTTCAGGAAGAAAAACCTACTCCCAAACATCGGCTCCCCTCCGGCGCGCAAACCACTCCCATGACGCGGCGAAGACGACCGCGACGGGCACGCTCCAGACGGCGTGGAGCGGCTCGTACAGTCCCAGTTCGAAGGACCGCGCGGTGAACGGGAAGAGGAAGAAGGCGGACGAGGCCGAGCCCATCGTGTCCTTGAGGAGATCCACGAAGACGTGCAGGAGCCCCCCGAGCCAGAGCGCCAGCCACGCGCCGCGCCGCACGCGCTCCTCGAAGAGGAAACAGGCGGCGTACGCGTAGAGCGCCAGCCCCAGGACCGTGTGGGAGGGGACGTCGAAACGCATGGACGTCTGGAGCGCTCTGTCGAGGAACTTGCCGACGACGTCGGGGAGAAGCGCCCCGACGACGAACGCCGCCTGGATCGGGCGCGACAGGCGCGCCGCCGGGATCCGCGCGGTCAGGTAGTGGGTGACGAGGTCGGCCATCAGTATCGCGTCTCGAAAATGCCCCGGTCGAGACGGGTCCGTCGGAGCAGGCGCCACGCGACCAGCAGCGCCAGGAGTCCGGAGACGCCGTAGATCGCGGCGCGCTTCCAGTAGTAGCCGGGATATTCCCGTACCGCGTCCGCCACGATCTCGCCGCCGCGGACCGTCCCGCGGAGGCCGACGATTCCGCCGGCCGGCGGCCGCTCGCCGGAACGGATCGTGAGGGGGAGATCGTCCTTCTCGACGACGAAGCCGTCCGGCCGGGATTCGACGACGCGCGCGGGCGCGAGGAAGACGGTCCTCCCCTCGTGCCGTCCGGGGTACATCCGGATCTCCGACACGGGCGGGTGGAGGGCGCCGAGGCGTCCGCGGGCATGCCAGCAGAGGGCCGTCACGGCCAGGAGGGCCGCGCCGACCTTCGCCCAGCTCCAGCGATCGCCGAAGAGGAGTTTCATCTGTGCTTTGTATCGACCTGCGGAGCATCGTCCCTTCGGGCCGCCGCGAGCGCGAGACAGGCCAGGAGCGGCGCCTCCACCTGCATCAGGAGCCTCGGCAGGGCCGTCGGGATCTGCCACCCGGCGTCGAGCGGCGAGAGAAGGAGCGCGACGAGATAGGCGAGCAGCGTCCCCAGAGCTCCCGCGAGCAGGACGCGGCCCGCCGGCATCGTCCGGATCGCGCGGAATCCGAACGCCACCCCCAGAAGCAGCACGGGCCATACGAACATCCATCCCTTGATCTCGCCGCAGTTCCGCACGAACGCGACCGCGATGAGCTTGAGGCGTATCCCCGCCTCGGAGATCGGCGCGACCCCCGCTGCGAAGTACCCCGAGATCCCGTGCGCCTGTCTGAAGAGGAGCCACGGGATCGACGGGAGCGCGGCGAGGAGGGCGAACAAGGCGATCCGTTTCGGCGCCCGCGCTCGCCCTTGACACGGGGCCGTCCCGCAAGGCGGGACGCGCCCGCCGGAGGCGGGGGGCCCTTCGGGCCCCAGCCCCGTGTCAAGGGCGAGCCACGCGAAGATCGCGCCGCCGACTGCGGCCGCCGCCGCGCCCTCGTTCTTCGTCCACGCGGCGAAGCCGAGGAGGAGCGCCGCCTGCGCCGCCGCGCGGGGCGACGGCTTCTCCGCGAAGGCGGCGAGGGCCGCGAATCCCGCGAAGAGGAAGGCGCTCAGCGGCGGCTCGGCGAGCCCCGACGCCCCCGAGCGCGCCCACTGGTGCGGCGCCAGGAGCAGGAACGTCGCCGCCAGCGACGCCGTCGCGCCGCACGCCGCCCGCAGCCGGCCGTAGAAGACGGCTCCGAGCGCGAGGAGGAATGCGGATCCCAGGAGGCGCACGACCTGGTCGTTGAGCGCGCCCATGTGGAGGTAGGTCCAGACCTCGATCACGGGCCAGAGCAGCGGATAGTCCGGGAGGGCGTAGCCGAAGCGCTCGGCGTCTACCAGGATGTCGGCGGGGATGCGGCCGGCCGCGAAGATCGCCTTCGACTTCAACCCCCAGTGGGCGTAGCCGTCGCTCGTGAAGCTCCCGACGATCCCGCGGACGACATGGACGGCCGCGAGCATCGCGAGGGCGCCCCAGAACCAGGAGCGATCCGCGCGGAGCGACGGCGCGAGACGTCCGCGGACCGCCGCCGCGACGGCGAGCGCGAGCGTCAGCACGTAGACCGACCGGAACGCCCATGCGTTCGAGCGGAGCGCGACGGCGAAGAAGATGAGGCTCCCCGCGCCGGCGCCGAAGAGGAAGTCGAGTCCGAGGGACTCGATCGGATGTTCGTCGTCCCGCCGCAGGGGAAGGACGGCCCGCAGCCCGCGACCGAGGAGCCAGAGCGACGCGACGGCCGCGGCGGCGCCCAGGATCGGCCTCACCGCTTCCTCCGATACAGCGTCGCCCGCTCGTTGCGGCCGACCGGCTCGTACTCCGCGAGGATCTCCGCGGATTCGTGGCGGCACATCAGGAGGTAGTCGTGGTCGGGTCGCAAAGGCCGGAAGAACTGGAGCGGATCGAAGAAGCCGGGCGTGGCGCGATCCGCCGCGCGAGGGTCGTGCGCGATCTTCCGGAACGACCCGCCGTCGCGGACGGCATAGTCCGCGCGCCCGGGACAGATGCGGTAGTTGAGATTCGTCTCCAGGTACTTCCGGTCCTTGAAGTTCATGTCCGCCGGAAGGACGACGAGGATCCGCGCGCCCGGAGGGAGACGGCGGAGCAGTTCCGCGCAAGCCTCGGGCTCGGCCGGCGCCCACCGCCGGGCCCGCTCGTCGTAGCTCAGGGAGCCGTACTTCCATACGGGCTCCAGCGACTCGCGGCCCTCGCGGGGGAGCGAGTAACCGAGGTTCACGAAAACGGCGAGGACGAAGAGGGCCCGAGGAACCGTGATCCGGCCCGAGCGGAGCCATCGCCACAGCTCGCGGAAGGCGAGGATCCCGAGGACGCCTGCGACGACATAAACGGCGGCGGTCGCCGCGGTTGGCATCGCGGGAAGATACCATAAGCGAGGGCCGCCGGGTACGGGACAACTTGCCGCCGAGTTCCTCGGGTACTATACTCACAGCATGGCACAGGACATGATCGTGAGCGATCCGAAGGTGTTGGCGGGCAAACCCGTCATTCAGGGCACTCGCATCTCGGTCTCGTTCGTCCTTCAGTGCATGGCTTCCGGTATGTCCGTGGACGACCTTCTCCGATCGTATCCCCACTTGACGCGCGAGGGCGTCCTTGCGGCTGTCGATTATGCGGCGCGGGTGTTGGAAGGCGACTCTATCCTGCCTTTGCCACGATAGTCGATGGCACGCATCCTTGCGGATGAGAATATCCACCCGCATTTGCTCGACGCCCTTGCCGCAGCCGGCCACGCATGATCCACCTCGAAGGCCGCCTCAGCGTCCGAGCCGCGATCGAGACGGGCCGGCGGAAGGTCGACTCCGTCCTCGTGGGGGAGGGCGCTTCGGAGGAGAAACTGGAGGATGTCCTCGCGGCCGCGAAGCGGAAGGGGATCCCGGTGCGCCGCGTCCCCACCTCGACGCTGGAAGAGATCGTCCACGGCAAGACGCACGGCTGGATCGTCGCGATGTGTTCGGAGCGGACGCCCGATCCGGAGAGCGCGCTCGATCCGATCCTCGCGGGGCGCGAGCCGCCGTTCCTGCTCCTGCTCGAGGGAGTGGACGACGCGCGGAACTTCGGCGCGACGCTCCGGACGGCCGAGGCGCTGGGAGTCCACGCGGTGATTCTGAAGAAGCGCGAATGGGACTTCGACGAGACCGCCGTGATGCGCGCCTCGTCGGGCGCGTTCGAGCGCCTGACCGTCGTGAAGACGCAGCGCGAGGACGGACTGCTCGAACGGTTGAAGGCGCGCGGGTTGGCGATCTGGGCCTGCATCGCGAACGCGCGAAGGTCGATCTACGAGGCGGACTTCCGCACGCCGATGATCCTCGCGGTGGGCGGCGAGAAGCGCGGGCTTTCGGGCGCGGCGCGGTCGATCTGCACCGGTCTCCTGAAGATCCCGACGAAACCGGGCGCGACGTCGCTGACGATGAGCCACGCCGCGGCGATCCTGATGGCGGAGGCGGCGAGGCAGAGGGCGTGAATACTCCCCCAGTTCCTTCCTCGCCTTCTCGATCCGGCCCCGGATCATCGCCCGGCTCGGCCAATCCGCCGGGGCGACCTCCAGCGCCTTCTCGTAATCGCGGATCGCCCCGCGCAGGTCGCCTTTCTCGTGCAGGGTCAGACCGCGGTTCCCCCACGCGTCGGCGTACCCCGGCTTGAGGTCGATCGCCTTCGTGAAGTCCTCGATCGCGCGGTCGCGCCGGTCGAGGGCGCGGAAGCAGAGACCGCGGGTGTTGTACACCTCGACGTAGTCGGGACGGAACTTCAGGGCCGCGTCGCAATCGGCGATCGCCGATTCGTACTCCTTGCGCGCCTTGTAGCTCCAGGCGCGGCCGAAGTGGGACTTTTCGTCGGGACGGAGGAGGATCGCCGCGGTGAAGTCCCGGATCGCCTCGGCGTGATCGCCCTTGACCTGGTTCGCCGCGCCGCGCAGGCCGTAGGTGTAGGCGGAAGGGCGCAGCTTGATGGCCTCGCCGTAGTCCGCGACCGCGAGGGCGTAGTGGCGCGTGTCCAAGTAGGCGTTGCCCCGGAAGATCCAGGCGTTGACGAAGGTGCGGTCGAGCGCGAGCGCCGAGGTGCAGTCGCGGATGGCCCCCTCCCAGTCGCCCTTGCGCGACTTGGCAAGGCCGCGGTTGGCGTATGCGTCGGGGTAGTCCGGGAGACCGCGCAGCGCCTCGTTGAAATCCTCGATCGCCCCGTCGTAGTCCCCGAGGTCGATCCGCACGTTGCCGCGGTTCAGGAGGCACTGGGCCCAGCCCGGGATGATCGCGAGGGCGCGGTCGTAGTCCTCGCGGGCCTCCTGGAACCGGCCGAGGGCGCGGCGCGCCATGCCGCGCCCGAACCAGGCCTGGGCGTACCGCCGGTCGCACTTGACCGCCTCGGACATCTCCTCCTCGGAGGGGGCGTGCCTCGACAGGTGGTAGAACGCGTGGCCGCGCCAGTAGTGGCCGCGCCCGTCGGTCGGCGCCGTCGCAAGGTACTCGCCGAGCAGCTCCGCGGCGGGTTCGTGTTCCCCCTTGCTGAAGGCGAGCAGGCCCTGGCCGTAGCGCCGCTCGGCGTTCTCCCGGCTGTACTCCTCGACCCGCGCGAGGTCGGCCTCGATCTCCTCGCGCAACTTGCGCCCCTCGGGAGTCTCCTCTTGCGTCGCTCCTCCGCGCCCGTGACGGAGTTGTTCGTAGTCGTCCACGCGGAGCCGCACGCGGTCGAGGTACGCGGCGGCAAAGCGGGGGGAAACGGCGATCGCCCGCTCGACCGCCGCGAGAGCCTGCTCCTTCGCCCCGGCCAGCGCGTACGCCCGTCCCGTCCCGACGTGCGCCTCGGGAAGGTCGGGATGCTCCGCGAGCGCGCGGTCGAACTCGCGGCGCGCCTCTTCGGCCATCGCGAGCAGCTCCGTGCGGCTGTAGTCCGGATCGCGCATGCGGATCCTGATGTTCTCGATGACGCGGCGGCCCGACTCGAGGTGCGGCTGCGCCCGCTCGCGGCGCCGCGCGTCGGCGATCTCCCGGTCGCGCTGTGCCGACAGCTCCAGCTCCTTCGTCCGCCGCGCGTCGGCCTCGCGCCACCACCGGCGGACCAGCACCGCGGCCACCGCGGCCGTCGCCAGGAGCCCCGCCGCCGCCGTGAGGACCACGGCCCTCCTCCGGCGCACGAGCGTCAGGGTCCGGTAGACGGTCGAGGGCGGGTGCGCGACGATCGCGTCCCCCTCCAGCCAGTGGGTGAGATCCTCCGCAAGCTCCGCCGCGGTCGCGTAGCGGCGATCCGGGTCCTTCTCGACACACTTCATCACGATCGTCTCGAGGTCGCGATCGACGGCGGGGTTGTGCTTGCGCACCGGGACCGCCTCCTCCTCCACGATCTTCTTCACCAGGACGTAGATGTCCTCGTGACGGAAGAGGGGACGGTCCGCGAGGAGCTCGTAGAGCGTCGCGCCCAGCGAATAGACGTCGGCGCGGCGGTCCACGGCCAGTCCGCGGGCCTGCTCGGGTGACATGTAGTTCGGCGTGCCGACGATCATCCCGCTGCGCGAGGCGGCGCCGTCGATGGCCGTGGACTTGGCCAGGCCGAAATCCATGACGTAGATCCGCGGCCGGCGCTGGCCCGGCGGGGTCTCCACCATCAGGTTGTCGGGCTTGAGGTCGCGGTGGACCACCCCCATCTCGTGCGCGTGGTGCACGGCGAGGGCGGCGTCGCGGACCAGCTCGACGACGAGCCTCCGGTCCGCGCTCGGAAACGCCGCGAGGGTCGGCCCGTCCACGTACTGCATCGCGATGCAGTCGTCCCGCGCCTCGTAGACGGTGGCGATGTTCGGGTGGGCGAGACGGGCGGCCGTCTGCGCCTCGCGCCGGAGGCGGGCGATCTCGACCGGGTCCGTGCCCTTGATGAACTTGAGCGCGACCCAGCGGCCCAGCTTCTCGTCCCAGGCCTTCCACACCTCGCCCATCCCCCCTTCGCCCAGGAGCGCGACCTTGAGGTACGGTCCGACCCGTTGCCCGGTCGAAACTGTGGACGGGGACGCCGGCGCCGGTTGCACCACCGTCGGTTTCGTGGGAGGTCCCGGGCTGCCGGCCTGCTCGTGATGGAGATACCCTCTTCGGACCATCACTTCGATCAGGCTCGGCAGCGGCGTCACGCCGCCGGCGGCCATCTCCGCCCGGGCCCGCATGCACTCGGCGACCTGCTCGGGACTGACCTCACCCTGCGCGACCACGAGCCGCCACAGATCCGGGTCGGAGTCGGGAGAATCGGCGACGGCCATGAAGAGCATTCTACACCACGAACGGAGCCCCGTGTGGCAGACCGCGCCTGTCACAGTGACACGTCCTCCTCCGGTGCGGCGGTGCGTGGATGCAAAGCGGTGTTTTCCAGGTGGTTGCGGGGCAGGTGGGCGGTGCGGGGTGGCACGGACTTTGCGCTTGCGCTTCCGGCGGATACTGCAGGAGGATCTCGATGGGCAAGATCGTCGGCATCGACCTGGGCACGACCAACTCCGTCGTCGCCGTCATGGAAGGCAAGGAAGTCAAGGTCATCCCGAACAAGCATGGTTCAAATCTGACGCCCTCCGTCGTCGGCTTTACGGAGAACGGCGAAAGGCTGGTCGGGCAGCTTGCCAGGCGGCAGGCGATCACGAACCCGAAGAACACGATCTACTCGATCAAGCGCTTCATGGGCCGTCGCGGCGCGGAGGTGACGCAGGAGAAGAGGATGTTCCCGTTCGACGTCGTGGGCGGGGACGAAGATCCCGCGCGCGTTGACATCCGCGGCAAGATCTACACGCCGCAGGAGATCTCCGCGATGGTCCTCCAGGACCTCAAGGAGACGGCGGAGGCGTACCTCGGCGAGAAGGTCGAGGCCGCCGTCATCACCTGTCCGGCCTACTTCAACGATTCCCAGCGCCAGGCGACGAAGGAGGCGGGCCGCATCGCGGGCTTCGACGTCAAACGCGTCTTCAACGAGCCCACCGCGGCGGCGCTGGCCTACGGCCTCGACAAGAAGAAGAACCAGAAGATCGCGATCTACGACCTCGGCGGCGGCACGTTCGACATCTCCGTCCTCGAGGTGGACAACGAGGTCATCCAGGTGCTCTCGACGAACGGCAACACCCACCTCGGCGGCGACGACTTCGACCAGAGGATCATGGACTTCCTCATCGACGAGTTCCGCCGGCAGAACAGGACGGACCTGCGGAAGGACGCGATGGCGATGCAGCGACTGCGGGAGGCCGCGGAGAAGGCGAAGTGCGAGCTCTCGTCGATGTTCGAGACCGAGATCAACCTGCCCTTCATCGCGCAGGACGCGAACCGTTCGCCGCTTCACCTGTCCGTCAAGCTGACCCGCTCGAAGCTGGAGCAGCTCATCGGCGACCTCCTCGAGTCCAGCCTGAAGCCGGTCGAGGCGGCGCTCTCCGACGCGAAGATGAAGGCGAAGGAGATCGACGAGGTCGTCCTCGTCGGCGGCTCGACCCGCATCCCGATGGTGCAGAAGCTCGTGAAGGAGTTCTTCGGGAAGGAGCCCAACCGGAGCGTCAACCCGGACGAGGTCGTCGCCGTCGGCGCGGCGGTCCAGGCGGCCGTCCTCTCCGGCGACGTGAAGGAC
>JACPRC010000030.1 GCA_016190175.1 Planctomycetota bacterium
CACGGAATCGGTCTGCTCCGTCGGCTTCAGTCCGGACGGAAAGCGTGCGCTCTCGGGGAGCGGGGACAAGACGCTCAAGCTCTGGGACGTCGAGAGCGGCAAGGAGATCGCGACCCGGAAGGGACATTCGGACCTGGTCACTTCCGTCGCCTTCAGTCCGGACGGCAAGCGCGCGCTCTCGGGGAGCAAGGACAAGACGCTCAAGCTCTGGGACGTCGAGAGCGGCAAGGAGGTCGCGACGTGGAATGGACAATCGAGGACGGTCTATTCCGTCGCCTTCAGTCCGGGCGGGAAGCGCGCTCTCTGGGAGAGCGACGCGAACACCCTCACGCTTTGGGACGTGGGGAGCTGGAAGGAGATCGCGTGGTGGAAGGCACACTCGGATACGGTCCATTCCGTCGCCTTCAGTCCGGATGGGAAGCGCGCGCTTTCGGGGAGTAGGGACGAAACGCTCAAGCTCTGGGACGTCGAGAGCGGCAAGGAGATCGGGACCTGGATGGGACACACGGAATCGGTCTGCTCCGTCGGCTTCAGTCCGGACGGAAAGCGTGCGCTCTCGGGGAGCGGGGACAAGACGCTCAAGCTCTGGGACGTCGAGAGCGGCAGGGAGATCGCGACGTGGAAGGGACATTCCGGGGCGGTCGTATCCGTCGCCTTCAGTCCGGACGGAAAGCGCGCGCTCTCCGGGAGCGACGACAACTCCCTCAAGCTCTGGGACGTCGAGAGCGGCAAGGTGATCGCGACGTGGAGGGGACACAAGCGTAATGTCTTGTCCGTCGCCTTTAGCCCCGACGGCAAGCGCGCGCTGTCGGGAAGCGGGGACAAGACCCTCAAGCTCTGGGACGCCGAGAGCGGCAAGGAGATCGACTCGATCGTCGTCGACGGCGGCCCCACGAGCTTGGCCGTGCGCGGCGACCTCGTCGTCGTCGGCAACGCGAACACCACGCTGACCGTTTACCGGCTGAAATGATGACGGGAGTATCCGTTCACGGGGTCTTCTTCACCGCCGAGACGCGCCTGCCGGCCTGCGCCGCCCGGCCGGGTTGCGGCGCGCCCCGCCCGCCCGGCGCCGCCAGGCGGTCGGGCGGGGCAGGCCGGCGCGCCTCCGCGGTACAATGGAGACGGGGTGAACCGAGTCCAGCAATGGTGACCAAACGGGATCCCGGTGCGGAAAGAACAGAGAACAAGGAACGCAGAACAGAGATGAGGGGCACGCCTCCCCCGCCCCCCTCCTCCCTTCCGGAAGGAAGAGGGGTGCGGGCCCCGTTGGACCAGCATCGGATCGGCCTAACGGGGCCCGCCCCCTTTGTTCTTTGTTCTCCGTTCCGTGTTCTTCCGTGCGCACCATCGTTTGGCGGACAATGCTTACCGCGGGGTGAACGGTTGCTCCCTGTTCCCTGTCGGCGGGCCCTTGACACGGCGCCCGGTCCGGCAGACCGGACCGCCGAAGGTGATGCGCCGCACGGCGGCGCGGCGCCGTGTCAAGGGCGGGCCCGCCCGTGATCTTCGTCTGGATCTACCGCGTGACCCGCCTCGCGCCGCGCTGGGTCGCGGTCATCGCCGCGGCGCTGACGGCGGCCTGCGTCTGGCTCGCCTCGCGGCTCCAGTTCGAGGGCGACGTCACGACGCTCCTCCCGCCCGAGGACACCGCTCTCTACCGCGAGATCATCGACCGCGTCGGCGGCTCCGCGGAGCTCATCATCCTCCTCGAGGGCGACGACCCGAAGGCGCTCCGCGCGGCGGCCGCGAAGTACAAGGAGGCGCTGTCCGCGCATCCGAACGTGATCTCCGTCGAGTACGAACCGCGGCTCGACGGCCCGCTCTCGGAGGACCTGGCGCCGCTCATCGGGTCCGCCGCGATGGCGGACCGGATGAGGCGCGTCCGCGAGAAGATCCGCACCGGTCTGGCGGACCAGCTCGTCCGCGAGGACCCGCTGGGCATCAAGGAGGAGGTCGTCAAGTCCGCGAAGGCGCGCTTCAAGGGGTACCGGTTCGACCTCTCGGACGGGGCGCTGTTCTCGGAGGACCGCAAGGCTCTCCTCGTCGTCGTGAGCGGCCGTGCAAAACCGCACGACCTCCCCATGGCGAAGTCCACGTACGACGCCGCACTGAAGGTCAAGGTTCCGGTCCGGGTCTCCATGACCGGCGGCTACGTCGTCCGGGTCGAGACCGAGAAGCAGGTGAAGTGGGACCTGATCGGGACGAGCGCGTTCTCGTTCGTAGGAGTCATCCTCCTCTTCCTGATCGGCTTCCGCGAGTGGCGCGCGCTGCTGTTCGCGTCGGTTCCCATCGTCGTGGGACTCGTCCTGACGCTCGGCTTCACGCAGCTCGTCTACGGCCACATCACGGGCCTCTCCGTCGTCTTCGCGGTCATGGTCGTCGGGCTCGGGATCGACTTCCCGATCCAGTTCTACAACCGCTGGCGCGCGGAGGGCCACGTCGGGAAGACGCTGCCCGGGCTGGGCCCCCCGATGCTCTTCGCGGCGATCACGACGACGGCGTCGATCTGGGCCCTGGTGCCGTCGAAGCTCCCGGCCTACCGCGAGCTGGGCGTCATCGGCGGCGTCGGCGTCTTCCTGACGCTCGTCTCGACGCTCTTCCTCTGTCCGCTCCTCATCCCGCCGCGGCGGCCGCCCATGGAGTCGCGCTTCCCCCTCTCGAAGCTGGCGACGCGCATGTTCCCGCTGCTCGTCCTCGTCACGATCGCGCTGGCGCTCTTCGCGAAGCGCGGGCTCACGTACGAGGACGACTACCTGAAGCTCGCGGGCGCCGCGCCGGTCTACAAGATCCAGGAGAAGGTCGCCGACCGGTTCGGCGGGACGCTCGACGCGATCTTCTTCGTCTCGCGTTCTCCGCAGGAGGCGCGCGAGCTGGAGCCGAGGCTCCAGGACCTCGTGGACCGCGGCGTCTTCTCCGGAGTGATCCCGGCGCAGCGGCCGCTGCGCGATCCCGACTTCCGGAAGAACTTCCGCGACGCGGTGCGCGAGGCGGGCTTCAAGGACACGGCCTTCCTGGAATACGAAGACTGGGTCGCCGAGCGGCTCGCGGCGCCGTCGAAGCCGCTGCTCGTCTCCGTCGGGATGCTCCGCGAGCGGCTCTGGCTGCGGGAGAAGCGGCTGGAGGTCCTCGATGCGCTCCGCGCGACGGGCGCGGAGCACACGGGAAGCACGACGCTGACCCACTCGCTCGAGGAAACCTATCGCGCCGACGCGAGGCGCGCGACGCTCTTCGCCGCGGTCGCGGTGCTGCTCCTGGTCGCGCTCCACCTGCGCCACCCCGTGCGCGTGATCCTCGCGTGCATCCCGGTCGCGGTCGGCCTCCTCTGGACGCTCGGGATCATGAACCTCATGGAGATCAAGGTCAACCCCCTGAGCGCGACCGTGTTCCTGCTGGTCACGGGGATCGGGATCGACAACGGGATCCATCTCGTGGCGCGCTCGCGGGAGATCGGCGCGGAGGCCGCGTCGTCGGAGCTGCTGCGGCCGATGCTCCTGACGTCCGGGACGACGATGATGAGCTTCGGGACGCTGATGTTCGCCTCCAACGGGATGCTCCGCTCGATGGGGCACGTCCTCACGATCGGGATCGGCGCGTCGCTGGCGGCGGCGCTCTTCTTCCTGCCGCCGATCCTGAGGTGGATGAGGCCGAAGTGATCCTCGATTCCTACACCGCCATGGTCCCCCTCCGCGCCCTCGCGGCGCTCCTCCCGCGCCCCGTCGCGCTCGCGCTCGCGCCCCACCCGTGGGCGCGGTTCCTCGTCGACTTCATGTATCTCCCGCGCTGGCGGCCCGAATGGGTGCGCATCGAAGGCGCGCTCCCCCCGCCGCCGTTCGTGATCGTCGGCGTCCACCAGGGCCACTGGGAGATGGCGGCCGCGGCCCTCGCGCATCGTGTGCCGCTCACCGTGCTCGTCCGCGGTCACGATGACGCGCGGCTCCTCCGGTTCCGCGAGGCGACGCGCGCGCGGTTCGGGATCGAGACGCTGGTGGCGCCGGCGTGCGGCCGTCTCCTCGCCGCGCTTCGCCGCGGCCGCGCAGTCGCGATGCTCGTGGACCGGGACGGGCGGGCGCCCCACACGGCCGCCGTGCTCGCGCGGCGGGCGGGATGCCCGCTGCTCGCGGGCGCGGTGCGGGACGGGCCCCGCGGGCGGTACACCCTTCGCATCGATCCGCCGTGCGATGAGATCGGGCTGCGAAAGCGGATCGAGACGCAAGGTCGCGCGCCCTGACCGGTCCGCACTTGGCGAGCGACCCATCCGTCCACAGCAGGTCGGGATTTCGGCGCCGGTCTTCAGGGTCGGCGTCCATGCGACCGATATGACGGTTGTGGGCGATTTCCTCGCATTAGAAGCTCAAACACCTCCGCGTTTCCGGCGACATGCGCACTCAGAATGACATCAGTGGTAGCGATGCCGTCGGGCGATTTTCGCCTCTTCTCATCTCGTCCGACCTCGATCGGAAAGAGGAGACCGTGATGGTGTGCGCTACCGGCCATGTTCCCCCCTGTTACTTCAGTCGATGGTAGCATTCCGCCACGACCGTTTCTATCACTTACGGTGCCCCCTTCAACTGCTCCACTGGTGCCGTTCATTGCCCGCGATCCTAACTCCATTGCGTGTCATATTAGGACATATCCCTTGCTCTCTATTCTTTCCGCGTGGTCCGCCACAACGAGTTCCCTCATCCGCACCACGGGACGCGCATCGTGTGCCGCTCACCGTGCTCGTCCGCGGTCACGATGACGCGCGGCTCCTCCGGTTCCGCGAGGCGACGCGCGCGCGGTGCCGCGCTCGTTGTACACATTCGCATCCCCCGGGTCGATCCCGAGCGCCTGCGCGAAGTCGCCCAACGCGCCCACCACATCGCCCGACTCCGGGCGGGCGACGCCGCGGTTGCCGTACGCGTGGCCGTACCTTGGGCGGATCCAGATCGCCACCGTGTAGTCCACGATCGCACCGATGAGGTCGCCTTTCTGCGCGCGCGCGTTGCCGCGGCTGTTGTGGGCCGCCGCATCCGGCGGATTGATGCGGATGGCCTCCGTATAGTCCTTGATCGCGCCGGAGGGGTCCCCCTTCTCCTTCCGCGCGTTGCCGCGGAGGACATGCGCCGGAGCGGACCTCGGCCTGTACTTCAGCGATTGGGTCAGGGCGCGCTCCGCGTCGAGTTCCCGCCCGCGGACGTGGAGCCAGGCGTGGCCCGTCCACTCCCAGCCGTCCGCGTCGGTGACGGCATCCGTGGCGTAGGCCTCCAGTCGCATCGCCGCGCGTTCGTACTCGCCTTCCGCGAACAGGAGCATCCCCTCCGCGTACCTCAGTTCCCTGGGCTCCTTCGACCACGCCCGCACGGCCGCGAGGTCCGCTTCGACCGCGTCCCGCAGCCTCCGCATCGGCTCCGTTTCCGGTCTCGCCCCCTTGCCCGATTCGTGCCGCAAGTCCTCGTATCGTTCCGCGCGGGCGAGCGCCCTTTCCAGATAGGCGGTCGCAAAGGAGGGAACCGCCTCGATCGCTTTCGTGCAATACTCGACGACCTGCTCCCCCTTCCCTTCCATCTTGAAGGTCCGCGCGATTCCGAGCAGGGCCTCGGCGCTTCTCGGGTCCTTCTCCAGCGCCCTGAGGAACTCCGCCCTCGCGCGATCGGCGAGAACGCGCCTCTCCTCCGGCGTCCAGTCCGGCCGCATGAGCAGCACGTCCAGCCGAGCGAGCGCTTTCCGCCCCTCCTCGACGTGCGGTGCCGCGGCGCGGCGCGCCTCTTCCCGCTTCTCCGCTTCCGCCCTTTCCCGCTCCGCTCGTTCCCGCCGGGCCGTCTTGCGGGTCCATCGCGGCAGGAGGATCGCGGCCACGACGGCGATCCCCAGCAGCCCCGTGGCCCCGATCGCCACCACCGCCTTCCGCCGGACCGCGAATTTCCGCAAGCGATGCGCCACCGACGGCCGATGCGCCTCGATCGACTCCCCCGCGAGATAGCGGGTCAGATCGTCCGCGAGTTCCAGCGCGGTCCGGTACCGCCGCTCCGGGTCTTTCTCCAGGCATTTCATCACGATTGTATCGAGGTCCCCGTCGACGCGCGGGTTCGCCTTCCGCACCGGTTCCGGCTCCACGTCCACCACTTTCCGCAGGAGCTCGTAGACGTCCGTCTCGCGGAACGGCGGACGGTCCGTCAGCAACTCGTAGAGCGTCGCGCCCAGCGAGTAGACGTCCGAGCGGCCGTCGAGGTCGCGGATCTTTCCCCGCGCCTGCTCGGGGCTCATGTACGTCGGCGTCCCCACGACCAGCCCCGAGACGGAGAGCGACGAGTCCACCTTCGTCGATTTGGCGAGTCCGAAGTCCATCACGTACACCCGCGGCCTCCGCGCGGAACGCGCCCGGGACGCGGACGTCCCTTCGACCATGAGGTTGTCCGGCTTGATATCGCGGTGGACCACCCCCGCCTCGTGTGCCGCGTGGATCGCCTGCGCTGAATCGCGAACGAGTTCGGCGAGGAGCCGGCGGTCGCGGCGCGGGAAGGTCGAGAGCGTCCGTCCCTCGACGAACTGCATCGCGATGAAGTGCCGGCCGCCCGCTTCGCCGACCTCGTAGATCGCGGCGATGTTCGGGTGGTTGAGTCCTCCCGCGATCCGGGCCTCGCGCCGGAACCGCGCGAGGTCGTCCGGGTCGTCGTGCTTGAGGAGCTTCAACGCGACCCAGCGCCTGAGCTCGCGGTCCCAGGATTTCCAGACCTCGCCCATGCCGCCCGTGCCGAGCAACTCCACCCGGACGTACCGCCCGAGGAGATTCTCCTTCGCGCCCGCGGCGCGCGCGACTTCGGGGGGCAGTTCCGGAACGGCGGGGACCCCGCGCACTCGTTCGAATTGCGCGCGGGTCAGGTAGTTTCTCCGGACGAGGATCTCGCCGAGATCCGGGAGGGGGTTCGCGCCCGCTGCGGCGAGCCGGGCCCGTTCCTGGAGGCATTCCCGGATCTGCTCCGGCGTCGCCAGCCCCTGCTCCGCAAGCAGTCGCGCGAAGAGGAGATCCGAATCGCCGTCGGAGTCCGGCATGACGCGACTATTCTATCCCACGGCTGAAGGGTCCGCACTTGTTGACGCGCCTTGCGCCGCGGGCCGGGCCGTGATACCCTTCCCGTATGCTCCTCGTGCTCCTTTGCATCCAAGACGTGGACTCCGTCCTCGCCGACATGGATCGCCACTCCGCGGAGATCCGGACGATGACGTCGCAGTACGAGCACGTCAAGCGCCTCTCGCTGCTGGACGAGGAGACCCGCACGACGGGATTGCTCCTCTTCCGGCGCGAAAACCGGGCCGTCCGCTGGGAGGAGAAGACCGGCGGCGCCATCCAGCAGCTCGACGGCGACCGCTACGTCGCGGTCTTCCCCAAGCTGAAGGAGGTGGAGATCTACACCGTCGACCAGAAGGGGAAGCAGCTCGCGAGCATCATGGGGGCCCCGGACATCTCGAAGACGCTCAAGCAGGACTTCGACATCGCCCTCGGCCCGCGGCAGAACGGCGAGATCGAGCTGCAACTGAAGCCCCGTTCCGAGGACGTCAGGAAGCGGGTGAAGGAGGCCCTGATCCGGATCTCCGCGGACCGCTTCCTCCTCACGTTCGTCTCCTACGTCGAGCCGAACGGGGATTCGGTCGAGATCCGGTTCCGGCAGACGAAGGTGAACGAGAAACTGCCCCTCAAGGCGTTCGAGATCGACCTGGACGCGATGGCGAAAGCCGGCTTCACGATCACGAGGCACTGAAGCGCGGCTGTCCGCCATTCGCTCTCAGCTATCTCCCAATGGCTGGTGATACGCAACCGCCCGCCCGCGGCCGGCTTTACCTTCAGCAGGCCGAGCTCACCTCGATGGCGACCGATGCCATCGTCAACCCGGTGAACAACGACCTCATCCTGGGCAGCGACGTCTCGGGCGCGATCCGGCGGATCGGCGGGCCGCAGATCCAGGAGGAGTGTCACGCGATCGGCACGATCCCGCTGGGGGAAGCGGTGGTCACCGCCGCGGGAGGGCTCCCGTGCCGGTGGGTCATCCACGCGGCGGTCGTGCCGCTCGGGCTCTGGGCGGACGCGCGGTGGGTGCGCCGGGGGATGCAGAACGCGCTCGCGCGCGCGGTGGAGCGCGGCGCGAAGTCGATCGCGTTCCCGCCCGTCGGCCACGGCGCGGGCGGCTTCGCCATCGACCGCTGCGCGGACATCATGCTCGACGAGGTGCTCCAGCACTTCCGGGGGGACTCCCCGGTCGAGGAGGCGTACTTCATCCTCCACGACGCGAAGGACTTCGCCGCGTTCGAGGAGCGGATGAAGGAGCGGCTGGCGGGGGTGGACCTGACGGCGCCCGCCAGACCGATGAGGGGGGAAGCGCCCCCTCTCAAGGTCGAGCCACCTGGGTCTGCTCTCCCGCCGTCACCGCCGCCCCCCCCTGCGCAGCCGTAGCCCGCCTTATTCACGTCGGCTACGCCGCCGACGTGAAACGGCGCCCCCGCCCTTGACACGCGGCCGCAGCCCTTCGGGCTGCGCCCGCGCAGCGGGCGGTCGCGCCGGGCGCGACCGCCGCGCGTCAAGGGCAAGGGCAGCTCCATCGGCCCTGGGGGCCGATTCCGCTGGACAACCCCTCCGCCTCCGCGCGACAGTCTGTCGCGCTCCGGCGTCGGCCCGCGGCGCCGCTATTGCCGCAGCGGTACGCGCCGCGGGCGGCTTATTCACGAGTTCTCGGCCTGCGGCCGAGAACTCGTGAATAAGCCGGGTTAGAGAC
>JACPRC010000031.1 GCA_016190175.1 Planctomycetota bacterium
CGGAAATGACCCTACAGGCCCCTTGCTGGCAGGCTACGGCACGGAGGACCTCCCCACAGATCCTGGCCCCTCAGCGGCCCGCCAGCGGCCTCCGGTTACCCATACCGTAGTGTCTGATTCACTGGTTGACACCGCGGCGCCGATCCGGTATTCACGCGCCATGGCCGGACCGCGCGGGATCGTCACCCACCTCCAGCGATTCTCCATCCACGACGGCCCGGGGATCCGCACGACCGTCTTCCTCAAGGGATGCCCGCTCCGCTGCCGCTGGTGCCAGAACCCGGAATCGCTGCGGCCGGCGCCGGAGCTCGCGTTCGTGCGCGAGCGGTGCCGCGATGCGCGCGACTGCCCGGCGGATTGCCCGCGCGGAGGACCGGGGGCGGCAGCGGAGGCGTGTCCGTACGGCGCCTACGAGATCGTCGGCCGCGAGGTCGAGGCGGAGACGCTCGCGGACGAGGCCGCCCGCGACCTCCCCTTCTTCGCGCGGTCGGGCGGCGGGGTGACGCTCTCCGGCGGCGAGCCCACGATGCAGGCGGAGTTCGCCCTCGCGGTCGCGGCGCGTCTCCGCGCGCGAGGCATCCGCGTGGGCCTCCAGACGTGCGGCGCGGCGCGGTGGGAGGCGTTCGCGGGGTTCGACTTCATCCACTACGACCTCAAGATCATGGACCCCGCACGCCATCGCGAGACGACGGGCGCCGACAACCGCGTCATCCTCGAGAACGCGCGGCGGCTCGTCGGGGAGCGCGCCCCGGTGCGGTTCCGCATGCCGGTCGTCCCGCGCCACACGGACGACGACGCGAATCTCGCGGCGGTCGCGGAGTTCCTCGATGAACTGGGCGTCCGCTCCATCCATCTCCTGCGCTACCACGCGATGGGGGAGGCGAAGAACGAGCGCGTGGGGCGACCGCTCGTGCCGCTTGCAATCGACGGGCCGAGCGCCGACGCGAGCTTCGCGCGGGCCCGCGACTTCTTCCGCCGCCGGCTCGAGGTGACCGAATGACGCCGCGGCTCGAACGCCTCCGGGATGCGATCCTCCGCACGCGCCCCGCGGTTTGCGCGGAGCGGGCGCTTCTCGTGACGGAATACTTCCGCCGCCCGAGCCGCGAACCGATGATCGTCCGCAAGGCCGAGGCGCTCGCGCACGTCCTGCGGCGCAAGCGCATGCGCGTGTATCCGGACGAGCTTCTCGTCGGCTGCTTTACATCGCACCGGGTGGGAGGGAGCCTCTATCCCGAACTCCACGGCGTCGCGATGATGGAGGACCTCTTCCGGTTCGAGAAGCGGAAGGTGAACCCGCTGGCGATTTCGCCGGCGGACCGGAGAAGGCTGCTCGCCGAGGTCGTCCCCTTCTGGCTCCCCCGCGCCCTGCCCGGACGCGTGAAGGGCCTCGCGTTTCTCGCGGACCAGTGGAACCCGACGGAGTATCTCATCAACGAAACCGGCGGCATCGCGCATTTCGTTCCCGACTACGCGCGACTCCTCGCGCTCGGGACCGACGGGATCCGCCGCGAAGCGTCCGGCGACTCGCCCTTCGCGCGCGCGGTGCGGATCGTCTGCGACGGCCTCGACGACTTCGCCGCCGGGTACGGTTGCGTCCGGGTGCCGAAGCAACCCGCGCGCACGCTCCACGACGCGCTCCAGTCGATCCTCTTCGCGCAGATTGCGCTCAACCTCGAATCGCTCGACAACGGGATCAGCCCGGGGCGGCTCGATCAGATCCTCCTGCCCTGCTACGACGGCGACCGCGGGCGCGCGTTCGAGCTGCTCGGCTGCTTCGCGCTCAAGCTCTGCGAGATCGTGCCCGTCTTCTCGCAGCGGACGACGCGCTTCCACGGCGGCCTCATGAGCGGGCAGGCCGTCGCGATCGGCGGCACGGACGCCGAAGGCCGCGACGCGACGAACGAATTGACGTACCTGTTCCTCGACGTCATGGACGCGATGCGCACGCGGCAGCCGAACTACCACGCGCGGATCCACGCCGGAAGCCCCGACCGGTATCGCGCCCGCATCGCCGAGGTCCTCGCGGCGGGGTCGGTCTCGCCCGCCGTCTATAACGACGAAGTCATCGTGCCGATGCTCCGCTCGCGCGACTACGCGATGGTGGGATGCGTCGAGCCCGTCGTGCCGGGCCGGAGCTTCCTCTCGACGGACGCGGCGCTCGTGAACCTGCCGCTCTGCCTCGATCGCGCGCTCGGCCGCGCGTCGGCGTGCCGCTCCGTCGAGGAGGTCATCGGTCTCTTCGGCGAAGAGCTCCAGGAAGTGATCGACCGGCTCGTCGAGGACTTGCACGCGGTGGAACGGGCGAATGCGCGGCTCCATCCGACGCCGCTGACTTCCGCGCTCCTCGGCGGCTGCATCGAGCGCGATCTCGATGCGACGGCGGGCGGCGCGACGTACAACGGAAGCGGTCTCCAGGGCGTCGGCGTCGTGGATGTCGGCGACAGCCTCGCGGCGATCGAGACGGTCGTCTTCCGCGAGGGCCGCGCGACGATGTCGGAGGCGATCGCCGCCTGCCGCGCGGACTTCCGCGGGCGCGAGGGGCTGCGTTCGCGGCTCCTCCGCGCGCCGAAGTACGGGAACGACGATCCGCTCCCCGACGGCTTCGCGGCGCGCGCCATGCGGATGTTCGCGGAGAGTCTGAAGGGTCGCGTCAATACGAGGGGCGGCCCGTACGTCGCAGGGTTCTACTCGATGACCTCCCACCAGGGGTTCGGCGAGATCGTGGGCGCGCTCCCCAGCGGGCGCAAGCGAGGCGAGCCGTTCTCGTCGGGACTTTCGCCGGGCCACGGCGCGGACCGGCGGGGCCCGACCGCGGCGCTGCGCTCGGTCGCGGGGCTCCCGCTCTCCTGCGCGGCGAACGGGGTCAACTTCAACCTCCAGATCGACCCGTGGGCGGCGCGCGATGGCCGGCTCCGGGCGCTCATCGAGGGGGCGCTCGATGCCGGCGCGATGCAGGAACAGGTGAACGTGCTCGACCCGAAGGTTCTCCTGGAAGCGCGCGATCAGCCCGGCCGCTATCCCGGCCTGCTCGTGCGCGTCTCCGGGTATTCGGCCTATTTCGACGACCTGTCGCCGGCGATGAAGGACGAGGTCATCCGGCGGACGTTCCACATTTCGCAGCCGTTTTTCGCGAACCCTCCGCCCGCATGCCGGTTGAAGCAGGGCGAGGAGGTTCGTGTCCCGTGACCGTACGTCTCCGCAAACCAGGAGCGAGCTTGCGACGCTGCCGCGAGCAGCGGTACGCATGGCTCCCGCTGCATCCGTCGAACGGCATTTTCGACGGAGCGTCGGCGGACGGGCGCGGGGTGACGGCATGAATTGAGAATCTCGAAGGAGCGGAAACCCCGCGCTCGCAAGGGCGCGGGTTTTTTTTTGGGCTCGGCCCGTCCCATCGGAATTCCGGGGAGGGCCGAAGAGCTCCATGACAATCGGGTCAGCACAGGAGACGGCGCCGCGGGCGCGGTGTACCGGTCGCATCCCTGCCTTCCAAGCAGGTGGAGCGGGTTCGACTCCCGCCGCCCGCACTACGACTCGTCCGCCTGCGGCGGGCTCGCTCGGTGCAAGCACTTCCCTGAGCATCGAGCCGCCCTTGCCTGCCCCCTCATCCCGGGCCGTTGGTGAAGGAGGATCATGCCGGTTTCCAAGTCCGGAGTCGGGGGTGCGAATCCCTCACGGCCCGCTTCGACTCGTCCGCCTGCGGCGGGCTCGCTCGGCACAAGTGGTCTTCGTGCCGCGCGACGAGAAGCATGGTGAGCGAGCCGCGCAGCGGCGAATCGGACCATGCCGGTGTCGTGGTGTAGCGGTTCTGCACGCCGGCTTGTCACGCCGGAGGTACGGGGTCGGCACCCGTCGGCACCGCCACTGCCGGGCACTCTGTATCGGCATCGGAGCCCTGTTTCTGAAACAGGTGGCTGGACGTTCGACTCGTCCCCCGGCAGTCTCCGCCGCTCTGGTGTACAAGTCGCACATCACGCCGAAGACGTGAGGGACACGGGGCAGTACCGTGGGGCGGCACTCGGGCTCATGGTTCAACAGGAGAACGCCGGTTCCGCACACCGGAGATGCGAGTGCGACTCTCGCTGGGTCCATCTCGACTCGGCGGCGCTTCGCGCCGCCTCGCTCGATGCAAGCACCTCGTCGCCGAGTCGAACCACAGGCGAGCGTTCCACCGGAGCCGCGCCGGAGCCCGTGGTGCGATGAGAGCATTCCCGGGTCGGCGCCGGGCGCCCCGCTTTCGAAAGAGCAAGACGTCGCCTTGCCGTGGCGAAGATCCCGGGCGCGCTGCCAAGTGGGATTGGAGGCGGGCCGTAAACCCGTCGTCTCCGACTAGGGGGTTCGATTCCTCACGCGCCCACTTCGACTCGGGCGGCCTGCGGCCGCCCTCGCTCAGTGCAAGCAGACTGTTCCGCCCGAGGCGAAGTGCCCTGAGCGAGCGAAGCGAGTCGAAGGGCTCGCCCTTGGTTCGCCGAGAGTGCCGGCACGCCCATCTCGACTCGGCGGCGCTTCGCGCCGGCCTCGCTCGATGCAAACGAACCACCCATCCCCGGCTTCGCGCTCTCGGCGAGCCTCGGCGGGATCGCCCCCTGCCGGGCACTCCGTATCGGTATCGGAGACCTGCCTGTCAAGAGCCGGGCTAACTGAGCCACCGAGAGTCGGGTCATACTGAGCCACCCCTCCGCCTCAAATGGGTGCCCATCCTCGAAGTTTCAAAGATCCG
>JACPRC010000038.1 GCA_016190175.1 Planctomycetota bacterium
GTCTGGAAGAGGAGCGGCACGAGGCGGCCGTGCACCGCCTCGGTTGCGGTCACCCGCAGCTTCGTGATCGGTTCGAACGTGGCGGGGTGGAGGAGAAGCCCGTTCGGCCCCGCGAAGAGGTCGTCGCCGGGCGCGGCGCGGAGGGCGAGGACGCGGACGGGCGACTCGGCGGCCGCGGTCCGCCGCTCCGGGGCGCGGGGCGGGGTCGCGCAGCCGAGGAGCGCGAGGAGAGAAAGGACCGCACTACCGGCCGCCTGTCGCAGCTTCATGTCGCGCACGCATGGTACTCCTTGCAGGGTGCACGCGCCAGCATCGGCGCTATCCGACCGTACGGACGATCGCGCCGTCCATTTTCCGCGAACTCGGCCCCGCGTCGAACGTCTTGTAATCGGTCCAATGGGGAGGCGGCGCATGAGACACCTGGGTTGGCTCGTCCCTCTGCTCGCCGGCTGCAGTTGGCCGGAGTATTGGCTCGATCCGCGCAACCCGTGCAGGCTGGATTCGAAGATCGACGTCGTCGTCGAGACGCCCGCGCAGATGGCCCCGAACTCGCGTGCCGTGCTGCGCGTGCTCGTGACGGAGTCGCGCGGCGGATCGGCACTGCCCGCCTCGGGGCTGCCGGTGAAGGTTGTGATCGAGGACTCGAAGGGGAAGGGGACGGAGGTCTTCGCGGGCAAGACCGCCGACGGCGCGTGCGCGGCGGGCTTCGTCGTGCCGGATCTGGCCGAGGGAACCTACACGATCCGGGTCGAGACGCGCGACTACGTGCTCCGCAACCCCGTTCGCCTCAAGCGCGACTACCGCATCCTCCTGACCTCCGACAAGCCTCTGTACCAGCCGGGCCAGGTGATGCGGCTGCGCGCGCTGGCGCTGTCGAGCCTGACCCTCAAGCCCGTGGAGAAACAGGCGCTCACGTTCGAAGTGGAGGACGCGAAAGGGAACAAGGTTTTCAAGCGCAAGACCGAGACCTCGGAGTTCGGCGTCGCCGCGGCCGACTTCCGGCTCGCGGACGAAGTCATCATGGGCGACTACAAGGTTTCCGCGATCATCGGCGACGTGACGTCGAGCCGCAGCGTCGGCGTGAAGCGCTACGTCCTGCCGAAGTTCCGCGTGACGATCGAGACGGACCGGCCGTTCTATCTGCCCGGAGAGAAGGTGAACGGCACGATCCGCGCGGAGTACTTCTTCGGCAAGCCGGTCGCGGGCGAAGTCATCGTGAAACTCCTGGCGATGGACGCCGAGGTGCGCGAGGTCGCCAAAGCGACGGGCAAGCTGGATTCCAACGGGGTGTGCGCGTTCGAGATCCCGCTCGACCGCTACTTCGTCGGCCTCCCGGTCAACAAGGGGATGGCCAACGTGCTCCTCGCGGCGCAGGTGACGGACAGCGCGGAGCACGCGGAAAAGGCGGCGCGGCCGGTGCCCGTCGCGAAGGAGGCGCTCCAGATTTCGGCGGTCCCCGAGAGCGGGCGCCTCGTGCCCGCCGTGGAGAACCGCATCTACGTCGCGACCTACACGCCGGACGGACAGCCGGCGAAGAGCGACGTCGAAGTGGAGATCGGCGGATGGAAGGCGTCGGCGAAGACGGACGACGGCGGCATTGCGGTCGTGGTCTTCCCCGCTCCGCCGGCGCAGGAGGAGGATCCCTACCGCCACTACCGTCCCAGGCCCGATCCCCTGCACACGGTGATCACGGCGAAGGACGCGGCGGGCCGAAGTTCGACGGTGCGGATGAGTCTCACGCGCGGCGAGGCGCCGGGCGGGCTGCTCGTCCGGCCCGACCGAGCGCTCTACACGTCGGGCGGTGCGATGAACGTCGAGATCGTCTCGACCGTGCGCCGCGGCGCGGCGTTCCTCGATCTCGTGCGCGACGGCCAGACGCTCCTCACGATGTCGATTCCGCTTGCGGACGGGCACGGGCAGTACGCGTTCGACATCCCGGGCGACGTCTTCGGCGGCGTCGAGGTGCGCGCGTACTGTGTGATGCCGAACGGCGACATCCTGCGCGACTCGCGGCTCGTCTACATCCACGCGGCGGGCGACCTCAAGATCGACGTCGTCCCGAGCAAGGACGTCTATGAGCCCGGCGAGGACGCGAAGATTCGGCTCCACGTAACCGACGAGAAGGGCGACGTCCGCTCCGCCGTCGGGGTTGCGATCGTGGACGAGGCGGTCTTCGCGCTCCAGGAGATGCGGCCCGGGCTCGAGAAGGTCTACTTTACGATCCAGGAGGAGCTCCTCGAACCGAAGTACGGGATCAAGACCCTCCCGGAGACGATCGAGCGGCGGCTCGACGCGGTCGCGCTCATGGTCCTCGCCTCGGCCGAGACGCAGCCCTCGACGGGCGGGGAGGTGGCCGTCCGCAACGTCGTCAACACGCTGGAGCAGCGGCAGCGGGTGATGAAGCCGCGGCTCGATCGGTGGCATCGCGCTTTCCATGAGCTCATTCTCGACAAGAAGGTGGCGTTCTGCGAGGACGGCAAGTGGGCGCCCGGGTTCTTCCATCGCGTCAAGAACTCGAGCCACGTCCTGGAGCGCGACCTGTGGGACGCCTGGGGCAATCGCACGACGATCGAGATCCTCGAGCGGCTCGATCCTCGATTCACCCTTGCCTATTGGATGGAGAGGAGGAAGCCATGAAACGCACGTTGATCCTCGCGGTCGCGGCCGGCCTGTCCGGGTGCATGGGGTACGCATCGAGAAACGTGTTCTCGGCGAAGGAGGACAGCCGTGGATTCAGCGGCCAGTTCCGCCGCGAGTCGTTCGGGTCGACGTCGACCGCCAAGACCCCCAACGTCCGCATCCGCGAGTACTTCCCCGAGACGCTCTACTGGAACCCGCAGGTGGTCACGGACGAGAAGGGCCGCGCCGAGATCGACGTCAAGATGGCCGACTCGATCACGACCTGGCGGCTGACGGCGCTGGCGAACTCGCGCTCGGGCGCGCTCGGCTCGACGACGAAGGGGCTCCGCGTCTTCCGTAGCTTCTTCGTGGACATCGACTTCCCCGTCGCGCTCACGCAGCATGACAGCGTCAAGGTTCCCGTCGCCGTCTACAACTACCTCAAGACGCCGCAGAAGGTGCTCCTCGAGGTCGAGAAGGAGGACTGGTTCGAGCTCGAGGACGAGGCGGTGAAGTCGGTGGACCTCGCGGCGGAAGAGGTCAAGGCGGTCCACTTCCGCGTGAAGGTGAAGAAGATCGGCCCGCAGCGGCTCACGGTCTTCGCGAAGGCGGACGACTCGAGCGACGCGGTCCGCCGGCCCGTCGAGATCGTGCCCGACGGCAAGATGTTCGAGATCGTCCTCAACGACCGGCTCGCGCGGCGGATCGACAAGTCGTTCGAGATCCCGAAGGACGCGATCGAGGGGTCGCTCAAGGTCTTCGGCAAGGTCTACCCGGGCGTCTTCGCGCAGGTGATCGAAGGCGTGGAGGGGATGCTCGGCATGCCGCACGGCTGATTCGAGCAGACGAGCTCCTTCACGTATCCGAACGTGCTGGCGCTCGACTACCTGCGGCGGAGCCGCAAGCTGACCCCGGAGATCGAGATGAAGGCGGTGGAGTACGTCAACGTGGGCTATCAGCGGCTGCTCACGTTCGAGGTCCGGGGAGGGGGCTTCGACTGGTACGGGAACCCGCCCGCGAACGTCGTGCTCTCCGCGTACGGGCTCCTCGAGTTCAGCGATATGGCGAAGGTGTACGACATCGACGAGCGGGTGATCCAGAGGACCCGCGCGTTCCTCCTCTCGAAGCAGCAGTCGGACGGCTCGTGGAAGATGCCGGAGCGGACGGCGTGGAGCTGGACGGGTCTCTCGGGCGACTTCATCGTGACGAGCTACGTCGCGTGGTCGCTCGCGGAGGCGGGCGACAAAGGGCCCGCGCTCGAGAAGGCGCGCGAGTGGATCCGCGATCACATGGCGGAGGCGAAGGACAACTACGCGCTGGCCCTCGCGGCGAACGCGCTCGGCGACGAGGCGCTTCTCGCGAAGCTCGACGCGGCCAGGACGGAGGACCGCGAGAAGAAGGTCACGTACTGGAAGCAGGAGAACACGGCGTTCTACGGCCGGGGGGACTTCGCGAACATCGAGACGACGGCGCTCGCGGCCTACGCGTTGATGAAGTCGAACCGGTACTCGAACGCGGTCAACGGCGCGCTCGGCTATCTCGCGAAGATGAAGGACGCGCGCGGGACGTGGGGCTCGACGAGCGCGACGATCCTCTCGCTGCGCGCGATCCTGCGCGCGATGTCCGGGACGGAGCAGAAGGAGCGCGTGGTGGTGAAGATGAGTCTGAACGGACAGTCGCGCGAGATCCGGATCGACCCGGACCAGGCGGACGTGCTCCAGCTCGCGGACCTGACGGCGGGGGCTCGGACGGGCGCGAACGCGTTCGCGGTCGAGACGGCCGGCGAGGCGAACTCGATGTACCAGCTCGTCGCGCGCTACTGGCTGCCGTGGGACAAGATGGAGCCGGCGAAGGAGAAGCCGCTCGACGTGAAGGTGGCGTACGACCGCACGACGATGTCGAAGGACGATATCCTCACGGCGAACGTGACGATGGCGTACCGCGGCGACCGGCCGACGTTCATGATCGTGCTGGACCTCGGGATCCCGCCGGGCTTCACGGTGGACGCGCGGCCCTTCGAGGCGATGGTGACGGAGAAGCGGATCGACAAGTTCTCGACGACGGCGAAGCAGATCACGCTCTACTTCGGGACCGTCGAGCCGGGGCAGGTCGTGACGTTCGCGTACGGGTTGCGGGCGAAATATCCGCTCAAGGCGAAGACGCCGAAGTCGGAGGCGTACGAGTACTACGCGCCGGACCGGCGCGCTGTCGCGGAGCCGGTGGAACTGGAAGTGACGGACTGATCGTCAGCGCGGGCGGAGGCGGGAGGCGACGGACTTGAGCCGAAGCGCCTTGGGGTCGAGGGTCACGCGATGCCGGCGCGGGTCCAGCCGGATGTGCCACCGCTTCGTCGGATGTTCAAGCCGGTCCTCCGAAAGGTCGGTGGAAGGGTCGGCGCGGGCTCGAAGAGGGCTTCGCACGAGCGGATGGACCCTTCGGAATCGGCGGCGGACGGGCCGGCGGGTCGGCGATGCGGAGCGGGCGTCAAGACGGCGCAGTCACAGGGCGGGGCACGCGAGCCCGATCGCCGTCGCGAGACGCCGTTGGCGCCGGTCCGTCGTGATGAACGTCTTCGCGGCAAGATGTCGTGCGATGGCGCAGTGGAGAATGTCGAGCGACCGGCATCCCAGGGCGCGAGAGTGCGCCCTCGCCAGCGTCGTCGCGTCCCGAAGCGCCTCCTCCCAGTTCACCGGCGGGCGATGGAGGATCCCGGCGCGAACGTCCTGCTCCACGAGAGCGTGGGTCGCCCGGGTCTGTGACGGCCGCGCCTCCTTCCGGAAGAGCTTGAGCTCGAGCGCGTTCGCGATCTCGAGCTCGTGGACCGGTACGAGGGCGATGAGCTGCCCCGAGACCGCCCGCACCACCGCCGGGCTGTCCGGCTCGGGGTAGTAGAGCTTGAGCAGGCAACCGGTGTCGAGGTAGATCATCGCTCGCCGCGGGACTCGGATACGATCGCGCTGAGCCGCCCGCCGTGCGGCTTCCGGCCCCACACCGCGCGAGCCCGCCCCAGGAAGTCGGGGGCTTCCGCCGGCTGCGGCTCGGCCGGCAGCAGTCGCGCGATGACCCGCTTCCGCCGCAGGACCCGGACCTCCTCGCCGCGCTCGACCCAGGACAGCACCTCGCTCAGGTGGTGCTGCACCTCTCGAACCGTCGCCGTCTTCATGTAATCCATTATGACGCACGCCCCGTGGCCCGTCAAGCGTGATCGCGGCGGCGCACCCGCGCCTGCTCCCGCGCGGCACGGGGCCGGTCCCTGACGACACGCGCGTCTTCCCGTGGAAACGGATCCTCGGATCCGCCTTGATGTGCACGATCCTCCTCTTCCCCCTCGGCTAGTACCTCACGCAGAAGCCGGACTGGTACGAATGTCCGAAGTGCGGGCGGAAGTAGGTCGTCCTGCAAATCCGCAAGAAATGTCAAGCAACTCTCCGGCCGTTCGGGTTGAATCTCCTCTCGATGAAACGCGTCACGCGCGAGGCCTACGAGGAGCGGATGCTCCGCGTCCTCGTCCACATCCAGGGCAATCTCGATGAAGAACTCGCCCTGGAGGAGCTGGCCCGCGTCGCGTTCTTCTCGCCGTACCACTTCCATCGCGTCTTCCGCGGGATGGTCGGCGAGTCGGTGAAGGAGCACATCCGGCGCCTCCGACTCCAGCGCGCCGCGCAACGGCTGAAACAAACGCGGCTGGCGGTGGTTCGGATCGCGCTGGACGCCGGCTACGAGACGCACGAGTCCTTCACCCGCGCCTTCAAGACGATGTTTGGCGAAGCGCCGTCCCGATTCCGAGCGAGTCGGCGCCCCTTCCCCCCTCTGAAGATTCGATCCTCCTTCAGGAAAGGAAAGAAGATGGAGGTCCAAATCAAGGCGATCCGGCCGAAACGCGTGGCGTTCGTGCGCCACGGGGGGCCGTACTCGGAATGCGGCAAGGCGTGGGACCGTTTGCTCGCTTTCGTGGGCATGCAGGGACTGCTCGGCGCCGACACGGAGTTCATCGGCGTCTGCTACGACGATCCGGAGGTGACGCCTCGGGACAAGGTCCGGTACGACGCGTGCGTGACCGTTTCCGAGGATTTCCGGCCTCAGGGCGACGTCGGCGTCCAGCTCCTCGATGGCGGCGAGTACGCGGTTACGATGCATCAGGGGCCCTACGACAAGCTGGGCGAGACCTACGTCCGACTTTGCGGTCGATGGGCGCCGACGAGCGGGCGGGAGATCCGCTCGGCCCCGTCCCTGGAATTCTACTGGAACGATCCCCACGGCACGGAGCCCGGAGATCTGCTTACCGAGATCTACCTCCCCATAGAAAGGAAATGACATGGCATCGATGCTGAAGATCGACCTCTTCAAGGACCTCAAGAACGAATACGCGTCGCCGCGAAGCCCGGTCCTGGTCGAAATCGGGAAGGCAAGTTACCTCGCCGTCGACGGTCGGGGAGAACCGGGGGGAAAGGAGTTTCAAACCAAGATCGGCGCGCTCTACGGCATGGCCTACACGGTCAAGATGACGCGGAAATTCGAGGGCCGGCAAGACTACGTCGTCGGCAAACTGGAGGCGCAGGGGTGGTCCGACGAGGGCGGGGACTTCTCGCGCGTCCCCAAGTCGAAGTGGCGGTGGAAGCTGATGATCCGCACGCCGGACTTCGTGGGGACGTCGGAAGTGAGGCGCGCCGCGGAGACGCTGAAGAAGCGAGGCAAAGGCGATTCCGTCGACGAAGTTGCGATGGAGAAGCTCGAAGAGGGGGAGTGCGTGCAGATGCTGCACGTCGGCCCCTACGAACGCGAAGGCGACACGGTAGCGGCCATGAAGAAGTTCGCCGAGTCCAAGGGGCGGACATTCCACGGCCGGCACCACGAGATCTATTTGTCCGATCCGCGGCGCGTGGCGCCGGAGAAGCTGAAGACGATCCTGAGGATGCCGGTGAAATGCTGAGAACGACGGAGGACTCTTCTACTCCAAGTCCAATTGCCGACGGATCATGCGGGCGAGGGAGTTTCGGATCTCGGCGTGGCGTGGGACAGGAGCCTTTCTGCCGTTTCGGGGGTTCTCGTAGATGTCGTGGCGTGAGCCGTGTCTGCGGAGGAAGCAACCCGCGTGAACGAGATCGCGGATGAGATCGCCGCGCTTCACGCAGGGACCTCGATCTCCTTGGTTTTCACCCGTCGTGCCGGAGCCGCGGGAGCGTCCTTTCGCAACAGCCGATAGGCGTCTCGAATGTTGTCTTCGAGTTCCGGCAATGTCGCTCCTTGACTGAAGACGCCGGGAATCTCCCTCAGGCGGCCGACGTACCACCCATCGTCGACCCAGTATTCCAGTGTAAGGTTCCTCATGAAGGGTACCTCCACCCCCGAACTATACCACTCTACGGTCCTTCCTTGAACTCCTTCAGCTCCAGGCTCATCGTCTTCCCGCCCGCGCGCGTCCCGGCCATCTTGACAAGACCGACCTTGGGGGCGGAGGATAGGACACCCAAACGCCCGTCGAGAGGATATCCGCGTTTCCTCGGAGCTTCAAGCGGTGCATCCGTTGCTTCTGAAAGCGGTGGGTAGTACAATGTGATTACAGAGGACTAACACTATGGTCAAGACCCTCGTCCGTCACGGAAACAGCCTCGCGCTCGTGATCGATCGCGCGATCCTGGGCCTCCTCAGGATCGACGGGGAGACGCCGCTCGAGGTTACGACCGACGGCCGGTGCCTCGTGATCTCTCCGGCGCGATCCGCGGCGGAGAAGGCGCGGTTCGAGAAGGCCCTCGGGAAGGTGAATCGCAGGTACGCGCGGGCTCTCAAGAAGCTCTCCGAGTAGGCCGTGGAGCCGCGCTTCCTCGAGATCCACGAGATCGTCGCCATTCACCAGGACCAGATCGCGCGGTACGGCGGGAGCCCCGGCGTGCGAGACATGGGCCTGCTGGAGTCCGCCGTCGCGATGCCTCGATCGGGATTCCGCGGGGAGCATTTCCACTCGTTTCCGTTCGGGATGGCCGCCGCGTACCTCTTCCACCTCGTGAAGAACCACCCCTTCGTTGACGGCAACAAGCGGGTCGGCGCCGCGGCTGCGCTCGTGTTTCCGGACCTGAACGGCGCGGATCTGAAGCTCAGCAACCGGGCGCTGGTCGATCTCGTCCTGCAGGTGGCCGAAGGCAGGAAGGAGAAGCCTGAAGTGGAGACATTCCTGCGAGATCGCGCGCGGGCCTGACCGCGCTCTCCTCGCTCAGTCGTCGATCATCCGGCGGCGCCGGCCGGGCCGGTTCCTGCTCAGCGGTTCCGCGAACTTCGCTCTTCTCCGGGGCGTGTCGGAGTCGCCGGCCGGACGGGCCGCGCAACGGAAACAGTCCGTCTCGGGGATCGTCTTGGGGCGATGCCGCTGGGTGTGCTGCTCTCCTGACCCCGGAGCCTTGGTCGCCGCCGGGATTCCTTCCGCCATCCTGCTCCCATCCCCGATTCCGCCTTCAGCGCGAACCCCTCCTTGACCTTGAGCCGCGCGTGGGACTATCTTCCTGGCTGATCATGGGAATCACGATCCACTTCCAGGGCCGGCTTCGGGACCGGGCCGACGTCGGCCGCCTCGTCGAAGAGGTCGCCGACATCGCCCGGACCCTCCACTGGCGCCGCCGGACGGTCGACGGCGACCTCAAGGGCATCCGATTCCATCCGCACCCGGACTGCGAGCCCGTCGCCCTGCTCTTCGATTCCGGCGGCCGGCTGCGCAATCCCCTCCTCGCGGGGACGGACGAGAGCGGTGTGTGCTTCGTCAAGACGCAGTTTGCCCCCGTCGAAGTTCACATCGCGATCGTGAAACTGTTCCGCCACCTGAAGAAACGGTACTTCTCCGAATTCACGGTGACCGACGAGGGCGACTATTGGGAGAGCGGTGACCGCCGGGTGCTCGAGGAGAAGATCGCGTTTCTCGCGGAGAAGATCGAGGAGGTCGGTCGCCGGATCGCCGGCGTCCGCACGGAGCCCGGCGACTCCGCCGAGGATCTCGTCGAACGGATCGAGCGGTGCCTCTCGGAGATGGACGACGGACCGGATCGCTCTCCGGGGCGGGGACCCGAGAGATGAAGGAACTGGACGAGACGCTCCGGTATCTGGAATCCGAAGAGGCGCTCCAGGCGATCGAGCGGGATCCGTACTGGCCGAAGTGGGACGGCCCCTGGTGGCGCATGGTCCTGCTCCGGGAGATGGGAATGGCCCGCCTCATCCCGCGCGCCTGCATCGACGCAACGATGCGGGCGATCGACCGCCGGTGCCTGCACTTCTTCCCGTTCCGCATCGAGGAGGTCCCGAGGGGGGTCGATCCGATTCGCGGGATTCCGTGCCACTGTCAACTCGGGACCCTCTACCAGCTTCTCCATGCGTGCGGCGTCGACGTGGACCGCGAGCTTCCGTGGATCCGGCCGTGGTTTCTGAAGTACCAGCTTCCGGACGGGGGGCTCAACTGTGACGAGGCCGCGTACACGAAGCCGGAGCCGCACAGTTCGGTGGTCTCGACGCTTCCGCCGCTCGAAGCGGTCCTCTTCTGCACGCGCCGGGATTTCACCCGGGAAGAGCGGAGTTTCCTCGATCGGGGCGCGGAGTACCTGGTCCAAAGGCGGCTCTTCCGGTCGAAGAGGACAGGCGCCGCGATCGACGAGTCGTGGCTGCGGCCGGCCTTCCCGCGTTTCTACTTCTACGACGTGCTCCGCGGACTCCGGCTCGCCGCACGGCTGGGGATCGAGTCCCCCGAGGCGATGGAAGTCGCGGCGTCTGCGGAGCCTGTCCGCCGGGACCTCGGCGGGACCGCGACCTGGATATTCGAAGAGGGGGAGTGGAAGAAGGGCCCCGCGCGGTCGTTCCCGCTCCTGGACGCGGCGGACCCGGGGATCCTCCGGAAGGAGCGCGACGAGGTGCTCGCGGCGATCGCCCGGATCGATCCGAGGGAAACCCCGCGATCTGCTTGAACCGTCATAGGAGCACCGGTATCCTCGGAGAAGGGGCGGTTTCGCGGGGACTTCGGCCCGGATCGAGAAGGGCACCGGGGAGGAACGAATGATCCATCGGAAGAGCGAGCAGGCGCGCGTAGCGGCGCATCGGATCGCGCGCCGTCTCATGGAGCGTGGACTTCCCACGCTGGCCCTGCGGATCGCCGATGCCGCCGAGAGGGGAGAGGCTCGCTCGCTTCTGGACGATCCCGAGATTCCCGAGGATCTTCGCGAGGAACTGCGACGGGCAGTTGAGCCGGAGTAGTCCCGGCGGACCTCCGGTTTCGCGAGGCGACAGGGGGCGACCGCGTCTTGCTACCCGCCCCTTGGAGAAGCGGGACGATCGAACTTGCGCGCGCCCGATTCTCGTACCTCATCCGGTCCCGATCCGCTACCATGCGCCCATGGCCGCCGAGTACGCGACGCTCTCGGACGCCGACCTCGCCTCCGAATGGCGCAAGGTTGGGATCCACGTCCCGGGCGAACTGGTGACGGAGACCCTCGCGCGGGGCGCGAGGATGGCCCCGCATCTCGGCCCGATGCTCGCCGACCCGGAGGTCTGGGAGGAGGAATGGACGGGGCTGCACGTCCTCATGCTCCTCACCTGCATCGGAGCTCCCGACGCGGCGCCGCACGCGGCCGCGTTCCTCGAGTCGGGGCTCGGCTACGAGTGGCTCTCCGAGGAGGGGCACAACCTCGTGCGCGCGCTCGGCCCGCCGGGCGCGCCCGCGATCTGGAAGGTGATCGAGGACGACGAGGCAGATCCGTCGGGCCGCGCCGAAGGGGTGCTCGGGCTGACCTTGATCGCGCTCGCGAACGAACCCGAACGCGCCGCGACCGCGGAGCGTCTCCGCGCGCTGGCGGGCCGGCTCGAGGACGCGACCGATCCGGACGACGACCGCGCCGACCTCTTCAACCAGGTATGCTACTCCCTCGCCGATCTTCACGACGAAGCGTCGCGGGGCGCGATCGCGAAGGCGATCGGCGCGGGCCGCTGCGAGTGGGACGAGGACGGGCTGGCGTCCGCCTACGAGACTCCCTTCGAGAAGACCCTCGAACGATGGGCCGACGATCCCCGGGAGTACTTCACCTCCCGGCATCTCCACGAGCTCGAGGAGACGGCGAAGGAGATCGGGGCGGTGGAGAAGGAGGACGAAGACGGCGCTCCCGTCCCCTTCCGTGCCGATCCGAGACCGGGGCGCAACGACCCGTGTCCCTGCGGAAGCGGGAAGAAATACAAGAGGTGCTGCGGGAAGTGACGGGAGCTCCCTTCAGCAGCGCTCGGGCACCGCTCCCGCGAGACAGGTGACCGGACCCATTCGTCGCCTCCCTCCTATTGACACCGTTCCGAGTCCCCTGCGATACTGCGACTTCCGGCAGGCCAGGGCACGGAAGGGAACCCGAAAGGAGAAGGCACGATGGCGAAGATCCTGATCCCGGTCCGCTGGATCCTCTATGGGGCGATGTTCCTGCTGATCGGAACCGATCGTCCATGCGGGCTCGCGGTCGCATCCGGCGGGAGGACGAAGGCCCAGGAGGGCTGGACCTCGGTCGAAAGCCCCTGCTCGGGTTCCAAGACAAGCGCCTTCTGGTTCGACGACCGGAAGACGGGATACATGGGAATCGGCGAGACCCAGGAAGGGGCGGGGCTGTTCCGCACGAAGGACGGCGGTCGCACCTGGGAGGCCACCCCCGCTTTCGCCGACGTGCGCGTCAACGACGTCCGCCGCGGCCCCGACGGCCGGCTCTACGGGGCCGGCTGGCATCGGGGGGAGGGGTACAGCGCATGGGTCTTCGACGAGAAGGCGGGAGAGTGCAAGCCCGTCGGGCTCTTCAAGCCCGGGAAGAACGCCTGGACCAGCGTGGCGCAGGGAGAGAACATCGCGGTGACGAAGGACGGCCAGATCCTCGTCGATTCGCTGACCGGAGTCACGGCCGCGTACAAGCCCGCGGGCGGGGAGTTCGTGGAGTTCCGCAGCCTGGTCGAGGCGGCCATCGCCAACCCGGAGGCGCGCGGGTTCCAGGTCCGCCGCGTCGTCGCCTTCGAGAACCGCTTCTACGCCTGCGGGAGCGTGATCAACGAACCCGCACAGGTCTTCCTTCCCTCGAAGGACCCCAGGGCCACGTACCACACGGTGCGTCTCGAAATTCAACCGAGCCGAAAGGACGGCGAACTGCTCGACATGCACGTCTGGTCCGCCGACCACGCCATCGTCGCGGGTTGGGACCAGTCGGACAGGGTATTGATGGCCTACGTGGGCCGGGGCGACCTTTACAACAAAGAGTCGTGGCAGCGGGTGGACTTCAAGGCCTCCGGCATCGATTTCAAGGGCGGGATCGCGGCCCTCTCCGTGGTCGGCGACAACGTCGCGGCCGTGGGGGGGAAGTTCCCCTCCGCCAAGGGCGGGTTCGTCCTGCGAAGCGCGGACGGCGGGAAGACCTGGAAGGACGTGACGCCGAAGTCCTCCGAGGAGGGGAAGGTGGACGTGTTCTCGAACGTCTGGCTCTTCCAGAACGGCGACATGGCGGTCGCCGGAGGCGGCGGGGAACTGTGGCTCTACGAAGCCAAGAAGTGAGGCTCCCCGCCCCATCCTCCTCCGCCCTTCGGGCTACGGAGGACAGGAGGGGCGGCCTGCCCTCCATAGCTCCCGAAGGGAGCGGAGGAGGGGGCTTCTCTTGAA
>JACPRC010000033.1 GCA_016190175.1 Planctomycetota bacterium
GCCGTAGCCACGGCCGCTCCCGCCTCCGCGGCGGCCTTGGCCACCGCTACGGCGTGGCCACGCCGAAGCCCGAAGGGCGTAGGCGGGTCGGCGTGGCGAAGGCCCGAAGGGCGCCTTGTTCATGAGGGCGGCGAAGCCCTCATGAACAAGGCGGGTTGACACGCCCGCCGTTGCCACTTCGGCGCGAGCCAGGCGATGAGCGCCACGAGCGCCAGCCCCGCGATGCCGTCGATCAGATAATGATAGCGGAGGTACATCGTGGACCAGATCACCCCGAGCGCGAAGGGCACGCCGATCAGGCACGTCCTCCAGAGACGATTCCGCACCAGGAGCACGATCGTCATCGCGGCGATCATGACGTGGCCGCTCGGGAAGGTGTCGCGGGCCTCGCCCTCGAGCTCGTAGATCGTGCGTTTCATCGACGAGGCGACCTTCGATTCCTCGAAACGGGGCTGGGCCACGCCGATCTCCTGCTGGAAATAGCCCGGCCCCTGCGCGGGCAGGGCGAAGTAGCCGGCGTAGGAGACGAGGAAGCTCAGGACCACCAGCAGCTTCGCTTCGAGGAACCCCGACCGGCGGCGCAGGTAGAGCGGGATCCCGGGCACAAGCGTCAGGAAGTAGTAGGCGATCCAGACGGACTTCGACGCCGTCGTGAGCGCGGAGGTCTGGATCTTCTCCATCCACTTCAACACCGCGATCCCGCCGATGCGCCGGTCGATCGCGATGAGCTGCGCGTCGTAGTCGACGGGGTGGACCCGATGCGCGAGGACGCAGGTCATGAAGAAGAGGACGGGGATGTAGACGGCGACGTCCCAGTCGTGGAGGAACGAGAGCAGCCGGTTGCGGGGATTCCACAAGGCCATCCCGATGCAGCTCGCCGCGACGGCCGCGTGGACGCCGGCATAGAGCCACCAGTCCGGGACTCGCGCGTGGGTCGCGAGGATGAGGATCGCCACGCCGGCGCTGTAGACGACGACGACCCAGTCGTACGGCGTGAGCCGTCTATCGGACACGCAGGACCTCCGCGGCCGCGCGGAGCGTCCGCTCGATCATGGCCGGCGTGTGCGCCGCGCCCACGAACATCGCCTCGAACTGCGACGGCGGGAGATAGAAGCCCCGGTCGAGCATTCCGTGGAAGAACCGCGCGAAACGCTTCGTGTCGCAGCGCGAGGCGGACGTCCAGTCGGTCACGGGTCCGTCGCAGAAGAAGGGAGTGAGCGCGGAGCCCGCGCGGTTGACGGTGAGACCGAGGGCGCGAAGCCCCTCTTCGAGGCGGCGACCCAGGCCGTCGAGCTTCGCGTAGACGCCGCTTCCGCGGAGCGCGCGGAGCTGCGCGAGGCCCGCAGCGACGGCGACGGGGTTGCCGGAGAGCGTCCCCGCCTGGTAGACCGGACCCTCGGGCGAGACGGTCTTCATCACGTCCGCGCGCCCGCCGTACGCCCCCAGCGGCAGCCCGCCTCCCACGATCTTGCCGAGCGTCGTCAGGTCCGGGCGGATTCCGAAGAGCGTCTGCGCCCCGCCCCAGCAGAGGCGGAACCCCGTGATCACCTCGTCGAAGATGAGCAGCGTCCCGCAGCGTTCCGTCTCGCGCCGGAGCGTCTCCAGGAAGCCGGCGGCGGGAGGCACGACGCCCATGTTGCCCGCGACGGGTTCGACGATGACGCACGCGATCTTCGTTCCGTTGCGCCGGAGGAATGCCTCGGCCGCGCGCGCGTCGTTGTACGGAAGCGTGGCGGTCTTTGCGGCGGCTTCTTTCGGCACGCCCGCGCTCCCGGGGACGCCGAAGGTGGCGGCGCCGGAGCCGGCGCGCACGAGGAGGAAATCCGCGTGGCCGTGGTAGCCGCCCTCGAACTTGACGATCCCGTCGCGCTTCGTGAACCCGCGCGCGACGCGGATCGCGCTCATGCACGCCTCGGTGCCGCTGGAGACGAGCCGGAGCCGCTCCAGCGACGGCAGCGCCCCGGCGAGCAGTTCCGCCATCTCGACCTCGCCCGCGTGCGGGGCGCCGTAGCTCGTGCCGCGGGCGGCGGCCTCGCGGATCGCGCGCAGCACGGCGGGATGGGCGTGGCCCAGGATGAGCGGGCCCCAGGAGCCGACGTAGTCGACGTAGCGGTTGCCGTCCGCGTCCTCGATTCCGGCGCCGCGCGCGCGCCGGATGAAGGGCGGCGTGCCGCCCACGGCGCGGAACGCCCGCACCGGACTGTTGACGCCTCCGGGGATCCTGCGGACCGCGCGGCGGAACCATCGGGCGCTGGCGGCGTTTTTCATCCGGGGTGGCCTCGATGCGAAACGTCCACATAATACGAGGCCGCGCGCCGGTGTCAATCGACGCCGCACGCGGCTCGCGGTGTGATACACTGATCTGCGGGAGCATATGGCCTATCGCACGGTAGGAAAGGGCGACCGGGTCTCGGAGTACATCCTGATCGAGAAGATCGGGGTCGGCGGTTTCGGCGAGGTCTGGAAGGCGGAACACGCGCAGATCCCCGGCAAATTCGTCGCGATCAAGATCCCCACGAGCCCCGACGCGATGGACCTCCTCAAGAAGGAGGCGGTCTTCCAGCACCAGCTCGACCACCCCAACATCGTGCGGACGATCGGGCTGGACACGCAGCACGATCCCCCGTACTTCATCATGGAGTTCGTCGAGGGGAAGAACCTCCGGCAGCGGATGCTCGAGGACGGCATCCTCCCGCCGCCGTATGCCATCGACATCGCCGTGCAGGTCCTCGAGGGGCTCGCGTACGCCCATTCCAAGAACATCATCCACAAGGACATCAAGCCCGAGAACATCCTCGTCGAGAAACGGAAGATCAGCGTTCCCGACCGGGGCAAGGCGCTCCTGCACTACGTCAAGATCACGGACCTCGGGCTCGGGATGCTCCCGGGGCGCTCCGACGGCTCCATCGTCGTCTCGGAGTTCGCGCGCACGAGCGGCATGCGGCTCCTCTCCGGCACGCTCTTCTACATGGCGCCGGAGCAGATGGTGCCCGGGCGCTCGGTCGATTCGCGCGCGGACATCTACTCGATGGGAGTCGTCCTCTACGAGATGCTGACGGGCGAATTGCCGCTCGGCATGGACCTCCCGAGCGAGCTCAACCCCGTCGTGACTCCGGAGCTGGACGCGATCTGCAAGAAGGCGCTCTCGATCGACCGCGACATCCGGTACCAGACGGTCCAGGAGATGGCCGCGGACCTGCTGCGGGCGAAGGAGAGCTTTCTCCTCCGGCTGGTCCAGTCGGGCACCCCGTCGGTCGAACTCGGGAAGGGGGCCGAGAGCAAGGGCCTTACGCCGCGCGGCGTTTCGCTTCCCGTGCCCCCCCCGAAGCGGCCGCGGGCCCCGCGTCGCCGTTTCGTCGAATGGGTGAGTCTCGTGGCCGTCGTCGTCCTGCTCGGCCTCTCGGCATGGGGGTTCGCGCGTCTCTATGGGAAGTCGCGGCAGAAGCCCTCCCCGGACGCGGGCGTCGTCGCGGCGCCCGCCTCCCTGGCCGGCCCGCTGCGCATCACGTCGGAGCCGTCGGGCGTGGAGGTCTCCATCAACGGGAGGCCGGCGGGCACGACGCCTTTCGAGCTGCACGCGCCGCGCCACGTCCGCACCGAGGTCCGGCTGTCGCATCCGTTCTACCACGACCGCGTGCTCGTCCTGGAGCCGCGCCGCTCCGGGAACCGCAGGATGTTCTCGGTCGTCGATGCCAGGACGGGGCGGGAGCAGGCGCTCCTCGATGCCACCCAGGGACTCACGCTGGAGCGCGTCCCCCTCGATCCGCGCAAGGGAGGGCTCAAGATCCGCACTCCGGACGTGGAAGGGGTCGCCGTACGCGTGGACGGCGGGCTCCTGGGGACGACCCCGTTCGACGCCGAGATCAACGCGAACTACTACACCGTCCGGCTCGAGAAGGAGGGGTACGAACCGTTCGAGGGCCGGATCCTGGTGGATCCCAACAGCACCTGCACACTCGTCGTGCCGCTGGTGGCGGCGGGGACGAAGCGCACGGCCGCGACGACGAACGTCGCGCGCGTCGCGATCGACTCCGATCCGCCGGGGGCGGCGATCATCGTCGGCCAGGAGGAGCGCGGAATCACTCCGGCGACACTCGAACTGCCGCTCGGCGAGTACGACCTGCGGCTGGCGAAGAAGTACTTCGAGCCGCACCAGCAGAGGATGCTCCTGTCCGCGCCCTCGTGCGCGTACTCCGTCACGCTCCGCCGGGTGCGGGCGCAGGTCGCGATCGAGTCCGATCCGAAGGGCGCCGCGGTCGTCCTGGACGGGAAGAAGGCGGGGACCACGCCGCTGACGATCGAGGGGCTCGAAGGCGGCGCACACGAGGCGGTGCTCCAGATCGAGGGATACCGCGAGGCGAAGCTCTCGATCGAGATCGTGGACTCGGCGCTGGTCGGACCCGTGCAGGTGACGCTGGAGAAGATCCCGCCCGGGCTGCTGACGATCGACTCCGCGATCGCCGGCGTCGAGGTGTACATCGACAACGCGGCTTCCGGCAAGGCGCCGCTCAAGTCGCGGGTCCTGTCGCCGGGAAAACACCGGATCCGCGTGCTCGGGGTCGAGCGTCTCGTCCAGATCGATCCGGGGGCGGACCTGACCATGCGCTTCACGGCGTACGACCTGGGGATGGTCCACGTCGCCGCGGGCGAGTTCACGTACGGCACGCGCGATCCGCTGCCCGGCCAGATCTACGCTCGGAAGGAGACGCTCGCGGCGTACTACGTCGACCGCCACGAGGTCACGAACGCCCTGTATGCGGTGTTCCTCGCGTACGTGCGCGAGACGAAGGACCACTCGAAGTGCCATCCCGACGAGGGGAAGGGGAAGGACCACGCGCCGGCGTTCTGGGAGGACGCGGCGCTGAACCTCCCGAACCACCCCGTCGTCGGCGTAGATTTCTGGGACGCGTACGCGTACGCCTCCTGGTCGGGGAAGCGCCTTCCGACGGAGAAGGAGTGGGAGAAGGCGGCGCGCGGGAAGAGCGGGTACACCTACCCGTGGGGCGACCAGTGGGACCCGGCGCGCCTCAACTGGGGCGACTTCTCGAAGCAGAACTACGAGTTCACGAGCCCGGTGGGCGCCTTCCCCAGCGGCGCGAGCCCGTACGGCTGTCTCGACATGGCGGGCAACGCGGCCGAGTGGTGCGCGGACAGCTACGAGTCGAACCGACCGGACAAGGTCGTGCGGGGCGGCTCGTTCCGCGACCGCGAGTGGACGATCAGCGTGAGCCGCTGGAAGGAGGCGATGAACACGCGCGTGAAGTGGCTCGGGTTCCGGTGCGTGATGGACGAGCCGAAGTAGAGGATAGGGAGATAGGGAGATAGGGAGATAGGGAGATGGGGAGATGGGGAGAAGGGGAGATAGGGAGAAGGGGAGAGCGGAACCTACAGCTTGCACCATTGTTCCGGGTGCGCGATCATCGACACGAGTTGGGCGATGATCTGGTCATAGGTGCGGTCCATTTCTTGTGCACGCGACGGATCCACGTATCCGCATCTTGCAGCGAATCCGATCCACACGCGCGTCTCCTCCGCCTCCGCTTCGGCATCGCTCAACTTGCTGACGAAGTGCTTCGGATACCGTCGCTTTCTCCATGCCTCGGCGATGTTTGCGCACACGGACCGGGAGGCGCGGCGCAACTGGGTCGTGAGCGAGTATATCTCCTCCTGAGGAAAGCTGCGGCTCCATTCGAAGAGAACCATGGCTGAGTCTTCCGCAGCGACGAACACCCGCAAGTCCCGAAGTCCGCGGATGAACTCCATTCCACCATCATGTGCCGCGAACCGCCGTCTTCTCTACGCGAAAACGGACCGCTTTCCGAATTCCTTGGCGCCCCTCCCTCCCC
>JACPRC010000036.1 GCA_016190175.1 Planctomycetota bacterium
CCGCATCCTCGACCTCAAGGACGGGGAGAAGACGCTCACGGTCGCCGTCTGGTATCCGACGCGCGCCGAGCCGAAGGAGTACAAGTACGGCGGGGGATCGCTCGCGGGAAAGGTCGCGCCCGACGCGGAACCCGACGGCGGGCCGTTCCCGCTCTTCGTCTTCTCGCACGGCTACGGCGGGAGCGGCATCTCGTCGGTCTTCTTCACGGAGGCGCTGGCCGCGCGCCGATGGATCGTCGCCGCTCCGGACCACGAGGACCGCGACAAGGCCGCGCGCATCCGCACGGGCCCGCAGCCGATCGACGGCATGGCTTACCTCAAGCGTGCCCGCGAGCTCGCCGCCTCGGGCCGCGACTTCGACCGGAAGGCGCACGCGTACCGGCTCGACGACATGAAGCTCGTCCTCGACCGGATGCTCGATTCGGAGACCTTCGGCAAGATCATCGACGCGAAGCGGATCGCCGTCGGGGGCCACTCGCTGGGCGGCTTCACCTCTCTCGGCGCATGCGGCGCGATCGAGGGGCGGCGCGACGACCGGATCAAGGCGGTGCTCCTCTTCTCGCCCGGCGTCTTCATGTACGACGAGAAGGAGTTCGCGGCTGTGCGCGTCCCGTCCATGTACATGCTCGGCGAGAAGGAGCGCGGCGAGCCGCGCGCGGGAGGGACGAAGGCGGACCTCGCGGACCTCGCGTTCCGCACCTTCCCGGCGCCGAAGTACTTCCTCGAGGTCAAGGGCGGGAACCACTTCTCGTTCAATCACAACCTGTCGGACCGGGCCTGGGCGCGGTCCTTCGGGGGCACGCGCGAGCAGCATGAGGTCATCCGGAAGTACGCGGTCGCGTTCCTGGAACGACACGTGGCGGGCAGGGAGTCCGAGGCGGCGGTGCTGGAGAAGCAGGACCCGATGCTCTCGGTCTACCGGCGGGAGGGTCAGTAGCGCGGGACGCCCTGATCGATCTCCTTCGACCACGCGTCGATTCCGCCGTCGAGGCTCAGGACGTTCGAGAAGCCGTGGCCGACGAGGAACGATGCGGCCTCGAGGCTCCGCTCGCCGACGTGGCAGTAGAGGACGATCCGCTCGTCCTTCGGCCACTTCTCCATGATCTCCTGCGAGAGCGCGTGGTCCACCAGCGTCGCCCCTTCGATGCGGCCGATCTCCCACTCCTCGGGCGTCCGCACGTCGAGGAGCCGGGGCGGCTTCGGCCCGTCGAGCAGTTTCTTCAGCTCCTTCGGTGCGATCCGGATCTTCGCGTTGAGCTCCTCGCTGCGTTCGATGTGGCGGATGACCTCCTCGACGTCGAGAACGTTGTGCTTCCTGAGGACCGCCTCGAGCGTGTCCGTCGGCTCGTAGCCGCAGTCCGAACAGCCGCCGACGTGGTAGCGGCGGAAGAGGGCGCTCTTCGCGCCGGGGTACTTCTCCAGAACCTCGGCCATCGTGGATTGCGACGTGATCCCCGCGTTCGAGGAGGCGGGACGGATCGACCGCAGATGTTCGAACGTGTAGATCCCGCTCGCATGGCCGTCGCTGAAGGTGAAGTTGACGGCGTATCTTCCGACGAGGTTCACCGCCGTCGGATGGACGTCCTCCGCCACCGTCGCGGGATCGAGCAGCTTCCGGCCCGTCGTCTCCTCGATGCACAGGGCGCACGGACAGGCGAGACGCAGCTCGCGAGCGGGGTAGAAGCTCTCGCCTCCGTCGCGCCAGCGGATGCGGACGTCGTGTGCGTTCGCGCGGCCGATCTCGGCGGGAAGGATCATCAGAAAGTCACCTTGATCTCAGCCGTAGTCTCTTCCTTCATGTTCCGGATGCTCACCTGCGCCGCGAGGTTCTCCGCGACGGTGCGGAACGCCTTTGCGTAGAGGCCGTCCGGTTCGGCCAGGACGATCGGCATCCCGTGATCCGCGGTGTTGCGGATCTCGTTCGCGAGGGGGATCTCGCCGAGGAACGGGATCTTGAGCTGCTCCGCCGCCTCCCGGGCGCCGCCGTGGCCGAAGATCTCGTCACGGTCGCCGCAATGGCGGCAGACGTAGTAGCTCATGTTCTCGACGATCCCGAGCACCGGCGTGTTCAGTTTCTGGAACATCGCGATTGCCTTCGCGGCGACGGAGAGCGCGACGTCCTGGGGCGTCGAGACGACGGCCGCCCCCGTGAGCGACACCATCTGGCACAGGCTGAGCTGGATGTCGCCGGTCCCGGGCGGGAGGTCGACGACGAGATCGTCGAGTTCCCCCCAATCGACGGCGCCGAGGAACTGCTCCATCATCTTGTGGAGCATCGGCCCGCGCCAGATCGCGGCGTCGTGCTGCTGGAGGAAGAACCCCATCGACATGATCTTCACGCCGTGCTGCTCCGGCGGGACCATCCGCTGGCCCGAGAGTTTCGGCGGGGTCTCGACGCCCATGATCGTGGGGATGCTCGGGCCGTAGACGTCCGCGTCGAGGAGCCCCACGGTCGCGCCCATCTGCCTCAGGGCCACCGCGAGGTTCGCGCTCACGGTGGATTTCCCCACGCCGCCCTTGCCGCTGGCGACGGGGAGGATGTTCTTCACGCCCGGGAGGAGCGGGCCCTTCGCGGACGCCGCCGCGCGGACCTGCGAGGTCATCGTAATGTCGGCCTTCGCGATTCCGGGGATCGCCAGGACGGCCTTCCGCGCCTGGTCCTTCATCAGTTCGCGCACGGGGCACGCGGGCGTCGTGAGTTCGATCTTGAAGGCGGCGGTGTCGCCGCACACCTTCACGTCCTTGACGAAGCCCAGCTCGACGATGTTGCGGCCCAGGTCCGGGTCGCGGACGACAGCGAGGGCCTTCAGGATGTCCTGTGGAGTCGTCATAGGATCGCCCTTATACCATAGGAACGCGCGAGGGGGCCATACCCATTCGGGATAGGGAGATAGGGAGATAGGGAGATAGGGAGACGGGGAGACCCGACCCTCTTCTCTCCATGCGCCCGGTTTCCCGTCCGGAAGCGGCCGACGAGTCGCCCCCGTACCCATTCGGGACGCATATGGGCGAAAGGATTTGATTTCCATCGCAGTGCATACTAGAGTTCCCCGACTTTACCTTTTTCCGGAGAGGCTGGAGCGATGAACGCGATGAAACGCATGACCTTCCTTCTGGTGTTCGGGATGCTGGGCTGCGGCGGCGGAAACGACGACGGGGACGACCCGGTCGTCGTCGCGGGGACCGTGGAGACGGAGCCGACGGGTTCGGCGAAGCCGGCGACGACGTGGGTCCCCGCCGATCCGGCGAACTACGTCTCGGCGGGGGACCGGGGCATCGAGTACGTCGTGATCCACACGATCGAGGGCACCGTCGCCGACGCGATCGCGGTCTTCCAGAATCCGGCCACGCAGAAGAGCGCCCACTACGTGGTGGGCTACGACGGCGCCGTCACGCAGATGGTGCAGGACAAGGACGTCGCCTGGCACGCGGGCGAGTTCAACGCCGCGTCGATCGGCATCGAGCACGAGGGCTACGCGAACGCGAACAACTGGACGACGGCCGAGTACGTGAAGAGCGCCGAGCTGACCCGCTGGCTTTGCCTGACGTACGCGATCCCGATGGACCGGGAGCACATCCTCGGCCACAGCGAGGCGCCGGGGGCGACGCACGGCGATCCGGGGATCTACTTCGACTGGGTCTACTACCTCGCGCTCGTGAAGCAGGAGAACGCGGTCCCGTCCGTCCCCTACAAGGCGATGGAGGTCACGGCGAGCGTGCTCAACGTGCGGACCGGCCCGTCCACCTCCTTCTCGATCATCGGGACGGTTCAGAACGGGCAGCGGTACGTGGCCGTCGCGGAGTCGGGCGGCTGGTACAGGATCTACTACAAGGGCAATCTCGGCTGGTCCTACGGCGGGTATCTCACGCAGAAGTACAACGTGACCGGGATCATCGTGACGGCCGACCTCCTCAACGTCCGCTCGGGGCCGGGCACGAGCTACTCGATCGTGGGAACGGTCGCGAAGGGCGAGCGGTACGTGGTGATCTCGATCTCCAACGGCTGGAAGCGGATCTGGTGGGGCGGGCAGGAGCGTTGGGTGTACGGGAGCTACACGGAAGACTTCACGATGTGATTCCAAACCGGCCGGCGATCGCCGGGGCCGCCGCCATGGTGGGCCCCGGCGGTCCCGGTACTGGGGATAGGGAGATGGGGAGATAGGGAGAGCCCGCCGCTATAATGGACCCGCAATGGGCTTCGACTTCGACCTCTTCGGCGAGGGCAAGAAGGACGTCTCCTGGCAGGGCCAGATCAAGGAGTGGGTCCGCGCCCATTTCAAGGTCCCCGAGGCGATCCCGGTCCTCGTGACCGAGATCCGCTGCGACCAGCCGGGCTGTGCGCCGGTCGAGACGATCATCGCGATCCTCGACCCCGCGGGCCGCCAGCAGTGGAAGTCGCCGCGGCCGATGCGGGAGGTCCGCAAAGAGGACATCCCCCACCTGCGGCCGAACCCCGAGGGCCACGGGCCGCGCATCGACATCGACAGGCTCGGCGAGGGGAAGTGGGCGTGATCCCCGTTGGACTCATCCGCGTTTCCGCGGAGTTCATCGGACAGACGGGCACGGCGAAGGACTGCGAGCGCGTTCGTCTCGAAAGGAGTCTAACGGGGTGATCCCGGTCACCGTCCTCACGGGCTTCCTCGGCGCGGGCAAGACGACCCTCCTCAACCGCATCCTCACCAACCGCCGCGGATGGCGCGTCGCCGTGATCGAGAACGAGTTCGGCGAGATCGGCGTGGACCAGGACCTCATCGTCCGCACCGACGAGGAGATGATCGTCCTCTCCAACGGCTGCGTCTGCTGCAAGATCCGCGGCGACCTCATCCGCACGATCCACGGCCTCCTCGGCGAGCGGTGGGACGCGGTCCTCATCGAGACGACGGGGATCGCCGACCCCGGCCCGATCGCGCAGTCGTTCTTCGTGGACGAGGAACTCAAGTCGAAGCTCCTCCTCGACGCGATCGTGACCGTCGTCGACGCAAAGCACGTCGGGCTCCACATCGACACGGATGCGTCCGTGCGCGAACAGATCGCCTTCGCGGACGTGGTCCTCCTGAACAAGACCGACCTCGTGCCGGCCGACGAGCTCGACCGCCTCGAGGCGCGCGTGCGCGCGATGAACCTCTTCGCGAGGGTCTATCGGACGCGCCTGGCGGAGATCGACCTCTCGCTCGTCCTCGGCATCGGCGCGTTCGATCTCTCGAAGAAACCCGAGGTGCGCGACGACGAGGAGGCGCACGACGGGGCGATCGCGTCGGTGTCGCTGCGGGAGGCGGGCCCGCTCGACGGGAAGAAGCTGAACGCCTGGCTGGGCGGCCTCCTCAAGTCGCGGGGGCAGGACATCTTCCGGATGAAGGGGATCGTGGAGGTGGCGGGCGAGGCGCGGCGCGTCGTCTTCCAGGGCGTCCACATGATGTTCGACGGGCGGCCCGACCGCGTGTGGGAGCCCGGCGAGGATCGTGCGAGCCGGCTCGTCTTCATCGGAAGGAACCTCGCGGCGGAGGAGCTGCGGAGCGGATTGAAAGGCTGCCTCGCGGGAGGATGAGGCACGGTTTCTGCGCAACAAGCGGCGCCGGATTCCGGATGGCAGGATGAAGTCCGATCCGCACGGAGGCGAGATGCGAATCCCGTTGGTTGCCGGCGTCCTGGCGTGCCTGTGTTCCTGCTCCAGCCCGTACATGCGCGACGCCGCGCCCACGGGACCGCCCGGTCCGGACGAGGTGAAGATCGTCGTCTACCGTCCCGGGAGCATCGGCGGCGGCGCGAAGTTCCCGGTCTACGTGGGCGACCGGCTGGTGGGATTCGCGGAGCACGGCGCGTACTTCGAGCACCGGTGCGCGCCCGGGAAACGCCTCCTCCTCGCGTGGGGGGAAAACGACGCGGCGATCGGCGCCGAACTCGCGGGCGGGCGGACGTACTACGTCCGCGCGGTCGCGAACTTCGGGTTCTTCGAGGCGCAGGTCGGGTTCGAACCCGTCGCGAAGGACTCGGATCTCGCGAAGCGGCTCGACGCCGACCTCGGCGCGTGCAAGTGCCGGGAACTGATTCCCGAGCGCGGCGCGCAGTTCGAGAAGGAGAAGCGCGAGCGGGTGCTGAAGCTGATCGAAGTCTTCGAGCGTGGGGAGAAGAAACCCCGCGTGATGAAGGCGGACGACGGACGTTAGCCTCGTTCGAGAAGCAGCGCTTCCTGCGCCTGCGCCAGCACGGCGCGGCCCCGGTCGGCGAGCGGGCGCCGGCACCGGAGGTACAGCCCCTCGACGCTTACCTCAGACCCCTGGCCGGCGATCGCCGGCTCGATCTCGAAAGTGCGGAAGGGATCCCGCGGCACGAGCGGCGCGCCGGGCAGGTAGACGACGAGCGTCGGGGGCGATCCCCCGCCCTTGAGCGCGGCCGAGATCGCCGCGCCCGCCTCTCCCGCGTGGACCAGCGCGACATCGTGGCCGGACGCCTTCAGCGATTCGGACACGCGACCGAGCGCCCGGCGGTACTCATCCCCGGTGAAGTAGGGGCGGGCGCCTTCGGCACGGCGCGGCGCGTCGGAGGTGACCTGCAGGCGGTCGCCGAAGCGGGCGCGCAGCGTCCCCAGCGCCTCCGCGTCGACGTCGGAGTCCGCGATCGCCAGCGCCTCCAGCCACCGGAGCCGGCGCGGGGCGGCGAGCGCCTCGGCGCCCTTCCGCCCGATCGCGTTGCCGCGGAGGTCGAGTTCGGTCACCCGCCGCAGCCGCGGCGACGACGCGATCTCGGCTGTCAGGTCGGGGCCGAGGCGGTTGCCCCAGAAGCTCAGCCGCACGAGATTCTCACCGCGCTCGACGCGGCCCTTGGGCTCGGGGACCTCGACACGCTCCTCGCCGTCCGAGGTGCGGACGACGACCGTGCGCGGCCCGACGAACTCGATCCCCTCGAGCTCGCGCCCGGACCGTCCCCACATCCCGGTCGTGAAGTCGCAGTTTCCGTCGACCAGCCGCTCGCCGGTCTCCGCGTCCCAGACGGCCCACTCGTACCACGTCTCGTACTCGCCTCCGCTCGCGCGGGTGCGGGCCACCCAGGCGTTGGCGGCGAGCGAGCGATCCTCGTTGAAGGCGAGGTCGCTTTCCTCGAAGTCCTGGAAGTCGGCCACCCGATGCCCCCCGCGTAGTATACACCGCCGGGTCGCACGCGCGCGGGGGGCCCGGCGGGCGGCACTACCCCTGCGCCGCCGGGCGGAAACTCCGGAGGATCGCGTCGCGCGACTCGTTTGAAGTATCGTTGGTCACGAGGTGGACGAAGTACCCCGTTTCGTCCGCGGTCAGGAACAGGCAGTCGATGTCGTGCTCCGTGCCCCGCGGGTTGGTCCCGTGGAACCGCAGATGGCGGGCGGTTCCAGCGCGCGTTTCCACTTCCCTCTGGAGGACGAGGCGATATCCATCCTTCGTCAGGCGTTTCGTCGTGCTGCGTTCCAGAGCCGCCAGTCTCCCGTGTGCGTGCGCGCTCACGGACAGGGCCGCGTAGTTCCCGCCCTGGCCGTCGCTCCAGATCACCTCGACGAAGGTCTCCGTCTTCGTATTCCCGTCCACGATCCAGTCCGACGGGGCGTCGAACTGGAGCCGGCCGTCGGGGGTCGTGTGCGCGGCCATCCGCGTGCCGGAACGGTCCGCCAGGTTCAGGTTGCAGGCGCTCAGGCCCGCCAGGGCGATCGCGAGAATCGTTCGGTTCATCTTCGTTTCTCCTTCGTAGGGACGTATCGCGGGCGGGAGCGGGGGAAGGGAACTGCGGAGAGGCTACCCGTCCAGGTGAAACGGTCTCACGAACCAATAGGCGGTGAGGTCGCCAAGGGCCGCGATTCCGCACGCGGCGACGAACCCCCACCGGACCCCCCTTGAACGGACGTGACTTGCCGCGAGACATGCGCCTGCGCCTATGAGACCCAGGAAGATCCAGTAGCGACAGAAGAGCGTCACGGCCAGATACGGAAGGGCGATCCTCTCGTCCATGCCCAGCGTGCAGAATTGCGCGAGCGGCCACGTCAGGACGAACGTGACGAGCGCGGCAGTTCCGTACGCTGCGGCGAAGGACGCCAGCAAGAGCCGGTTCGCCCGAACCCAGTTCACGCTGTCCACGTCACCAACGGGAGACGGCGGAATTCCAGTGCGCTCAACTCGCCGGCGAGGCGGAGATGGCACTTGGCGATCCAAAGAAGAGGGGCGGGGATCGCGGCTTCGCGTGCGAACTTGACACCCGGCGCCCCGACCCGTAGCATCAGTCCGGAGATCCGAAATGAAACCCCGCCGCCAGGTGTATTTGGTCTGCTTCGAGCAGGAAGTGGACGGCACGTTCAGCGCGTACGTCCCCGTCCTCCCAGGTTGCTATTCGCAGGGAGTTACGCTCGAAGAGGCCCGGGCGAACATTGTCGAAGCGATTCAGGCGTACAACGAGAGCGTCAAGAAGGACCGTCTGCCCCTCTACGATCCTTCACGTGCGGTGATCGGCAACGTGGAAGTCGAGGCGTAGTGGCGCGGTTGCCGCAGGTGAGCGGAAAGCGCCTGGTTCAGGCGCTCGAGTCTGTCGGTTGATTCGTGCATCACCAAAGAGGTTCCCACATCGTCCTGAAGCACCCGGAGCGACGGGAGGTGCGCATCGTCGTGCCGTGCCACGGAAGCCGGTCCGTTGCGCCGGGGACGCTCCACCGCATCCTCCGCGATGAGGGGCTCACCGGCGATCGGCCGCGCGAGTTGATGTAACGGAAGCGGGCCGGGAGATCCTCACTTCCCCGCCCACTCCACTTTGATCTCCACCGTCTCCCCCCCGCGCTTCACGCTGATCGCCGCCGTTTCCCCAGCCTTCTTCCGCTCCAAGGGCGGGATGAGCTGCCCGTAGTGCCGCACCTCGCGGCCGTCCACCGCGAGGATCACGTCGCCCGGCCGCAGCCCCGCCTTGAAGCAGGCCGCGTCCTCCGCGATCGCCCCTACGTACACGCCGTCCGTCTTGTCGAGGTTCCCGATGTCCGCGGCGAGCCCGGCCAGCGGCGTCCCCGCCAGCGGGTCCGGGAACGACAGCACGTACTCCCTCCACTGCTTGTCGATGACGTCCCAGTCCGACGGCCGCGCGATCCCGAACGCGATCGCGTACGCCTCGTCCCGCTTCTTCCCGCTCGCGAGCAGGTTGTGGAACTGGACCAGCTTCGACTTGTACTTCCCGCCCGGGATCTGCTTCGCCGGATCCTCCGTCTTCGGATAGACCATCAGGAAATGCGTGAGCGCCCAGCCCGTCGCGTAGTTGAGCCGCCCGTTCTCGGAATAGAACCGCCGCTGGTCGAGGTAGAGCAGCTCGCGGAAGGGCCGCACCTTGTTCTCGCGCACCGCGGTCTGGATCACGATGATGCGCATCTTGGCGATGTACCCGCTCATGGTGCACATGAACATCTTCCCGTCGCGCACCTCGCTGTTGCCGATGCAGTCGGCGATTCCCTCGCTGTACCAGGTCGGCACCTGGCCGCTTCGCACTCCCTTCTGGAAGTCGGGCATCACCATGTCGATGAACTGGTGCATCCCCTCGTGCGCGAAGATCGCCCACATCCCGTCAGGGTCGGCCGAGCCGACCAGCTCCTTCGTCCCCGGGTTGTAATGCGCCAGCGCCGTCCCGCCCGCGCCGTGCTTCGCGTACTCGTCGTGGTCCTTGTAGAGCCGGATCGTGAACTTCCGGGTCGCGGGCTTCTGGTAGTTGAGGAGCGCCGCGTACGTGCGGTAGACGAGCTCCATGTGTTTCCCGAGCGCCTCGGCCTGCTCCGCCGTGCCCGTCGTCTTGACGACGTAGTGCTCCGTCTCGCGGACCGCGCGCCAGGAGTCCTGCTGGGCCTGCGCGAGGAGGATGTAACAAAGCGCGGGCCACGGCATATAGAGATGAGACACCGCAAATGGAGACGACTCTGCTCGGCGGCCCGCGCCCGTTCCCGACGACCCGGTGGAGCCTCATCCGAGGCGCCCGCGGCCCCGAAGGCCGCGCGGCGCTCGAGGTCCTCTGCCGCAAGTACTGGGGACCGGTCTACTTCTACGTCCGCCGCAACTGGAACAAGGACGTCGAGACCGCGAAGGACCTCGCGCAGGAGTTCTTCGCGCGTCTCCTGGAGCGGGACGACCTCGCCGGCGTCGACCCCGCGCGCGGCCGCTTCCGCGCCTTCGTCTGCGCCTCGCTGCGCCACTTCCTCCTGAACCGGGCGCGGCACGACGCGGCGCTCAAGCGCGCGCCGGTCCCGCCGCCCGGTCCCGACTTCGACGCCGACTGGAAGCGCGCCGTCGTCGAGGCGGCGGTCGAGCGCCTCCGCGCGGACGACGCGCGCCTCGCGGAGCTGCTGGTCCGCTACGACCTCGAGGGCGGCGCGAGCTACGGGGAGGTCGCGCGCGAGCTCGGGATGACGGTTTCCCAGGTGACGAACGGCCTGCATCGCGCCCGCGCGGCGTTCCGCGAGGCGTGCCTCGACGAGATCCGCGAGACGACGGGCGACGAGGAATTCGAGGACGAGGTTCGGAGACTCTTCGGGCGATGACGACGACACGCACGTTCCTGCGTTCCGCGCGCGAGGCGCTCCAGGCGCCCGACGACCGCGTCGGCCGCTACGTCGTGCTCGGCCCGCTCGGCTCGGGCGGGATGGGGACGGTCTACCGCGCGTGGGACCCGACGCTCCAACGCGACGTGGCGCTCAAGGTGATCGGCGCGGCGACGGCGGAGGAGCGGGCGCGCTTCCGCCGGGAAGCGACGCTCGAGGCGGCCCTCAACCATCCGAACATCGTGCCGGTGTACGAGATCGGCGAGTCGCGCGGTCTGTGCTACATCGCCATGGCGCTCGTCGAGGGGACTTCGCTGGCGGACGCGGAAGTCGACGTTCCGCGCGCGGCGGCGCTCGTCGCCCAGGCGTCGCGCGCCGTGCACGCGGCGCACGAGCGGGGCATCCTGCACCGCGACCTCAAACCCGCGAACCTGCTCCTCGACCGCGAGGGCCGCCTCTTCGTCGCCGACTTCGGCGTCGCGCGGCGCGCCGGGGACCCGCCGCTCTCGACGCCCGGCATGGTCGTCGGGACGCCCGCCTTCATGGCGCCGGAACAGGAACGCGGCGGGGAGATCGACGCGCGCTCCGACGTCTACGCGCTCGGCGCGACGCTCTACGCCCTCGCGGCGCGGGCGCTTCCGAAGGAGGAGCCCGCGTTCCCGCGCGGCGTCCCCGCGGAGCTCCGCTGGATCATCCGGCAGGCGACGGCGCCGGAGCCGGGCGAGCGCTACGCGAGCGCGGCGGAGCTGGCGGACGATCTGGAACGCTTCCTCCGCGGCGAGCCGATCCGCGCTCGTCGCGACACGTCCTGGCGTCGCCTGCGCCGGTGGGTCCGGAGGAACCCGTCCGCCTGGGCGCTGGGAATGGTCCTCGCCCTGGCGGTGACCGCCGGCGCCTGGTTCATCCGCGGCCAGAGGCACGAGCTCGCGCGCCTCGAGCGGTTCTGGAACTCGGAGAAACTGCCGCGCCAGTACGACGAGACGCGCGCGCGGCTGGAGCCGATCCTGCAGCGCGCGGACGAGTGCTTCTTCGACGGAAGGGCCGCGGACGCCGACGATCTCGTCGCCCGGATGGAGGAGGAACTCGCGAAGCTCGAGGAGCACTGGCGGCGGACGAGCCTGCCGGACGCGTACCGCGGCTGGCTCCTGGTCAACGTCGGGCGCGCCGAGGAGGGGGAGCGGCTGTTGATCGCGGCCGCGGACCCCGCCCGACTTGAACGCGGCGACCCCTACGGAGCCGTCTTCCTCGCGCGGTGGCGGGCGCGTAAGCTCTCGCGCACGAAAGACCCTGCGGAAGCGGCGAAGCTGCGGGCGGACGTCGCGGCGCTTCTGGAGTGGAAAGGTTGGAGCGAGGCACGCGAGAGCGGACGGTACCGCGCGTTCCTCGTCTGGCTGGCCGGCGGTCCCGCGGACGCCGCGCTGCGGGACGATCCGGTCTTCGGGCGGGATGTGAGAGAACTTGCCCGGCCCTAGAATCCTTCGATCCCCTCTCCCACGCTGACCGGGGTCCTGGGGCCGGAGGTCTCGCCCGCGCGGCGCGTCTCGAACGACGAGTCAAGGCTGTCGAACGCATCGACGACGTACCGGCCGCCCTCCTCGCGCCCGCCGGACCGGATGCGGAATCCGTACGCGAATCGCCGTCACGATTCAAGGTGGTTCTCCCTTACGATCGCCTGGAATTCGGCGATCTTGCCGGAATCGTCCCCCAAGGCCTCGGTGTAGTGTTCCCGGAACTGGTCGAACCTGGCGAAGATGTTCGTCGCCATCGTCTTCCAGATGTAGAAGAACCCGTGCCGCACGTGGACGTCGACCAGGCACTTCGAGATGAGGTTCTCGTTTCTCAGGCGATCGTCGTAGGGCATGCTCGCGACGCCGTCCGGGACCCGGGTCATGTCCCTGCCGGCGCCGTGGCCGGACTGAAAGATGCCCCGGTGAGCCCCCTCCGGCTGCATGGCAAACGCGAACATGTTGCACCAGGCCTCGTGGAATGCGAGGTCGGGCGTGTCCGCCAGATCGCCCGAGTGCCCGCCGGAGGGAAATCCGGCATTCTCATCCTGCCGCGTGAAGAGGCACTTGATGACATGATGTCCGTACTCGTGGATGATCACGTCCTCGAACCACGCCTGGTCTCCCACGTACCAGATCCTGGGATGAAAGGGGTTGTCCCCGACCGGAGTGTAGCTCGCTCCGGACATGTCCCGCTCGCTGCCGTCCGCCACCATGTCGCCGATCCTCGGAACGTAGGCGTCGACGGCTCGCAGGACCTCCGAAGCAGGCGGCCGGAGTCGCATCTGGAGGAGTCTGTGGATGACCTCCGCGATCGTGGAGTAGACGTGGCAGGCGGGGGCCGACATCCGCCCGTCCCACATGGCCGGCTCGCTGGATGCGCTGACCCGGTCTTCGATCACGGGACCCGCGGACCGGACCGTGACTTGGTTGGGTGCAGTGCGGGAGACGGCGTCGACTTCGAAGGGCCACCGGGTCGCGCCGACGGAGTAGCGCGGATTGGAGAGCCGCCCCGCCCCGTCGCGGACCGCCTCCTCCACGGCGAGATCGGGGACCCGGACGCGCAAGAGCGTCCGGCCTCCAAAGGAGCCGCTCAGGTGGAACTTGACCACCGAACCGGGCTCCGGGGAGGCTTCGACGAAGAGATCCCCGCGCAGGTCCGTTCGGCCCTCGCCCGCCCGCGAAGCCGGTCCGCCTCCCCTCCGTCTCCACAACTGCCCGAGCGCCCCCGGAACGGGTCGGACCTGGTTGCGCCGGGCCGCGATCTGAGACTCGGGGCCGCACAGGTACGCGAGGCGGATCAGCATCGTCATCCTCCGTGCGCTTCGCGGAGCTTGTCCCGCGTCGCCGCGTCCGCCTGCCCGGTGACCTCCAGGCCGTGCCTCTGCTGAAAGGCGCGGAGAGCCGACTCCAGCGACGCGACCGCCTCCTGCTCGGGGTCGCCGGTATCGAATCCCAGGCTTGCCAGACGCTGTCGGACCCCGCTCTCCTCGGAGACCGGATCCAGGTGGCCCAACTGGAGCGGAAGAACGGTCTCGCGCGGGGTCCCCGGTTCGAGGATGAGTCGCCCCTCCCGGGCGTCGGGCCGGATCGGCACGTCGACGCGGCCGTCCGCGTCCGTCGTTCCCAGGGTCGGGCGGCCGTCGATCTCGAGGCGGAAAGGCGCGTTGGCGCGAGGTCGATCCTGTCGGTCCGAGGACGCGGGGTCGACGATTCGCAGCCGCAGCCGGGAGGGGACCCCCTTGCGGACGAAACGATGCGTGCTCTCGGTGGCCCCGCTGTGCTCGCGCGCTCTCCGGTCGGGCACGTGCAGCACGTCCCCTTCCAAGAGGATGTTGGGATTCCCGCGCAGATCCTTGAGCCGGGCATTGCGGGGATCGTCCCACAGCGTCTGCCAGAAGAATCCCCGCTCGAAGGCGACGCTCTCGACGCAGTCTCCCGGCCGCACGACGTAGTCTTCAGGCAACGCAGCCTCCGATCACGCCGGCTCCCACGCCTCCCGGTCCAGATTCGGGAACTCGATCTTGCAATTGCCCGGCTGGATGCCTTCGACGCGGTAATGGCCCTGATCGTCGAGGACGCCCTCCACGACCCGCCCGTCCGGCGCCTCGACGCGGAACGGCTCTGCGGGGACGGGCTGGTCCGCCTCGTCCACCAACTTGATCTCGATCCAGGAGGCGGGCCGCTCTTCGGCTTCCTCGTCGGAGGCCTCGTCGCCGTCGGCGGAAGCGGAGCCGGCCTCGAGTGAGCCGGGGCCTCCGGGCGCTTCCGGCGCGGCCGGGGAGGCGACGGCCACTCCCGGCCAACTGACGGGTCCCATTCCGGCCCCGGAGTTGATCATGACCAGGGGCCCATTCAGTACAAGCGGGCCGCTCGCCGCTTTTATCGAGATTCCAGACACGCCGAGGGTGATGTGGTTCGGGCCGACCCTCAGCGTGAGCTCGTCACCATCGACGACAACGCTGGGCGCCTTCACCGCGTACGTTCCGCCGGCGAGTACCCTGTGGTGACCCGCCAGCATCATCTCCACGTTCCCGCCGACCCTGGTGTTCTGGTTTCCGCCGATCTTCACCATCTGATGCGCGACGACATCGAGATGCCACTCGCCCCCGGTCTTCGCCTTGTGGTCGCCCGTCACGTTTTCGTGCCGGTTCCCGCCGACCTGGATGCGCAGGTCGGCCCCCGTGCGGATGTGGCGCCCGCCCTCCACGAGTTCCCGGGCGCTGCCCCCCGCCCTGAGTTCGAAGGTCCCCGGCGTCTGGAGGAAGAGGCGCTCGCTGCCTTGCTGGTCGTCGAACGCGACGGCGTTGTTCCCCGCGCTGAGCAGGATGCCCTGCGACTGATTGGCGGACGTCACGTGGTTCACGCGCGCGGTGTCGTGCAGGGCGCCCGCGATGACGGGGCGGTCCGGGTCGCCGTTCAGGTGGGTGAGGATCACCTCCTGTCCCTTGTGGAGCGGCCAGTGGGTGCCGTATCCCGGTCCCGCGTAGGGCTGCGCCATGCGGATCCAGCAGGAGCCCGTGCCGCGCCCGCGGTCGGCGAGGTCGAGCGGCACCTGGACCTTGTAGCGTCCCTGGTCGTCCAGCTCCGCGTACTCCCCGTCGCCGGCGGCGTCCACGCGCGCGACGATCGTCCCGGAGATCCGCGGCCTCGGGGCGAGCCGTTCGGGCCGGAAGACGAGGCCGGAGGGGATCGCTACGAACTCGTTGGAATACTCGCGGCCCGTCGCGGACGCTCCCTCGAGCTGCTGGTGCGCGCGGTGGACCACCTTGGTGACGAGGTACTCGGCGTTGAAGTCGGCCCGATAGTGCTCGCTCAACTTGATCTTCACGCCCGCGCGGAGGGACTTTATGTCGCTTCGGCCGGTGAAGATGCGTTCCCGGCAGAGCCACTCCTCCGCCCGGACGCCCGCGAGCCGTCGTCCTTCACCGGGGTCCCCGTAGTGGTCGCCGAACGCGTAGTACAGGCCGCGCCCGTGGGGGGCGACATCGACCTCCACGCGAAGCTCCACGTTCGGTTTCTGGTCGTTGTAGTCCCGCAGGACGACCTGTCGGGGGACCACTCCGTGCTGGAGATGAAAGCGGCTGACGGACTCGGACTGGGTCCAGGCGTCGAAGCGGCCTTCCCGGCCGCCCTGGGTCTGGGGCCGGTAGGGGACGGCGGCGATCCCCGGCATGGTCCGGTACGCGGTAAGGGCGTCGCCGAAGACGATCCTCTCGCGCTCGTCCTCCTGTTCGAAGGAATAGAAGATCCCTTCGTGTTCGAGAAGACGCGAGACGAAATCGAGGTCGGACTCTTCATACTGCAGAACGTACTCGCGAGGCGAATACTCGCCGGACAGGAAGAACTGGAAGTCCTCGGGCGTCATCCCGTGGTCCTTGAGGACCTGTTCGACGATTTGCGGCACCGTGCGGTCGAGGAAGATCCGCGAGCGGCGGCCGACGGAGAGGTTCCAGAACCGTGGGACGAGGACGGCGCGGTAGTGGGTCCATTCGGCGGAACGCTCGCCCTGTTCGAAGGAAGAGAGGACGCCGTGGATGGGGAGCGTCTGGATTCCCCGACGGGCCCCGCCGCGGACTTCGATCCCCTGCTTGATGGCGATCAGCGCGGGCTTCTGGAGCAATGCCGTCGTGTCCAGGTCCGGTTTCCGGGAGGTCAGATCGACCTCGAAGCGGTAGGGGCGCGAGATCCCCTCGCGGCCCTCGATCGAGGTCACCAGGAGCGTGTTGCGCTCGAGGTCGGGGGTCTGGAAACGGAGAACCCGGCCTTCCCTGGTGCTCGGCAACTCCATTCCGCGGCTCCTGAATCGACCGGAGGACTATATCAAAGGGGAAAGGAGCCGCAAGAAGCTACAGGAAAAAGGGATGCCCCCGGGCGCGGGCGCGTCCGGGGGCATCGTACCGGCGGATCGTCAGATCCCGCCCTTCTCGTCCCACTTCACGCGGAGCGTTTCCTCTTCGCGGACGAGGGAGATCTCGCGCCGGCCCTTGCCGGGGATCTCGACGACGAGGATCACCTGTTCGCCCTGCGTCCGCTCCTCGACGAACTTCGCGGCCAGGAGGTCGGTCGGGCCGCCCTCGACCTGCTTCGCCAGCTTCGCGCGGGCGAACGCCTCGGCCTCCATCTTCGCGGGGTCCTCGGCGAGACCGTACTGCTTCTTCAGCTTCTCGGCCGCCTCCGCGCTCTTCTTCGCGTCGTCCAGCTCCCGGCGTGCCGCGGAGACGCGCTCCTCGCGGCTCTGTTTCGCGAGGAGGCCCCAGAGCGCCGGGGCGTCCTTGGCCTTCTCCGCCTGCTGGAAGCGCTCCAGGAACCCCTTCGCCGTGGTCTGATCGGGCTTCGAATCGCACCCGACGGCCGCCAGCGCGAGCGCGATCCCCGAAATCCATGTCCGCATGTCGGTCTCCTTTCGGCGGGCGTGGGCGCGGCGCAGAAGTGCGGCGCACCCGCCCGCTCGCCATTAGGAGACCGGGATCGGGCGGTTTCCTTTGCGCGGATCAGCCGATCTGGACGGTGGGATCTCCTCCGACGACGACGCCGCCGTGACCCGTCGGGTCTCCCATCCGAACCACGGGCTTGTGCCCGATGAGAATGTTCGGGTTGCCGGGCAGCAGCGCATCGGGACCCGCAGGGCAGAAGCACGCATCGCCCGCGACGGCGGCGGGCTGGCCGCCGATAAGGACGGTCGGCACGCCCGGTCCCGTGATCGGACCGGTCGCGCCGCAGACCGGGCAGAGGTGAAGGTCTCCCACTCGCGCGAGGTTCGGCATCGGTTCCTCCGCTCTCATAGAGGATGCGGGCCGCCCGGCGTTTCCGGAAAAATACGCCGTCTACTTGCTGGCGGGTTCCGGCGCCTGGACCGCCTCGATCGACTTCAGGAATTCGCCGATGACCTCGGAGATCGCCGACGACTTGACGGCGAGGCCGACGGGGAACCAGGTGGCGTCGGCGCGGCCGGGGGCCGGAAGCGGCGGAATGGGGCCGAAGACCGCGGCCGATCGTTCCTGCCGGACGGCCACGTCGGTGAGCATCCCGAGCAGGACGATCTGCGTGGCCGTTGCCAACCCCTGCGGGGTCGGCTGATGGAACGTGCGCGTCACGAGGACGGGACTGCCGGCCAGGCCGGAGCAGATGGGGAGCTGGACGAGGAACTTCGGGGCCTTGGCGAAGTCCACGTCGAACGGGTTCGCCGTGACGCCCTTCTGCACGAGCGGAAAGAGGTGCAGGCGGTCCTGGATCTCGGCGGAGAAGCCGGCGACCATGACCTCCTCCACCGCATCCACCCCCGTGTCCGGGGCGGGACCGGGGAGCAGGCTCTCGTCGAGCGCGGTGTTGTAGACCGTGCTCCCCTTCTCCTGCATCTGGGCGACGAGCGGAGCCAGCGGGAGGACGGCCAGGTCCAGTTCCGGTCTGGGGTGCTTCTTCCAACCCTTGCCGAACTCGTCCAGTTCGAGGCAGACGTATTCCCCGACGACGGGTTTGTCCTCCTTGCTGCGCGTGAAGAAGAGGCGCCCGTGCTGCGCGTTCTCCACCGTGTGCGCGGCCGTCACGAGGAACGGGGCGTGCCCTTCCTTCCAGTTCTGGCTGAAGACGAACGCGGTCCCGACTCCGGAGTAGTTCGGAGCCGTGACCTCCATCCGGATGACGGAGAAGAGCAGCTTGGCAAGCGGACTTTCGGTCTTCATCGCGGCCTCCTGACGCGGGCTTTGCCCGCAACCGACCGGGAACCTCGTGGACCGGGAGACGGTGACGGCCCGCCGCTCCCCCCGTCTTCGGTTCCCCGAATCTCCCCGTCCCAATCGGGGAACGGACCGGGCGTCCACAAACGGGCGGTCCGGGAATCTACCAGAATTCGCGCGGAAATCGCACAATTTTGACGCGGCCTTGCGGCGGCGGGCGCGGCCCGGTAGGATGCGCGCCATGCTGTGCATCGGGGATCGGACGTTCGGCCTCCGGGCCGTGCAGGCCGCGCTCTCGGGCTATTCCGATCGGCCGATGCGGCTCATCGCACGCCGGCACGGCGGCGCCGAGCTGGCGATGAACGAAGTCGTCCTGGACAAGATCGTCCTCCAGAAGGGGAAGCTCCGGAAGGAGATCCTCTCGCTCGGGGCGGACGATCACCCCACGGGCGGCCAGCTCATGGGGAGCCGTCCCGATCAGTTTGCCGCGGCCGCGAACGATCTCGTCGAAGCCGGGTATGACCTCATCGACATCAACTTCGGCTGTCCCGTCCGCAAGGTCCTCGGCCGCTGTCGCGGCGGATACCTCCTCACGGAGCCCGAGAACGCGCTCGCGATCGTCCGCGCCGTGATCGGCGCCGTCGCCGCACGCCGTCCGGTGATGCTCAAGATGCGGCGCGGCTACGACGACACCGCCGCGAGCGGGCGGAGTTTCCTCGCGATCCTTGACGGCGCCGTCGCGCTCGGGATTTCGGCGGTCACGGTGCACGGCCGGACCGTGGCGCAGCGCTACGTCGGCCCCGCGAACTGGGCGGCGATCGCCCGCGTGAAGAGGCGCGTCGGCACGCTGCCCGTCCTCGGGAGCGGCGACCTCTTCAGCGCCGGCGCCGTGCGGCGGATGATCGAAGAGACCGGCGTCGACGGCGTGACGCTGGCGCGCGGCGCGATCGGCAACCCGTTCATCTTTCGCGACTGCCGGGCCGTCCTCGACGGTCGGTCCCTCCCGCCGCCGCCCACGATCGCCGAGCAGCGCCGGGCGATCGAGGACCACTTCGCGCTCGCTTCCGAGGTCTATGGCCCGGAGAAGGCCGGGATCGTCATGCGGAAGTTCTGGATCCGCTATTCCGACCTCCATCCGTGCGCGTCCGAGGTCCGGCGCGACTTCATCGAGGCGCGGACGCACGAGGAGCGAATGGAGGCGCTCCGCCGCTGGTACGACCCGGAGCGCGAGTGGCCGCCCGTCGTCCGGCGCGAGATCCCGACGGACCTCATCGCCGCGGGCGCGTCGCTCGAGTAGCGGTTCGGGACACTCGTTCGCGCCTGCCGCGCCGGGCACACTCCGTCGAATCGGAGTCGGCGAGGTTCACGGAATCGAGTGCGGCTCACCGCTGGTCAGGAACAAAAATGGGCTTCGGCGTCAGCCGAAGCCCGGGCAAGCGCGGCACGGCCGCGCCCGGCCTGAGAAGCTCAGGAAGATCATACCACATCCCCACGTCGAAATCACGACGCACGGAGGGCAGGGGATTCGAACCCCATCCCCTTGACGGGGACTCCGTGCTTCTCAAGCCGGAGCCGCGCCTCGCGGCTTTGCCCTCCCGCCTTCGCGCTTCCGCCTCCGTTTTTCGAGCTTCGGCGGACGAGTCGCGCTCCGGCGGGCAAGCCGGCGTCAGTGACTTGAAGCGCAAGACGTGTGCCAATGCGCCCCGCGTCGGAGGCGACGAGTGCCGGGCGGTGATGTTACGAATCGTAACGCGGCATGTTACGAAACGACACCCGCAATTTGCACTTCCTCGACTTCGGGCCTTCCCATCAAGCTGAAGCTGTTCATTGACACGTCCAAGCTCGGTCGTCGCTCGCGTCGCGGAAAGGAGGCATAGCTCATGTTGGCAGGGATGATTCCATCCATCCGTGGCCGGTTGGGTCATGGGACCCAGGACCTGCGTCGCGCGTGGGGCTGACGCCCCGACCGCAGCGTCCCCGCGCCCGCGTGCCTCGCCCCTTGGGACGCGCGGGCTTTGGGATGACCTCGTAGTTCGCGTTCTTTGACAATCGGCGGATCGACGGATCTGGACCGGAGAGACCTCTCCTGGATTTGGAGAGAGAAACGACGCCGGCCCGGGAACCTCATGCCCTTCCTCCGCTGGGCACCCTTCGCGGTGCCGGACATGGGGTCCCCTTGGGCACGGCCCCACGAAAACTTTTTGCATCCCTTCCCTTTCGCTGTGCGCTTCCTCGAGACATGGGGAGGCGGTGGAGTGTCGCGGCCTGACAAGAGAGAAGCGAAGGACTCCTTGCGGCCAGCGAACAAGCAATCGCGCCGATCATCTCGGCCCCCGATCGGCCGAGACGAGACGCGGGCGACCAACGCCGGTCGAACTCGCGGTGCCGGAACCACGGTTTCGGCGCCGAGTCAGGAGCGTCGGAGTTGGTCACGATGAATGCAGCCGGATAGCCTCGAGATCGCGCGCGGATCTTGCTTTCGCGTGGCGGACGAGGAGTCGGGCTGCGGGTTGGAGATCGGAGGAGGGTCCGGTCTCTCCCGGTTCCGTAGCCACCTGCCCGTGGTGGGTGGCGAATGAACGATAGATCCGTCGATCCACGGCGGGAGGCCACGGTGCTCCGGGCCGGGACTCGTGTCCCGCGTCCGGACTCCCGCCCCGAGGCCCAGCTCCTGGGCTCGGTCAGCCGAGAGCGGGACCCCGCGCGGTCCCGAGGGAGCGACGAGCGCGCAGGAAACGGCGCTCAGCCGGTTTCCTGACGCGCCCAACGGCCCGCAGCGAGCCGAAAAATCGCTGTCTTTCCAGAATCGCGGATGCGATTCGGTGCTGAACATGCAATTCCGCGCGAAAAACGAAGGCACCGGTTGCAGTCTTGCGCGGAGATACTCCAGGAGGACACATGAGTCTCAAGAACGAGCTTCACGATCGGCTCTGGCGCGCGTTCGAGCGGTGGCACGAACTGCGCGGGCAGGGGGCGACCAAACACGATCTCAAGATGCAGGGCTTGCGCGAGTACGGAGACGTCAACCACTGCACGCGGAATCTGATCTTCAGCGCGAACACGCTGCACACGTACGAGAAGATCCTGGGTCGGTTCCTCGACTCCTGCCCGCACGTCCAGCGGCTTGAGGAGATCGGCAAGGCGGAGTTTCGTGCCTTCATGGACAAGGCGATCGCGGACGGACTGGCCGTGAAGACGCTGAAAGCGTACGGCAGCGCGTTGGCCAAGCTGGGCGCGTTGACCGGCCAGACGCGGAGCTTCGCGAAGCTCGCCGAATCCTACGCCCGCAAGGTCAGCGATCTCGCCCGCGCCGGCACGCTGCGGGGCCCTTCGCGCATGACGCCGACCATCGCGGTCCGCGACCGCATGATCGAAATTCTGCGCGCGTGGGACGCCCGCCACTTCGCGCGCATGGACGAGCCGCGTGCCTACCATCTCGCCGCGTTGATCCAGCAGGAGACGATGGCGCGGGGAATTTCGGCGACGGAGCGGATCACCGCGGTATCGCTCCTGGACGGCAACCGGCTCACGATTACGGGGAAGGGCGGCCGTCACGACCTCTTCGAAATCTCACCCGAACTGCATGCGAAGCTCCGCGCCTGGTTCGCCCACAATCCCGGTCCGCTCGCCGACCTTCGCGGCTACCAGTGCGCTTACATGCGCGCGATCAGGGCCGCGGGGGGCTATGCGACCGGCACCCACGGCGCACGGCGGGCCGCGGCGCAGGAGGCGTACGCCTTGGCCTACGCCGAACACAGGGCCGGAGGTGTGCAACCCCGCCAAGCGGCGGATCGGGCTGCGGGAGACGTTGTGGAGCGGCTGGGGCACAGTCGCGACCGACGAGACCATCGAAAGTGGTACTTGGGAGCGGGGTAGCAGGGGCGTGATGCCGGCGCTTCTCTCCGCCGCAGTTGCGGTTCGGCCCTGCAGTCATGATTCTCGGCAGAATGCAACGCGCACCCGCGGGGGCTCCCCGGGCGGGAAACGGGGGCAGGTTCCTCCGCCGAGGAATGCCCAATGCGTCGTCTGACCCCGCGTACCTGCTAAATCGTCCGTCCGTCCAGCACACGCCGGCTGCACCGCTGGACGACAACCCGGCTCTCCGAGAAACGGGCAAGCCTCCATTGGAAGCCAACCGGCGCGGTACCGTTGACGTTCTGTCCCCGTTCGATCCAGAAGCGCGCATCCCTCTTGCGTCCAGAGGCATGTGTCAGCAGAACCACGTTATGTATCGAATCGGGACGGTTTTTCGCGCCGCTGGCCCGTACGTGGCGTTCCCGCGGTGCGCAACACATTGACCGCAAACCGGATCGCGCGCGGCCTCGCCCTTCCGCGGCACGGGACTTGCATTCTCTTCCTCGGATAGGACGAGGGTGCGGGTATGGGGAGAGATGTTCGGCGTCGGCCTCGCCTCCGTGGAGTTGCGCTTATCCTCTGCTTCGGCACGAGCCTCCTCCTCGGCGGCGCGGCGACATTCCTCCTCTTTGCCCATACCCCTTCCCTATCATCGCGCCCGAGGAACCTCGCGGCGGAAGCGCGGGCGGCCTGGCACGCGGGCGACCGCGAGGCGGCCAAGCGCCTCTTCCGCGAGGTCCTGGGACGCGAGCCGGGGAACCGCGAGGCCCTCAAAGGCCTCGCGCGGATCGCCATCGAGGAGGGAAAACCTCACGAGGCGATCCCGCACCTGAGCATCCTCCTCAAACAGGATCCCAGCGACTACGACGCCGCGAAGGATCTGGCGCGCGCCTACGCCGGGGCCGGTCTCGCCGACGCCGCCATCGCGGCGTGGCTCTCCGCGGCGCAGTTGAAGAAAGACGATCCGCTGCCCTGGAAGGAGGCGGGAAAGCTCGCCCTCGCCTCCGGCGACCGCTCCATGGCGCTCTCGTACCTGGCGACGGCCTCGGGACTCGATCCCGGGGACCGGGAGATCCTCGACCTCATGGCCGAGGCGGCGCGGCCTCCTGCGAAGGGCGATCCCGCTCGCCCGACGGGGGCGGACAGGATGGCCCGGATGCGGAATCCGGGAGTGGAACTTCCCCGCGTGATCGACCCGTTGGAGCCGATCTACGCGAGCCGGCGGGGCGCAATCTCCGGCAAGAGATAGGGGGGTGCGATGGGTAGAAGGGGCGTCGTCCTCTCGTTCTGGGGCGTCCTCGCCTTCGCCGTTTTCGTCGTGGCCGTCTCGACGATCGCGGACCGCTCGGGCGAAACACCGGCGCGACCGAAAAGGGCGAAGTCCCCGGCGGGGGAGGGGGACCGGACCGACGTCGCCGCGGACCCGACCCGCGCACGCACCACCGCGAGCTCGTCCGAAACGACGCCGGGATCGGAGACGACGCTGGACTCGGCCGCGGAGGGAGCGCGCCGGCCGGCGAAGCCGATCCTCACGGATTCCCAGGCGTGGACCCTCCGCACGGCGGGCCGCTATTCGCCCGCGCGTGACGTCGGGAAGGTCTGGCATTCGTGGCCCGAGAAGGAGACGAGGGTCGAGCCGCCGACGACCGAGCCGGCGGCCGTCGCGGGCGGATTCGTCCCACCGTCCAAGGGCCTCGCGACGACCGCGACGCCGGAGTCGTCGGCGACGAACGCGACCGAGATCCCGGAGCCCCCAGCTCCGTCGCCCCAGCGGATCCGCGAGGTCTCTTCGTGGCCCGCGGGAAGCGAGGACACCTTCAACCTGATCGCGGCCCTCCTGGCGAATCCGGCGGAGCCTTCCACCCTCAAGCTCATCGTGATCGAGAAGCTCCGCGCCTACCCGGCGGAGCGGGTCGTGCCGATCCTCTCGACGTTCCTCTCGACCCCCGCGCCCGCGGGCGGGGCCTACACCAAACCCACCGCGGTCAAGGTGCTCTTCGACCACGGCGCGACCGACGCCCTCGCCTCGCTCGCGTAGAGCGCGGCCGATCCGCGAGTGAAGCTCGCCATCGCGTCTCTCTCGAGGTGACCGATGAGAACGATCCTCTTGCTCATGGCCGGGACGACGATCACCGTCACCTCTTCGAGCGTCTCGCCCCAGTTCATCTCGCCGAACGGCGACGGGAAGCTGGACCAGGCGACGTACTCGTTCACCCTCTCGGTCCCGACGGGGGATCTCTATCCGGCGAGTGCCGACCCGACGGCACCGGACGGCGTCTACCGCTGGAAAGCGGGCGGGACGCTCGCAATCGGGAGCGTCCGGACGATCACGGCCTCGTCCGAGCTCGCGGTCCCCTATCCTTTTGTGGACGACCTCGTCGCGGCGCGCAAGGACGCCAACGATAACGCGCAGATCACGCTCAAGAACGGGACCGAACTGAACGTCGCAAGCGACACCTCGCGGACCCTACCGGCGGGGAACTACTACCTCACGAAGCTCGACGTGCAGGCGAAGGGGACGCTGGCCGTCTCCGGAAAGGTCGTCCTCTGGTGCGCGGGGAACGTGAAGTTCGCCGCCGACGCGAAGGTGAACGCGGGCGGCGCGGCGGACCAGCTCTGGATCGTCCAAAGCCGCTGCCCCGCGGGGGCGCACACGGCGGACAACCAGGTGACGCTCGCGGGGATCTCGTCGGCCGCGGCGGTGATCTACGCGCCGGAGTCGTTCGTGCATCTCGCGGGACAGTCGAAGCTCGCCGGCGCGATCGTGGGGCGCGACGTGAACCTCGCGGGCACAAGCCGGCTTGACTACTCGGCGCCCTCGACCGCGCCTTTCGAAACGAGCGCGGCTCTCTTCGCGAAGCGGAGCGTCAAGGTCTCGGGCCAAGCGGTCCTCGCGGGATCGGTCAAGAGCCATGGGAAGATCGTCGTGGAGGGGCAGGGGTAGACCCTGGGCCCGAAGGAAGAGGGGGCCTCCCTCCCCGCAAGCCTCCAGATCGTGTGGGACGGGAAGAACGACGCCGGCTCGGTCGTCCCCGACGGCGTCTACGCGGCGACGCTCACGGCGTTCCTCGTGCGAGAGCGGCGCGCGTGCGGGGCGGCCGGGTTTGCGTCAACCGCGGTCGGTTCGACGGAATCCGCGGCGCCGCCGGTGACGGTGGACCTCACGCCGCCGGCGATCACGTCGCGCGCGCCCGAGGGGGTCGTGGAGGGGCTCCAGCCAGCGATCTCGGCGACGTGGGCGGATGCGCTCTCGGGGATCGACGTCTCGTCGGCGAGGCTCTTTCTCGACGGCGCGATCGTCGCGGCGCAGGCGACGGCGGGCGGGATCTCCTTCACGCCCGCGCAGCCGCTCCAGGCGGGGATCCACACGGTCGAGCTGCGGGTCTCCGACAACGCGGCCAACGAAGCGGTCGCGACATGGCAGTTCACCATCGACTCGACGCCGCCGGTCCTCCTTCTCTCGCCGGCCGATGGCCAGCCGATCGACGATCGGAAACCCACGCTCGTGGCGACCTACTTCGACCCGATGCCGGGCTCCGGCATCGACACTGCGACCTTTAAGGCGTGGCTCGACGGCGTGGACGTCACGGCGAAGTTCGCGGTCGGAGCAGGTCAGGCGACGTGGATGACGACGGAGAGCCTCGCGGACGGGCCGCACATCTTTGCGGCGCGCATCGCCGACAAGGCGGGGAACGTCGCGGAGAAGACGAGCCTCTTCCGCATCGCCTCGGTTCTCGCGACGGTGGGAAGCTCAGGCGGGACGCTCTCGGTGACCGACCTGGCGAACCCGATCTCGGGGTCGAGCCTTTCGATCCCCGAGGGGGCGCTCACGCAGACGATTGCCTTCTCGATCGAGCTCGTGGCCGGCCCGATCGCATTCCCGCCGGGGTTCGTCCCGGCGGGGCCGGTCGTGGATTTTCGGCCGAGCGTGAGATTCGTCCAGCCGGTGATGGTGGCGATCCCGTACTCGGACGCCGTGGCGCAGACGACGGGAGTGCCCGAGGCGGGGCTCAAGCTCCTCAGGTTCGATGTTGCCTCCGCCACTTGGATCCTCGTGCCCATCAGCCATATCGACACGGTGAGCAACCTAGTCTACGCTCAGGTGACCGAACTGGCCGGCGTCGAGTTCGGCGTCGCGGGCCAGATCGCCGATGCGCAACAAGGCGCGGTTACCGCGGTCCCCGCCCAGCTCCCGGCCGACGGTTTCTCGACCTCTGTCATCACGGTGACACCGAAGGACATGGAGGGGAATCTCCTCGGGCCGAACCAGAGTGTGACGGTTTCCGTCGTGGGAGTCGGCACGGTCAGTCCCGTGCAGGACCTCGGGAACGGGAACTATCAGGCCTTCCTGAACTCGCTGGACGGTGGCGGGTCCAAAGTGCAGGCGACGGTGAACGGGATCCTCCTGGCCACGCAGCCCGATGTCGTTTTCCTCCCGGCCTATCCGGACCTCTTCTCGCTGGAGGGGTACACCAGCCCGCTCGAGGCGGGGGTGGCGTCGGATCTGACGATCACAGCGAAGCTCGCATCCGGCGCCGTTCTCACGACCTTCACGGGGGTGGTCGCGATCCACCTGACGGGGACAAAGGACGCGGCGGGCACGTCGATCTACCCGGAGAGCTTCCTGGCGGTCTTCACGGAATCCGCGCAGGGCGTGCTCGTGCTCCCGAACGCGATCGTCTTCGCGCAGGCGGGGATCCAGCAGGTGAAGGTGATGCTGTTGGCCAAGCCGGAGGTGGTCGGACTGGCGCAGGTCGTGGTGGGGATGGGGTCGGATGCGACCCTGACGAGGATCGCAGGAGACAATCAAGCGGGTGCGGCGGGCACGCTCCTCTCGCAGCCGCTCGTGACGCGCGTCACGGATCTCTTCGGGAACCCGATCGCGGGGGCGACGGTGAACTACCAAGCGGCGAGCGGCGGGGCGGTATTCGTGACGGGGACAGCAGGCGGAGGCATCTCCGGTGTTATCACGAAGATAGCGGGGGGATTGGTTGACGGGGGTCCGGCAACCGATGCACCGCTGGCCATTATGGAGTGGGTAAACCAAGTCTTCGCCGGAATAGCAAGCGACTCATCGGGAAGCCTCTTCATTGCGGACAACTACCATCACGTGATCAGGAACGTAAGTTCCTCCGGAACGATCTCCACGGTTGCCGGTTCCGGCATGCTCGGCTACTCCGGAGATGGGGGGCCGGCTCTCGGCGCCCGGTTCTGGGGACCCGCAGGTCTCTGGCGCGACGCATCCGGCAACTTGTACATCGCCGATCTGGGCAACTACCGGGTTCGGCGGGTGAGTGCGGGAGGGATCGTCACCACCTTCGCTGGTACCGGCGAGACGGGGTTCGGAGGAGATGGTGGTCCGGCGACCTCGGCCCCATTGGTTCCCTCGGCAGTTTCAGGCGATAGCCAAGGCCGGATCTATGTCTGCGATGCACTGAACGGGCGTATCCGTCGCATCGACCAGAATGGAACGATCACTACTGTTGCGGGCGGAGGGTCCAACAACCCCAGCGCGGGAGGACAGGCGACCTCCGCATCACTCTCGCTTCCGTTCAGCATTGCTCTTTCGGGCGACATCCTCTTGTATCTGACGGATAGGGTCGCGAGCACCGGGCAACAGCGCGTGCTGCGCGTGGACCTCTCGTCCGGAACAATCTCCGTCCTGACTACGTTTCCCGTCTCTGCCACCCCCAGCAACATGGGTATTGGCATCTCTACCGATGCAGGCGGCAACGTCCTGGCAGCCGTATCGGGGCTGCATCGCGTGTACAAGATCACTCCCGCAGGAACAATGTCGGTTTTCGCCGGGACGGGTGTTGCGGGTTTTTCCGGCGACGGAGGACTCGCGACGGCGGCGAAACTGCGTGAACCGAGTGGGGTTGCAGTTGGACCATCCGGATCCGTTTACATTGCTGACTCAAAGAACCTTCGCATCCGGCAGGTGAATGCGGCCGGTGTCATCTCGACAGCGGCGGGAAACGGCACGTATGCATACGGCGGCGACAACGGCCCGGCCACGAACGCGGCAATCTCCGGCGGCGACTTGGTAGCCGACGGCCTCGGGAACATCTACATCGCCGACGAGGAGAACCACCGCATCCGCAGGATAGGCACGAACGGGATCATCACGACGATCGCAGGGAACGGTGTTGCGGGATCGACAGGGGATGGCGGACCCGCCACATCGGCCAGTGTCGCCTATCCCAGATCCGTCGCGCTGGATCCCTTGGGGAATCTCTACTTCGCGGAAGGCCGTTCTTCCTTCTTCAAGGTCCGAAAGATCAACCCCAGCGGGACCATCTCCACGATCCCGAACCTGGCCCGCATGGTGGACCTGGCGGTAGACGCGGCGGGGGACCTCTATGCAGCCGACTCGCTCCGTGTGTGGAAGTGGACGCCTTCCACCGGCACAGTCTCGTGGGTGGCGGGTACCGCTACCCCCGGCTTCTCGGGAGACGGTGGTCCGGCGACGCTGGCGCAGTTTGCGGGGATAACGGAAATCGCGTTGGACGGCACCGGTGCGCTGTGGATCCTCGATGCAGACAACGATCGCATCCGGAGGGTCGGCATTGATGGCATTGTCACGACGATCGTAGCCCAGCCCGGGATGACGGCTCTCGCCGCCGACGCCCTGGGAACTCTCTATTTCGCGGAGACGGTCTCGACCGGGGTCGGCAGCGAAACGGCCTCCGTCCTCAAATGCCGCACTCCGGACGGCTCCACCACTACCATCGCCGGCAACGGCCAGGCCGACGGCACGGGAGACGGAGGAACTTCACTCGAAGCCTCCCTGACGGGGGTGACGAGTCTCTCGCTCGACTCGCAAGGGAGTCTTCTGCTCATGGATGAGGCCCAGGACGTCGCACTTGCCCGCATCCGCAGGATCACGTTCGGCGCCGCATCTGCTTACCAGACTGCAGCGACCGTTTCCGCCATGACCGACGCCAACGGCCTCGCCGTCTCGCCCCCCATCCTCCTGCCGACTACCGCGGGCGCAAGCACGATCACGGCAAGTGTGACGGGGCTCGCGTCGGTCACTTTCACCGTCACCGCCGTCGCGGCGGCCCAAGCCCCAGCCGCGCCTGTCATCCTCGGCCCGACGAACGGAAGCACCGTGAGCACCGCGACTCCCACCGTCTCGGGCACGGGCATATCGGGGCTTGTCGTGACGGTTCTTGCCGACGGCGTGCCTGTCGGATCGGGGCTCGTGGCCAACGGCGCCTGGAGCTTCCCGAGCGCGCCGCTGGCGGCCGGCGCCCACACGCTCGTAGCCTATGCGGTGGACGCCTCGGGCGTCAGCTCGATCGCGTCGGCGCCCGTGACTGTGACGATCTCGGTCTCGCCGCTGCCCGTCCCGACGCTCGCGGCCAGCCTCACACGAACAAACGACGGCACTCCGGCGATCCAGGGGGTGGCGGCGCCGCTGGCCACGATCCTGGTCTACGCGAACGGGATGTTCGTCGGCGCCGCGAATGCGGACAGTTCGGGGGCGTGGCTCCTCGCCGACACGATGATCGCCCTCCCCGACGGCGTCTACGCGATCACCGCGGTGACGCAGGTGGGCGGGGTCTTCTCCGCCGCCTCGGATGCGGCCCTGCTCATTGTGGACTCGGTTTCGGCCGCAATCGAGTTCACCTCTCCGGCGTCTAATGTCGTAGTGAGTGCGATGCCTGTGATCGGCTTCACGATGACGGACACCGGGTCGGGCCCCGATCCTGCGAGCCGGAAGCTGGAGGCTGTGAACGCCGGAGAGACGACGGATCTGACCGAGTTCGCCGCCGTGACGCTGAATGACGCGGTCAACGGGAAGATCGCCGTGACCGCCAGCGTCCCGTGGGGCGCGGTCCAGGATGGCTTCATTACCTTGCGGGCGTCGGGGGCGGACCTGGCGGGCAATGGGCCGAGCATTGCGGATCGCGCGTTTGTCCTGGATCGTTCCGGACCAACGATCCTCCTCGCGACACCGGCCCCCGAGGGGCAGGTGTCGTCCTCCAGCGTGGCGTTGGAAGCGACCGTTTCCGACGCGGTATCTGGCGTTGTGGATCAATCGATCATGGTCCGGCTCAACGGCGTGGAGGTGACCTACCTGGTCCAGCGGGCGGCAGGCTCCAGTAACTTCATGGGAGTCCCGAGCAGCGTCTCCCTCTCCGGGACTCTTCCCGCCAATGTTGGGCAGAACGAGCTGGTGGTCGTCGCCGCTGACCTGGCGGGAAACTCGACAAGCCAGACCTTCCGCTTCAGCGCGTCCGCGGGAGGCGCGATGACGAGGATCGTCGTGACCTCGAGTGCAGGCCTCGCCGTCACCGCGTCGAGCCGGTTCGACTTGATCCTTGTGGCGGTGAACGAGTCGAATGCCGTGGCCGGCGCTTTCACCGGCACGGTGCAGTTGAGCGCATCGGATCTCGGAGCGAACTTCCCTGCGGTCGCGGTCTTCGCCCCGGAGGACGCGGGGGTGATCGCAATCCGGGACGCGTCCTTCGCGACGCCCGGGGAGCAGAGCGTGGCGGCGATCTCGCCCGCGGCGAGCGGCATTGGTAGATTCTATGTCCAGCCCAACCCGATGGATGGGCCGCGGCCCAAGCGGCTGGGGGATCTGGACGGAGACGGCCAAATCGCCCAGTCTGATGTGGACCTCTTGACCACCTTCCTCCAGAGTACGGCCGCGTTCAATCCCGTTCAGGAGTTGGCCGCCGACATGAACCGCGACGGACTCGTGAACAACCTGGACCTTGCGGCGATCGCGGGCGCCGCAGGGTCAGTTCTCGCCGACGCGGAGCCGCCGGCGATCCAGTTCGAGTCGCCGAGCAGCGAGAGTGTGGACCGAGAGGACGTGCAGATAAGGGTGGCATACTCCGATTCGGGGAGCGGTGTGGATACCGCCTCTTTGATCGTCTTCAGCGAGAGGCATCTCTCGTCGGAGCTGGCCATCGGACCCGGCATGGACGTCGTTCGCCGGAGACCGTGGCTCGCGGAGATCGCGGGCGATCGCGCGGTGATCGACTTGCCCCCTCGTTCGGTCTCCATCGGCCCGAACGCGTTCGGGGCGGCGATTCTCGACACCGCCGGCAACATCGGATTCGCGAAGGCGCAGTTCATCGCCTCGGGGATCGAATACGTGCATCAGGAAGGACGAACGGCGGGGCACCAGACGCTGCTGATCGCATCCTTCCGCGCCGATCAGAGCGAGAATGTGGCCGCTTCATGGACGCTGGTGGATGGGGAAGGGTCGCTGACGAACGAGGGGGTGGATGTCGGCACGAGAACAGCGATGGTGAATCTCCTTCCCGGTCAATTGGGAGGTGTCGACGTCCCGCGCGCGGTGGTTCGCGTCGAGTTGAGCGCGACCGGGTCGATCTTCGCGGCGGATGAGGGGATCGTACGTCGGGAGCCCAACAACGGCAGACCCGGCCCGAAGCAAGTCACGGGCGGTTTCGCCGCGCCGGGGGAGACCCCAGTGGCGACCATCGAGCTGTCTCCAGGCTACGGCACGATTACGGGGAGCAAGGCGAACAAGGGCGACATCACACAGAACAATGCACCGGAAGGGGGGAAGGTAGTCCAACCCGTTTCAGTCTCGGTCACGTCCGGCGGAGAGAGGATCTCCATCCGGTTTACGGTTCCCGCGAATGCGCCGGAGGGATGGTACTGGTTCCGAGTCCCGATCAGCATCGAGTGGCGCGACTCCGGGCGCAACGAGCGGGCTCCAATAAGTCTCGACATCCCCGTGTCGATCTACATCACGAGAGACGGTGGCGCCCTGTCGCCCAGCAAGCTGATCGACGACAACCTCGCCAAGATCGAGAAGTGGATTCAGCAGAACGAGAACGGCCCCGACAATGAGAAGGCCAAGCTGGCGATACAGCTTAAACAGGTGCTCGATAAGGTGAAGGCCGCCAGGGATCCTGAGTTCCCGCTATTCACGACGACTTCTGATACCGCTCTCGCGACCGAAGGGGACAAGGTGAGCACACATTCCGGGAAGACCAAGCACCCGATGAAGGATGGGCTCAACCTTGTCACGATGAGGCTCAGCCCCCAGGCGTTTCGCGACGAGAAGACCAAGTTGAGGACCATGCTCCACGAGTTGCGCCACGCGCTCTACTACGTCGAGGTGAACGAAGAGGTGGAGAAGCTGCGAGGGAACACAACAGACGAGGAGAAGAAGAAGAAGATCACCGCAAAGAGCCTGGATGGGGACGAGGACGGGATCCTCGACAAGGCCGACAAGGACCCGGGGACATTCGACGACAGCGAAAAGGGCGCCCACGAATTCGAGGAGAAGTATGCAAAGGCCATGGGTCTTTGAATGGGTCGCACTGGAGTTGCGAGGCACTTGGTGTCCCCGCGGCGCCGGCAGCGGGATGTCCTAATCGTATGAAGCGGTGGGCGATCAGTCTTGGTCTGTCTGCCATCCTGGCGCTCCTTCTTGGAGGAGCCTATTTCCGTCACCGGGCGGCAGGTGGCCGGGCCGACCGGCTGGGCGGCACTTCTTCTGAACGCCGACCGCCTTCTCATGGCCCGGCTTCGGCCCCGGAAACGCGAGAGATTGAGTCCAAGCGCTCCATTCCGCCGGAAACGCTGGATGAGAGTCTAGGGGAGAAGGAGAGCACCAAGGAGGAGCGATTCGCCCACATTTTCGCCGAGTGCGATACGGTGATCAGACGTCAACGCGACGCGGCTGGAGACGTTTATGACTTTCTCTGGCACCGGAAGGCAAATGAGGAGGTGTTGGAGTCGTTGATTTACGAGGGTTTCAGCATCAGGAAGGCAATGCGTCAAGAGAGGGACCGTTGCATCAACGACGGTGGCGTCCTGTTCGGCAGTTCGGTATTCCATGATCAAGTGCGCACGATCATGGCGCAGACGGACGCGACAGTTCTCCCGCTGCTTGAACCGGCTCTGCGGGCGCGATATTTGGAACGGCGAAACTACTATCACGAGCAGATTTGCAAGGTGCCGTAGCCGCGCGTGGGAGCGCGCGCGCGTCCAAGGGGTCCCAGCCAGCTAATGGAACAAAGGTAAGGCCGCGTAAATCAATAAAGGTAGCGAATGCCGTCGGGAGGCGTATGATCCCTCGGTATGGAGACCTGTGGCGGCCCAGGGACCCTTTCGGGCCCATCCCGGACCCACACGGGGCAGGCGCCGATCCGGCGATCCGGAGGCCCTGCGGCTCCTGCGGGGGGCGCGGGCGGTCAAGGCCCTCTACGAAGCGTTCGGCAGTTTCCCGGACCTCGGGGCGGAGAAATCCGGCATGGTTCAAAACGGGCCGGTTCTTGGTGACAGTGTCGTGACGTTGAGCGGTCGGCCGATGAGCCGGGTGAAGGGGAGCGGGAGGTGGAGGTTCGCGGTCAGTTCAGCAGCGTGTCACGAGCCTGGGCATACTGAGCCACCTGGGATCGGGCAAGCTGAGCCAGGTGGAGTCGGGTTCACTGAGCCACTCAGGATCGGGTTATACTGAGC
>JACPRC010000009.1 GCA_016190175.1 Planctomycetota bacterium
CCACGTACACGTCGCCGTTCGGCGCCACGTCCACCCCGTGCGGGGCCACGAAGCCGCTCGCCCAGAGTTCGATGGTCCCGGTCTGCGGGTGCCACCGCAGGAGGTTCGTCCCGTCCGTGATGAAGAGCGCGCCGTCGGGCGCCCACGCGGTATCGAACGGATCCCCGAGACCCGCCAAGACGAGCTCCGCGACAGGGTTCCCGGGCTTGAACCGCCAGATCGAGCCGTCCTGGAACCAGAGATACCGCCGCTCCGCGAAGTAGACGTAGCCGTCGGGGCCGAGTTCGATCGAAGCCGGATTGATGAGGAGCGGCGACGTGACCTCCGCCGGCAGTTGCTCCACGCTCGCGAGCGTCGGGGGGACCTTCACGATCTTCCCGTCCTCCCCCGCGAAGTTGAGCCAGCCCGTGTCGAGCGCCAGCACGTCGCCGTTCGGGAGGACGCAGACGCCGTGAGAGTACTTGAAACCCCAGAGCGCCGTCTGCTGGCCGGAGCCATCCGGAGGGAACCTCCACAGGCTCGCCGGGAAGATCGCCTCCGACACGTACAGCGTCCCGTCCGGCGCGCGGTCGATCGCGGCCGCGACGAAACCGCCCTGCGCGATCGGCGTCGTCCCCGACCACACGGTGTTGAAGCCGCCGACCAGAAGCTCGCCGCCCACGCGGCGCAGACAGATGCCGGACTCCGCGAGGTAGACGTCGGCGACCCACCCGTCGGGGACCACCACGGATTGCTGGACGGACGCGGGCGGCGGGGCGGATGCCATCATCAGCGGGACCGCGAGGATCGCGATCGCCCTGATGTACGCCGCCAGCCTCTTCACCACTTCCCTCGGGATGACGCCGCGGAGTCTACCCCGTGCCGAGATCGAATGCAACCGCGTCCGCCGGCGCGCCGTTCCGTGCTGCATACATCCTCCCCGGTTTCCGTGGCTTCCAACCCGGATGTACGCAACCGGCGTGCCTCACTCCCCCGGTCGTGCCCGCGGGCTTCGGGCCCCGCGAGTGAGGCGATTCTCCCCAAGTCGGTCCGACGGAACGCCGCAGCAGGGCAGCGACCGGGTCAGGCGTCCTTGAGCTTCCGCAGCAGCGTCTTGCGGTCGATCCCAAGGATGCGCGCCGCCTCGGAACGGTTCTCGCCGCAGTGGCGGAGGACGGCGCGGATGTGATCGCGCTCGACTTCCTGAAGCGTCCGCAGCTCGACGGGCCGGGCCGGGTCGGGCGACATCTCAAGATCGTCCGCACGAAGCCGGTTCCCGGTCATGTTCGCGAGCGCCCGCTCGACCGCGTATTGCAGTTCCCGGACGTTGCCGGGCCAGGGATGGCCCTCGAGCCGCGGCAGCACGTCCCGGTCCACCTTCGGCACGGACCGGCCGGTCCGCCCGCATGCGCGTCCGAGGAAGTGGCGGAACAGGAGCGGCACGTCCCCCACCCGGTCGCGCAGCGACGGGAGGTGGATCGCATGCACGTTGATCCGGTAAAAGAGGTCCTGGCGGAACGCGCCCGACCGCACCATGGCGTCGAGGTCCCGGTTGGTCGCGCAAAGAATCCGGACGTCCGCCGCGCGGCTCGCGGTGGATCCCACGCGGCGCACCTCGCGGTTCTCCTGGAACCGGAGGAGTTTCCCCTGGAGCGGCGGCGGGAGTTCCCCCACCTCGTCGAGGAACAGCGTCCCCTTGTGCGCCGACTCGATGAGGCCCGGCCGGTCCGCGTCGGCGCCGGTGAAGGCCCCCCGGACGTGGCCGAAGAGCTCCGCCTCCAGCAGCGGCTCGGGAAGCGCGGCGCAGTTCACCGGCACGAACGGACCGGACTTGCGCGGCCCCTGCGAGTGCAGGATGCGCGCGACGACTTCCTTGCCCGTCCCCGTCTCCCCGAACAGGAAGACGGGCGCGTCGGAATCGATCAGCCGGGCCATTTTCTTGAAGACCGCGACGATGGCCGGGGAGCGCCCCACGAGGCTCCATTGATCGGGGGAGACGTCGGGCGTCCCCTCCCCCTTCTCCGCGTCGGTCTCGAGCGCGCGGCGGATCGTGGTCCGAAGATCCTCCACGGAGAGCGGTTTCGCCAGGTAATCGAACGCACCGGCCCGAACGGCCTCCAACGCCGTGTTCATGTCGGCGTAGGCCGTCAGGATCACGACGGGGACCGCGCGACCGCGGCGCCGGAGCTCCTTGAGGAGAGCGAGTCCGTCGAGCCGCGGCATCCGGAGATCGCTGAGGATGAGGTCGAACGACTCGGCCGCGCACCGGTCGAGGGCGGCCTGCCCGTCGCCCACGTCGACGCATTCGTGTCCGTCGAGCTGGACGATCCGCCGCAGGACGACGCGGATTTCCGGACTGTCTTCGGCGACGAGGATGCGGGCCATGGTCCCTGAGTGTAGCCGGGACGTCGAACGGCGCAAGGAATGAACGCGATCGGGAGTACCGAATCGGGCGTCCCCCGGCGCTTCCTGGCCCGCGCGCTTTGCGGCGGAAAAGAGCCGGTCGTTTCGCGCATTTTGCCGGTCTCGCCGAGGCGGATTGGGTCACGGCGGACCTCGCGGAAGCGGCACGGGTGGTGACGTCCTCCCGCGCCGCAACTCTACGGTGCCGTTGGAGATCGCGGAAACGCCTGCCGGGCAAGATCCAGGGCGAGATCGTCGCGGTAGGCGCGAAGTTGCGGGAGATCGAGGGGGACGACCAACCTCGGCCACGGCGCGTCCACCGGCACGGTGGACACCTGGTGCGCGAGGATCTCGGGCGTAAGCCCCGCCTCTTTCCGAAGCGTGTGTCGCCACCACTCCTGAGTCCGGTATCCCGCCCGGTCGAGGAAGAAGAGGTCGATGAGATCCCGGACCTCGCCGCGGTCGAGGATCGCGCCGATCTTGTTGCAGACGATGTCTTCCAGGGAATCGATCCTCACGCCGTTCACGACGGGCTTCGGCGTCACGATCTGCGGCGGGACGTCGAACACGAAATCGAGTCGGAGAGCGTCCGACATCGATTCCAGGATGATGCGCCGGAAGGAAGGGCCGGTCCGCTCAGGGGTCGCCCGCAGTCCGGTTTCCCGCACCAGGACGTCCGCAAGACGGGGCGCTTCCCCGAAGTCCTGCTCCGACGCGGCGAACAGGTCCAAGTCGGCCGAGGTTCGGTGATGCAGGTAGAAAGGACCCAGGGCCGCCCCCCCGCTCAGGAAGAACGAGTGGGGCGTTCGCGCCAGGACGTCGAGGACCTGTCGCTGAAGAGGAGCGAGCAGGTCGCTACGCAAGAAGGCCGTCGCGTGCCCATTGGTCGAAGAGGAACTCCCAGACGGCCGTCATCCGACCCAGGCGCGGGCGCACTTCCGTCCAGCGTGCCCGGACGTCTTCCGGCCGGAAGAAGAGCCATGCATGTTCCGGACGCGCCTCGCGGAGGATCTTCGCGACGTAGTGGATTCGAAGGCTCTCCGGCCCCTCCCGCAGCACGCGTCGGAGTTCGGCGACGCTGGTGTCCTCATCCCAAAGGAAGTAGGGGACGGCATCTTCCCGCGACAGATCCGAGGTTCGTCTTCGTTCCATCGTCCCCGTTGTACCATGCGCCGGGGACGGCGATCAAGGCGCGCGTCGAGACGGCTTCGTGGTTTCCAACAGGGCGAGGAAAGCGTACGTCGAGGGAAGACATTCCGCGACGCGGCGCGAGATCCTATCCCTCGAGAGATGCGTCCGCGTTGCGCGGATGGAGCCCGCGGGGAATCCGCGGGGGTGCGCTCGCGCGGCACTTTCGCGCGCGCCCCCTCGCGCAGCGCCCGAACTCTCGCAAGCAGGCCCTCATCCCCAAGGAACTGTATGAGGTCTTCGTAGACGTCGAGCCACGCCGTCGCCGCGAGCGTCGCGCGACGGACGCGCTCGTTGAGCGTCTGCGTCGCGACGGGGAGGGCCTTCTTGGACGCGTCCGAGGAGGAGCGGCCCGCTACGGCCGAGTCGGCCCCCTGCCGCACGGCGGCGAGATCGGCCGGGTCCACCTTTTTCGCCGCGTCCGGATGCCGGGCGACGAACGCCGCGACCGCCTTGAGATACCCCACCCGCGCGCCGAACCCGTCGCTCTTCGGCACGCGGGGGATCTCCTTCAGGAGCTCTCGGCCTGCGGCCGAGGAGCTTCGCGAACAAGCCGGGCAAGAGCCAGAGAGCGAAGAGCGGCATCAGCAGGTCGATCCCGACGGAGCCGCAGCCGCTGCCGTCAGGCACTCCGCATCTTCTTGACGTGCCGCCTACGGAACGTAGAACTCGGCCGTGGCGAGATAGCCGGCGTTGTACCCGCCGACCGCGAGGACGCCGGCGACGCCCCCGATTGTCACCGGGGACGCGGCCGGAGAATAGCTGCGCGCGGTCGCCATGGCGGCCTTGCCGATCCATTCGTTGGCCGTTGCGCCTCCGCCCCCCCCGCCGTC